>NZ_SNWT01000021.1:0-1013 GCF_004362265.1 Idiomarina sp. 017G | reverse complement strand
CCTGACGTGAACGTCATATATGGTCCCCTCCCGTTTTGCAACGGCAACTCGTGGTAAATGTCGGGGCGCTCGCATATATACGGCCTGTTTATGGTGCGCGCTTTGCGCACCTGGCCTGGATGAACTCCGCACGACAACTGGCTTATCAGGCTAACGTACTTTATGTACGGACGTTCAACAGTCTCAGTTGTCGTCGGTTTACCCTATTTTACCATCCTGTTGACGTTTGCAACTCCCGGAAGGAATGAACCTTCGCTGTGCTCTTTTACTGAATGCTGTTAAGCAGCAGTCATCCGGTAATCTTCTTTATTCTTTAACATCGCCCAGATTATCCGGGCGTGCTTGTTAGCCAGTGCCACCGCTGCAACGTTGTTGCCTCTGCGTTTAGCGACATCCTGTGCCCAGAGGCTCAGCCTGTCGTGGCGCTGTTGTGCCACCCGCAGTGCCGAGCGGGCGCCATGCACCAGCAGTGTCCTGAGTTTGGTGTTCCCTTTTTTGGTAATACCGCCTAAACGGTCTTTACCGCCACTGCTGTTTTGCCGTGGTACCAGTCCCAGGTATTCCGACAGGTTGCGGCCGCGTTTAAATTCACTCACATCACCTATCAGTGCCAGCAGCGAGGTCGCTGTTATCGGTCCGATACCCGGCAGGGTCATCAGCCGCTGACTGTCTTCATTCCTTTCGGCCTGTGTCGCTAAGTGCTTATCCAGCGCTTTAACTTCTTCATCCACCGCTCGCAGCATCTGATAGAGCCGGTTGATGAGGTCCCGTGACTGAAGCGTCAGCGCATTGCTGTCGTCTTCCAGTACCTCCGGTACTCTCTGTAATATCGTACCGACTCGCTTCGGTAAAAGAATGCCGTATTCGGCCAGTTGCCCCCGCAACCTATTCGAGAACTGCGTTCTCGTCTGCACGAAGCCTTCCCGCTGATTGACCATCAATGCTAAGTCCTGCTGCTCAATGCTTTTCAGCCTGACCGTCTGACGGTTGGGTCGTGATGCCGCCTCGGCTAT
>NZ_SNWT01000019.1:0-1208 GCF_004362265.1 Idiomarina sp. 017G | reverse complement strand
CCTTCAAAGTGGATGGTTAGCTGAGACAGTGTCAGATTCCAGTTCTGCACCGGGTGCGACCAGCGCTCAGTTGCTTTTAACATACCCGCGTACAGTAGCTTAAGCAAGCTACTCTCATTGCTAAAGCCGCCTTTGGTTTTGGTCAGTTTTCTGAACTGGCGGTGTACCGCCTCAACGGCATTGGTTGTGTAGATAACGGTCCGAACATAGTCGGGGTATTTAAAATACGCTGAGAGTGTCGGCCACTTATTGCGCCAGGATTGAATAACGATGGGATATTTATCGCCCCATTTGGCTTCTAAATCATCCAGAGCGCTTTCGGCAGCGGACAGTGTCGCGGCTTTATACACGCATTTTAAGTCGGCCATGAAGGCTTTCTGATTTTTGCTGGCCACGTACTTCATCGAGTTGCGAATTTGATGAATAATGCAGTGTTGCACCTCGGTTTTCGGGTAAATGCTTTCAATGGCTTCGGGAAAGCCTTTTAAGCCATCGACGCAGGCAATCAGAATATCCTGAACCCCTCGATTGTGTAGGTCAGTCAACACACTCAGCCAGTGATGTGCGCCTTCTGATTCGGATAAATAAAGGCCCAGAAGCTCTTTTTTGCCGTCAATATTGAGGCCAAGGATGGTGTAAACAGCTTTGCTGATAAAACGCCCATTCTCTTTAATTTTATAGTGAATGGCATCGAGCCAGACAATGGGGTAAACCGCTTCTAAAGGTCGTTCACGCCATGCCTGAAGCTCCGGCAGAAGCTTATCCGTGACAGCATTAATGGTGCCGTTTGAGACATGAATGCCGTACAGGTCTTCAATGTGCATGCGAATGTCTTGATAGCTGGTTCCAAGAGAAAACAGCGCAATAATTTTACGCTCCAGCTCATCGGTTAAATGCGTCTGATGTTTTTTAACCAGTTGCGGCTCAAATGAGCCGGCTCTGTCGCGGGGCGTATCTAGTTCAAAACTGCCGGCAGGACTCTTAACTGCTTTTGACGTCGAGCCGTTCTTGCGATTAGGTTGCTCTTTATCACTGAGATGCTCTTCAAGCTCAGCCTGCATCGCAGCTTCAGTGAGTTGTTTAATAAGCGGTGTCAGGATGCCGTCTTTGCCGGTGAGGTCTTTGCCTTCACGCAACTGCTTTAAAGCGGCATCCATGTCGAAATTGGTTTTGGTCATATGTCATCTCTTTTTTGCTTAGTTTAACGA
>NZ_SNWT01000018.1:0-1440 GCF_004362265.1 Idiomarina sp. 017G | reverse complement strand
TAATGCCGATCAGTTAAGAAAAATTTTAGCGATCGGTTGACCGATCCGGCAGAGACTTCAAAATCCGTAGTTAGGTTTTCTAACTACGGATTTTTTATGTTTCTGAGTCAAGCACTGGACCAACTGCAGGAGTTTACGCCGGATGATTTTAGTAAACTACCGGATCTGCTGGAGCCTGAGTTAATCGAACAATGCCTTGAAGACGCGGGCGTTACAACGGTACGCAAACGCCGTTTGCCAATGGACTTTATGGTCTGGGCGGTCGTAGGAATGGCATTATTTCGGGAGATGCCGATGCGTCAGCTCGTTTCACACCTTGATTTAATGTTGCCCGGCAAAAGACCTTACGTTGCGCCGAGTGCCGTAGTTCAGGCTCGTCAGCGTTTGGGGGCTAATGTTATGAAGCGTATGTTTGAGCTCACTAATGAGCTGTGGTTCGATAAACTACCGCTTTCTCACTGGAATAATCTATCGGTTCTGGCTGTCGACGGCACCGTCTGGCGTACACCGGACACACCGGAGAATGATGCTTCCTATGGGCGAACGGCTAACCAGCGGGCTGAATCCGACTATCCTCAAATTCGGATGGTGAATCAAATGGAAGTAAGCAGCCATTTAGTCACCTCGACGGAGTTCGGCAGTATTGCAGAGGTTAGTGAAGTAGACCTGGCAGCCCGGCTGATTGAACAGACGCCGGACCACTCACTGACGCTGTTCGATAAAGGGTTTTATGCGCTGGGTTTACTGGATCAATGGCATCGTGCCGGTGAGGAGCGCCATTGGCTTATTCCCCTCAGAAAAGGCGCACAATACTCTGTCAAGAAGTCTTTTAGCGACACGGACAAATTGGTAGAAATTAGGCTCTCACCACAAGCTAAGAAGAAGTGGGATAATGCACCGGACACTGTTCAGGCGCGTTTAGTGTGTAAGAAAATAGCTAAAAAAGAGGTTGCGATATTAACCTCAATGACAGACACGATGCGTTATCCTGAAGCCGATATCGTTGACTTATATGCTCATCGCTGGGAAATCGAGCAGGCTTACCGTGAAATGAAACAATATATGCTGAAGAGTGAGCTGACCCTGCGCAGCAAACGGCCTGACCTGGTTGAGCAGGAGTTGTGGGGCATGCTGGTCGCTTATAACTTATTGCGGTATATGATGGCGCAAATGGCCTATAGCCTGAAGCATATTGAGCCGAATCAAATAAGTTTCAAACAAGCCTCTCATTATCTGGTGGGGCAGTTACATATACTGGTACACATCTCACCCGGAAAAATACCCAAAGTCATGGAGCAAATGATGGAAATGGCCAGCGCATTCGTGCTGCCCGAAAGACGAGAGCGATATTACCCTCGTTCAATAAAAAGGCGGCCGCAACGTTATCCGATGCGACCGCCTTCTAAACCGACAGCCAGTTAGCTTAACTGACAAGCATTA
>NZ_SNWT01000017.1:0-1488 GCF_004362265.1 Idiomarina sp. 017G | reverse complement strand
TGACAACCCGAACACCAGAGGTTCGTCCACTCCGGTCCTCTCGTACTAGGAGCAGCTCCTCTCAACTCTCAAACGCCCACGGCAGATAGGGACCGAACTGTCTCACGACGTTCTAAACCCAGCTCGCGTACCACTTTAAATGGCGAACAGCCATACCCTTGGGACCGACTTCAGCCCCAGGATGTGATGAGCCGACATCGAGGTGCCAAACACCGCCGTCGATATGAACTCTTGGGCGGTATCAGCCTGTTATCCCCGGAGTACCTTTTATCCGTTGAGCGATGGCCCTTCCATTCAGAACCACCGGATCACTATGACCTACTTTCGTATCTGCTCGACGTGTCTGTCTCGCAGTTAAGCTGGCTTCTGCCATTGCACTAACCGTACGATGTCCGACCGTACTTAGCCAACCTTCGTGCTCCTCCGTTACTCTTTGGGAGGAGACCGCCCCAGTCAAACTACCCACCAGGCACTGTCCACAACCCCGATAAGGGGCCAATGTTAGAACATCAAACATACAAGGGTGGTATTTCAAGGATGGCTCCACGTCAACTAGCGCCAACGCTTCAAAGCCTCCCACCTATCCTACACATGTAGGTTCAATGTTCAGTGCCAAGCTGTAGTAAAGGTTCACGGGGTCTTTCCGTCTAGCCGCGGGTACACAGCATCTTCACTGCGATTTCAATTTCACTGAGTCTCGGGTGGAGACAGCGTGGCCATGGTTACACCATTCGTGCAGGTCGGAACTTACCCGACAAGGAATTTCGCTACCTTAGGACCGTTATAGTTACGGCCGCCGTTTACCGGGGCTTCGATCAAGAGCTTCGTCCGAAAACTAACCCCATCAATTAACCTTCCGGCACCGGGCAGGTGTCACACCGTATACGTCCACTTTCGTGTTAGCACAGTGCTGTGTTTTTAATAAACAGTCCCAGCCACCTGGTCACTGCGACCACCAGCAGCTCATGACGCGAAGTCAATCACCACCAGTGGCGTACCTTCTCCCGAAGTTACGGTACTATTTTGCCTAGTTCCTTCACCCGAGTTCTCTCAAGCGCCTTAGTATTCTCTACCTGACCACCTGTGTCGGTTTGGGGTACGGTCAATGTTCATCTGAAGCTTAGAGGCTTTTCCCGGAAGCATGGCATCAATGACTTCGCACCCGTGGGTACTCGTCTCGTGTCTCGGCCTTAAGGACCCGGATTTACCTAAGTCCTCAGCCTACGCACTTTCACCGGGACTACCAACGCCCGGCTCACCTAGCCTTCTCCGTCCCCCCATCGCAATGAACATCGGTACAGGAATATTGACCTGTTTTCCATCGACTACGCGTTTCCGCCTCGCCTTAGGGGCCGACTTACCCTACCCTGATTAGCATGGGATAGGAAACCTTGGTCTTCCGGCGTGGGAGTTTTTCACTCCCATTATCGTTACTCATGTCAGCATTCGCACTTCTGATATGTCCAGCAGTCCTCTCGAACCACCTTC
>NZ_SNWT01000016.1:0-1646 GCF_004362265.1 Idiomarina sp. 017G | reverse complement strand
TTCCCGTTCGCTCGCCGCTACTGGGGAAATCTCGGTTGATTTCTTTTCCTCCGGGTACTTAGATGTTTCAGTTCTCCGGGTTCGCTTCCTGGCACCTATTGATTCAGTGCCGGATAGTGTGCAAGCACACTGGGTTTCCCCATTCGGAAATCCATGACTCAAGTGCCTCTTACTGGCTTATCATGGCTTATCGCAAGTTAGTACGTCCTTCATCGCCTCCAACTGCCTAGGCATCCACCGTGTACGCTTAGTCACTTAACCATACAACCCGAAGGTGTCTGGCATACGTGACCAAGATTGTTTGTTCTCGCTGTACACAAGTTCGATACGCCTCTACCAAATCAGTTTGTTCAAGTAGAGTGGCATTTCTTACTTTTAATATTACAATCAGCTTTTCATGTTGTTAAAGAGCACGTAACACTGAGTTACCGGTAAACATTCTTATTAAAGAGTGCTTAACGCTAACGGTTACAAGAGAAGAAATGGTGGAGCCAAGCGGGATCGAACCGCTGACCTCCTGCGTGCAAGGCAGGCGCTCTCCCAGCTGAGCTATGGCCCCAGAATGCTTGCCTGAAGCTTCGATAGCGGCGTTGCGCGATTCGTTCAATCAGTCACATACCATCGAGGTATGCTCCTTCAATCACTCAACGTGCGCCTTGCTCTCAAAGCTTCATGCTGCGCGTGCTGACATCGGGGAAACCCTTTTATCAACATCGCGGCAGCCCTGACAAGGGAATTTCAAGCGAGGGCAAGGCGAGAGGGTGTGAAGCATACATCAGTATGCGAATACCCGAACAACGCAGCCATCGCGCAGAAATGGTGGGTCTGGGCAGACTTGAACTGCCGACCTCACCCTTATCAGGGGTGCGCTCTAACCAGCTGAGCTACAGACCCAGTTTCTTCTCTATCTATATCAAGCCTGCAAACTGTGTGGACACTTACTCACACGGATGTGAGGTAGACAAAAAATGCAGGACGCAATTTTTTGTCTACACAAAAGATAAGCTGTTTTGTAAGGAGGTGATCCAGCCGCAGGTTCCCCTACGGCTACCTTGTTACGACTTCACCCCAGTCATGAACCACACCGTGGTGATCGTTCTCCCGAAGGTTAAACTAACCACTTCTGGTGCAGCCCACTCCCATGGTGTGACGGGCGGTGTGTACAAGGCCCGGGAACGTATTCACCGTGGCATTCTGATCCACGATTACTAGCGATTCCGACTTCACGGAGTCGAGTTGCAGACTCCGATCCGGACTACGACGCACTTTATGAGATTCGCTAACCATCGCTGGCTTGCTGCCCTTTGTATGCGCCATTGTAGCACGTGTGTAGCCCATCCCGTAAGGGCCATGATGACTTGACGTCGTCCCCACCTTCCTCCGGTTTATCACCGGCAGTCTCCCCAGAGTTCCCACCATTACGTGCTGGCAACTAAGGATAAGGGTTGCGCTCGTTGCGGGACTTAACCCAACATCTCACAACACGAGCTGACGACAGCCATGCAGCACCTGTCTCAGTGTTCCCGAAGGCACCAATCCATCTCTGGAAAGTTCACTGGATGTCAAGGGATGGTAAGGTTCTTCGCGTTGCATCGAATTAAACCACATGCTCCACCGCTTGTGCGGGCCCCCGTCAATTCATTTGA
>NZ_SNWT01000015.1:0-31968 GCF_004362265.1 Idiomarina sp. 017G | reverse complement strand
AAAATCCGTAGTTAGAAAACCTAACTACGGATTTTGAAGTCTCTGCCGGATCGGTCAACCGATCGCTAAAATTTTTCTTAACTGATCGGCATTAGCCTTCGGGCAGCTTTTTTTTTTGCAAAATTTTCATCACTAAAGTGATTCTTATGGCAATATGCTGTAACGGCGGAAAAAAATAGGGAGCGAAAAGTGAAAAAGATATTATCGTTAGTTGGATTCATACTATTGACGGTCAGTTCGGTTAGTCTGGCGCAGGAAAAAGTTGATGAGACACTTTCTACGTCGCCCGGGGCTCAGGTGTTAATTGACAACATGAGAGGGAAGGTCGAACTCATTACCCATGATAAAGACGAGATACGGGTCGTTGGTACATTAGATGAAAAAGCCGAGAGGTTTATTTTTGAACAAAGGGGAAGTCGTATCCAAATTAAAGTTGAGACCCCGCAAGAAAGAGGATTTAACTTTTCTTCGGATGATAAAGGTTCCGATCTGAAAATATACTTGCCTGACTCTATGGATATAAAAGTGAATGGCGTGTCTATGGAAGTCGTTGCTGAAGGCTTTAATGGTGGGTTGGAAATTCGGTTGGTTAGCGGGGATATAACAGTCAATCAAGTTGCCAATCGCATACTGCTGAAGACGGTTAGCGGGAATATTAACGCTGAAAAGATAAGCGGCGATGTTCGTTTTGAGACGGTCAGTGGCGATATTAAGGATATAAATAACAGTGCTGACTCCGCAACTTACCAGTCTGTTAGTGGTGATATTACCAGTCAATCGGATTCTATTTCTGATTTTACGGCACAATCGGTTTCGGGTGATATTAGCGCAAAAGTCGGCACACTGAATAAGGCTAAGATGACCACAGTTAGCGGCGATGCAATTTTAACTGCCGGTCTATCCGGGAGCGCGCGTATAGAGACTAACTCAGTCAGTGGTGACGTAACTTTGAAGTGGGTAGATGACATCCATGCAGATTTCAATATTAAGTCTAATGCTGGCGGTGAAATTACAAACCGCTTAAGCGACGAAAAAGCAACTGAAGCCGAGTGGGGGCCATCCTCTAAGTTAGAGTTTACAGTTGGTGATGGTGGAGCGTCGGTTTCCGCCACAACGGTTAGCGGTGAAATAACACTCGATAAAAATTAAATCGTGTTGTTAGGTGTTGCTTCGCTTTCTAAACAAGAGGGGATTTTGTATAGTAATCCCCTCTTATTATTTCCCTTTGCGAGACAACTTTCCCCATGGCAGAGAAGTCAAAAAAACGCGACGCGTCAATAGAAGCACTGCGCTCAGCACCCCATTCAATTGAAGCTGAACAATCCGTTCTTGGCGGTTTAATGCTCGATAATGATGCCTGGGACAATGTTGCCGGTAGCGTTATCGCTGAAGACTTCTATCATCGTTCGCACCGACTCATTTTTAAAGCCATGCATGAGCTTGCTCAACGCAGTCAGCCAATGGATTTGGTGACGGTTTCGGAAAACCTGGAAACGGCGGGAGAGCTGGAGCAAATAGGTGGCTTTGCCTACCTTGGTGAAATTGCAAAAAATACTCCCAGCGCGGCAAATATATTAGCTTATGCGAACATTGTCCGCGAACGCGCAGTGTTAAGAGAGATGATTGGTGCGGCAAATGATATCGCCGAGTCTGGTTACGATACTCAGGGTCGCAGCAGCGCAGAGCTGCTCGATCTGGCTGAATCAAAAGTCTTCCAAATTGCTGAGAAGCGAGTAAGTTCCAGCGAAGGGCCGCAAGGTATCAATTTAATTCTGCAGCGTACGGTTAGCCGTATTGAACAGTTGAGTAAACTGAAAAACAATAACGGTGTGACGGGTGTTTCTACCGGTTTTACTGACCTCGATCAGATGACCGCAGGCCTCCAGCCTTCCGACCTGGTTATCGTAGCGGCACGTCCGTCTATGGGTAAAACAACCTTTGCTATGAACCTGGCAGAGAACATTGCACTCAATGATGACCGCCCGGTACTTGTGTTTAGTTTAGAGATGCCCGCAGAGCAGTTGATGATGCGTATGCTGGCTTCACTTAGCCGGGTCGATCAGAATAAAGTACGTACAGGTAAACTTGAAGATGACGACTGGGCTCGCATCGCATCTGTTATGAACATGCTAAACGATAAGAATAATATCTACATAGATGACTCGTCTGGACTAACACCGACTGAAGTGCGCTCCCGTGCTCGCCGGATTCATAGAGAGCACAAAGGAATATCCATGATTATGGTGGATTATTTGCAGTTAATGACAGTTCCGGGGATGTCGGAAAACCGGACGCTGGAAATTGCAGAAATATCCCGTTCTTTGAAGTCCTTAGCGAAAGAGCTGGAAGTGCCTGTGGTGGCGTTGTCTCAGCTAAACCGTTCACTAGAGCAACGCTCCGATAAAAGACCCGTTAACTCAGACTTACGTGAGTCTGGCTCTATTGAGCAGGATGCTGACGTCATCATGTTTATTTACCGTGACGAGGTTTATCATCCAGACTCAGCAGAGCAAGGTTTAGCTGAAATTATTATCGGGAAACAGCGTAATGGACCTATTGGTAAAATTGAATTGAAATTCCATGGACAATTATCGAGGTTTGATAACTATGCCCGCCATGCCAGCGACGAGCGTTACTAGTCGTCGCTAATTGATTTTATCGAAGCAGATTTCGATGTATGCTTTACCTGAAACGTGGTTGAACGGCATAATCAGTTTCGAGCCTTCAGATTTATGAGAAATGGTATGGTCTTTACCTGAAACCACAATTGGAGTAGCCATATCAAAATCGTAACCTTTTTCACCTAGTGTCTTTTTGGCTCCGCCGGTAACCATATTCGTGATTTCGCCGACCATATCACAGACATCTTCGTTAATTGAGTTTGGTAACTCACCTAACATTTTATTCATGATTTCACAGGCCAGATTTTCCTCAAATGAAATTGAGAATGATCCTTTTATCTGTGGGCCCACCATACCGATGACGCCTGATACATCGCCCCGCGCGTACTCATCCTTTTTTAGTTGAGCTTTACCGGGCTTCAATTCCATTTGAGCCATCATCGACAAGACATTTTGCAGTGCTTGAAGAAATGGGTTTACGAACTCGGCATTCATTTTCTATTCCTTTATCTCTTGCTGGCACGTAATTGTGTCAGATGTATTTTCAATGGTCAGAATTAGGCTACGATTGCCATGATCATCGACGACATTGATAGTATTTACCTGGGCAGAAAAGCTATCCATTAATAGCTTATTTGAAACATCCCACCCACACAGGTTATCACGCTTCGGTATCTCCTGATAAACCCAAATTTTCTGGTAGTCAGCTTCAAAACCTACCCAGTTTGGCTCAACTTTATTTCCTTGCGAGTTTACCAGTTGAAACTTTTCAGTTATCCAGTCTCTGATATGTTTTTCAGAACCTTCTTCTTCCAGTCTAAAAGCCTTTCCCAGCCGCTTTTTAAGCACTTGTTGTACGTCATGCAAAGTATACTGATGAATAATTTCTATTGTTTGGGTGTTTTTATTCGCACTTATTTCGGTTAACCCAAAAAAATAGCGATGCGCTGATACAGAAGGTATCAGCGCGAACAAAAAAACAATAGCAGCAACAAGTTTAATCATCGTTGCCCGACTCCAACTCCTCGTTGAAGTCTTCCATCATGCTCTTATTACGGTCTTCACGCTTAAACAGTTCAATCCGGGATGGCACTGCTCTGGCTGGCCAGTAGTTGTTACTGGTATCAACATCTGCCGTCTCCCAGTTAGGGTCAACAACGACTTGAGTCAAAGTTTTATCGCGAATCAATAACTTGCTCACCTTTTCTGGAGAGCGACGCCATACTTCCGCCGGAATGCGAACATGTTCTTTACTGCCATCTTCAAACTGAAGATCTAGTAAAATAGGCATAACTAAGCCGCCTTTATTGGCGAAATCAAGTACGTAGAAGTTGCTGCCGTTCTTCAGCATTTCCCGCTGCTCTTCGTTAAGCCCCTCTATCAGCTCTTGATATTTGTTTCGGTCAGCGTTAGTGACAGTGTAGTCGTCGTTCTCATTATAAAAGTCAGTAAGATCCGGTTGCTGATGAATTTTATAATTAACGTCGGCATTACGCTGAGTTGTCAAAGACTCTGGCTCAGCATTTTCTTGCTGTTCTTGCCATGCTTTTTCGATTTCCGGATCTTGCGTATTAATAGTCAACTGATTGACTTGCTCAAGGGCGATATCGACATGGTCAGTAGAGTAGAACCAGCCTCTCCAGAACCAGTCTAAATCAACGCCGGAAGCATCTTCTATGGTTCTGAATAAGTCTTCTGGTGTAGGACGTTTAAATTTCCAACGCTGCGCATACTGACGGAAAGCGAAATCAAAGAGCTCACGGCCAACGATAGTTTCACGTAATATATTAAGTGCTGTAGCTGGCTTTCCGTAGGCATTATTACCAAATTGCAGAATCGACTCTGAGTTGGTCATAATAGGCATTTGGTTACTGCTGGCCATGTAACTGGTAATGTTACGCGGTTCACCGCGCCACGACGGATAATCTTTTTCCCATTTTTGTTCAGCCAGGAACTGTAGGTAAGTATTGATACCTTCATCCATCCAGGTCCACTGGCGTTCATCAGAGTTAACTACCATAGGAAAGTAAATGTGACCAATTTCGTGGATGATTACAGAAATTAGACCGTATTTGGTGCGTTTAGAGTAGTATTTCTCACCTGAATCCTCATCAACGTAAGGGCGCGGGCCATTAAAGGTAATCATCGGGTATTCCATACCACCAACAGGGCCGTTTACCGATATAGCGACAGGATAAGGATAGTCAAAGCTGTAATCGTTATAGTGCTCAATTGTGTGAATAATAGAAGCGGTCGAGTAACGTTCCCATAATGGATTGCCCTCTTCAGGGTAATACGACATAGCCAGCACATTGGTATCGTTCTTTTTGTAACCTTGCGCGTCCCAGATAAACTTGCGCGACGAAGCCCAGGCAAAGTCACGAACTTTATCTGCTTCGAAAATCCAGGTTTTAGTATTGCTGGTGCCTTCCTTCTGATTTTCTAATGCCTCTTCTTCAGTGACAATTTTTACCGGCTTGTCTGAATTACGGGCTTTTTCCAGGCGTTCACGCTGAGTAGAAGTGAGTACTTCATCGGGATTTTGCAAAACACCAGTAGAGGCTACAATATGATCCGCCGGAACCGTTATCTCTACGCGATAATCACCAAACTCTAAAGCGAACTCTCCGTTGCCGATAAACTGTTTATTCTGCCAACCTTCAGCGTCGTAATATGCGGCCATACGAGGGAACCACTGTGCCATCTCATACAGGTAGTTTCCGTCGTCTTCAAAGTACTCATAACCGCCGCGACCACCAAGTACTTCAGCTTCGATAATATTGAACTGCCAGTTGATATTAAAAGTGACACTTTCGCCGCTTTTAAGGGGCTCATCCAGATCCAGCCTTAGCATAGTGTCATTAACGTAATGTGCTAAAGGTTCACCATCTTCGTTACTGATTTCTGTAAGCTCATAACCGGCCGGAAACTCTTCCTGAGTGAGCATGCTTTCCATTCTGGAAAAGCTAACTCGGTCTAAATCTCCGGAGGCTTGACTCTGCGGCCCAATGGAGTCTTTCTTAAAGCGGTTCTGGTCAAGTTGAACCCATAAATAGCGCAAAGTATCGGGGGAGTTATTGGTGTACGTTATGGTGCTTTGTGCCGTAATACTCTGATTCTCATCGTCCAGAGCAACCTCAATTTTGTAGTCCGCTTCCTGTTGCCAGTAAGCATGTCCAGGAGCACCGGACGCGGTACGATAAATGTTCGGACTACGGAATTTATCATCGTTAAGCTGACGGAATTTATCTTCAAAAGCTTGAGCGGTTGCCGCCTGATTAACGGTTAAACAAACCGCTGCAGTGGCAATAAGATGATTGAGCTTCATAGTGTTACCTATTGTTATTATTTAATAGCGCTAATATTAAAGGCATTTAGTGCACAAACCATGTGCTTCTATAGTTTGGCTCTGAACCTTAAACCCTTGATCTTCGGCTTGATGTTTCAATTCGTCATAAACCCCTTCGGACTGAATTTCCTGAACATCGCCGCAGGAACTGCAGATTAACATTTGAACCGGATGTTGATGGTCGAAATGCGAGCAAAGAACAAAACTATTCGACGAAGTGATTTTATGAACGAAGCCTTGTTCTTGTAAAAAGTCTAAAGCGCGGTAGATTGTCGGGGGTTTTGCATTGGGCATGACTTCCCGCAGTTGATCGAGTAAATCATATGCGCCGACGGCTCCTGAATGCTCTGCGAGTATCGCGAAAACTTCGCGGCGGGCATTTGTCAGGCGGGCACCACGTTGTTGGCAGAGTTTTTCAGCTTTTTGTATAAGTCGTTGTGCTTCTTGAGCTTTCATTATTGACTACAATTTATGACCATTTTAGTCATTGTAGAGAGTTTTAGGGGTAAGGAAAAGGGTTTTACGGAAGAGGCTGCTTACTGGTGTATTCTGAGTTAAAATAGTCTGCTAAATATACTGACTTTGTCGGTTAACTTTTTACCGGGTGGATGTTTTGACCGAACCATATTCTTATAAGCTTTCTGTAGCCCCGATGCTGGACTGGACCGATCGGCATTGCCGGTATTTTCATCGTCTCCTGACCAGGAGTACCTTGCTTTATACCGAGATGGTAACGACAGGTGCGATTATTTTTGGTCAGCAGGATTTTCTGGCATTCAATGCAGAGGAACATCCGGTTGCTTTGCAGCTTGGAGGTTCGGAGCCCGCGGCTATGGCCGAGTGCGCGCGTTTGGCACAAGAGCGGGGGTACGATGAGGTTAATATTAATGTCGGTTGCCCATCTGACCGAGTGCAAAATGGTAGCTTTGGCGCGTGCTTGATGGCTCAACCGGAAAAGGTTGCAGAATGCGTAAAGGCAATGAAAGCGGTAACCGATATTCCGGTTACCGTAAAAACCCGTTTGGGCATTGATGAGCAGGATTCTGATGACTTTCTATATGAATTAACCGATGCCGTTGTTGCTGCTGGTGTTGATCAACTGACTTTGCATGCCCGTAAAGCCTGGCTGCAAGGCCTTAGCCCGAAAGAAAACCGGGATATTCCTGAATTGCAGTATGAACGGGTTTACCGGGCCCAAAAAAGATACCCTGATGTCCCCGTGGCGATTAACGGCGGAATTGTCGAATTGCATGAGGTTAAGCAGCATTTAAACCAGGTCCATGGGGTGATGATTGGCCGGGCAGCCTACCAAAATCCCTGGTTACTTACTCAGCTTGATTCTTTGAGTGAAACGAAGCCGGCAGAGTTAACTCGTGAGGCTGTAGTTACCGCGATGATACCTTATATCGACAACCATATTCGACAGGGCGGGCGCGCCTGGCATGTGGCCCGCCATATGCTGGGACTGTTTCAGGGAATGACCGGAGGTAAGCGGTGGCGCCAGTATCTTAGTGTGAAAGGCCCCAGAGCTACCAGCGCCGAACAACTGCTTTATGGTGCTCTGGCTTTTCGCGATGATCACAGTCAGCACGTATCATCATTAACGTCATAAATTGACTAAAAGTTGGTGAAAAACACTAACCTGAGAAATCTTCTTTCTCTCAGTTAAAAATAAAAAGTGATTATATAACAAATGGTTAGTAACATTTAAAAAGATGGCACAACCTTTGAATTACATAGTGTGACTTAACTAACGCACTGTCATTTATTCAAAGGAGAAAATCATGAAAGCGTTAATCGTAAGTGTTGTCAGTGGTGTTATGTTGTTCAGTGCATCGGTCTCAGCTGCCGATGAGAATAGAGATTCTATCACTGCTGAGCTTCAAGCTCAGATTGCTGAAATTTCTGAAGAAGCGATGCAAAGTGTCAAACAGTCGGTTTCAGAGTCAATTGAAGAGTGGGTTATAGAGTTTTTGCCTGATTTAAAGCAAGCTGAAACTCAGATTGACCCTTCTGAACAAAAGAATAAGCAGTCTCAGTAAGGGGCCCCCGTGATTTTATTAGATCAATGGTGGCTCATTTGGTTGGCGGCACCGGTATTAGGAACCTTGATTGTCGGCGCTGTCATAAGTTTCAGCGTATCAGTAATGCGGCACAGCTAGACTTTTGCTACTCTGCGTATATCTCGTATAAAAATAAAAAGAGGAATACGTATGATGAAGTCTCTGATAGCCGCTTCTGTACTGGCCGTTATTACCGGTTGTGCAACAGCGGGGCAAGCTGCAACCAACGGTTCTGAACAAGCGGAATATACCGCTAGTGACAAAGCTGAAAAATTGGCGAAGCAGTATTTACTAATAGACACACATATTGATGTACCTTATCGAATTCATGATAAGTGGGAAGATGTAACAGAGGCCACTGCAGAAGGGGATTTTGACTACCCGCGTGCAGTAGAAGGTGGCCTCGATGCCCCGTTTATGTCTATTTATATTCCGGCCTCTTATGAAGAGAGTGGTGGCAGTGTTCAGTTGGCTCATGAGCTTATCGACGGTATGGAAGCGCTTGTCGGACGTGCACCAGATAAGTTCGCAATGGCTTATAGCACTGATGATATCCGCGAAAATAAAGAGCAAGGCTTGATGTCAATTGCTTTGGGCATGGAAAACGGCACTCCTATCGAAGGCGATCTTGACAACCTGCGTATGTTCTATGAGCGCGGTATTCGCTACATTACTCTGGCTCACTCATTATCTAATCACATTTCAGACTCTTCTTATGACATTCGCCGTCAATGGGATGGCTTAAGTCCATTTGGTAAAAAATTGGTCAAAGAAATGAATAAGGTCGGGGTTATGGTTGATGTGTCGCACATTTCCGATGAGGCGTTTTATCAGGCGGTTGAAATTAGTGACGCTCCGGTCATTGCGTCGCATTCGTCGCTGCGCTCTTACACTCCAGGTTTTGAACGTAATATGAGCGATGACATGCTAAAGGCCTTGGCGAAAAATGAGGGCGTTATCCAAATTAACTTTGGTTCGTCGTTTTTGGCTGAGCAGGCCAACCGTTACCGTGACATGATGAAAAAGCGGATTACCGCAGTAAAAGAGCAATATGGCGAAGACAGCGACGAAGCGAAACGTCGCATTAAGGACATTGAAGCCAATAATCCGTATCCATTTGCGACTTTAGATACCGTTTTAGACCATATCGATCATGTACGTGATTTGATTGGGGTTGAACACATCGGTGTGGGCTCTGACTACGACGGTGTTGGTGACTCTTTGCCGGTTGGACTAAAAGACGTATCTACCTATCCAAACCTTGTTCAGGGGTTGATGGACAGAGGGTATTCAGATAAAGAAATTGAAATGATTCTGGGCGGTAATTTAATGCGTGTTTGGGAGCAAGTAGAAGACTACGCCAAAACACATTAAGGCCTTGACACCAGGCCGCGAGTCGGTATAATTCGCGGCCACGTCTTTTGAGTTTATCGGCTTTGGCCGTGTGAAAGGCGTTCGACAACAGTCCCGATTGGGGACTGAATGGTTGACGTAGAACATCGCACCCCCGGTATGTGCCAGGGAGGTTGCGATTTTCTGTGCTCTTTTTTAAATGCTCTTTTATTGAGGCTTTGATTTATTTATGGCTAATCAAAGAATTCGGATTCGTTTGAAAGCGTTCGATCACCGTCTGATCGACCAGTCGACTGCAGAGATTGTTGAAACTGCAAAACGCACTGGTGCTCAGGTACGTGGTCCTATCCCACTGCCAACACGGAAAGAACGTTTCACCGTGCTGACTTCACCACACGTAAATAAAGACGCGCGTGACCAGTACGAAATCCGCACCCACAAGCGTCTGATTGATATCATGGACCCTACTGACAAAACGGTTGACGCGCTTATGCGTTTAGATTTGGCAGCTGGCGTTGATGTACAGATCAGCTTGGGTTAAGTGGGCAGTAATAGGATTACACACGAGAGGTTTTAACAATGGCTATAGGTCTAGTCGGTCGTAAAGTAGGAATGACGCGTGTCTTCCAGGAAGACGGCGCTTCTGTTCCTGTTACTGTGATCGAAGTGCTGGCGAACCGTGTGACTCAGATTAAATCTGATGACACTGACGGTTACCGTGCCCTTCAAGTAACCACAGGCGAGAAGAAAGCGAGCCGTGTAACCAAGCCTTTAGCAGGTCATTTTGCTAAAGCTGGTACAGAGGCTGGTCGTGGTCTTTGGGAATTCCGCCTGCAAAATGGCGAAGGCGAAGATTACGCAGTAGGTTCTGAACTGACTGTTGATATTTTTGCAGAAGTTAACAAAGTAGACGTTACTGGTACTTCAAAAGGTAAAGGCTTTGCCGGTACTGTGAAGCGCTGGAACTTCAGCATGCAGGACGCTACTCATGGTAACTCATTATCTCACCGTGCACCGGGTTCAATCGGTCAAAACCAGTCGCCTGGTAAAGTATTCAAAGGCAAGAAAATGGCTGGTCAGATGGGTAATGAGCAAGTCACTACGCAATCACTTGAATTAGTTCGGGTTGATGCAGAGCGCAGCTTGTTGTTGATCAAAGGTGCGGTCCCGGGTGCAACCGGAAGTGATGTGATCGTTAAACCAGCGGTCAAGGCATAACGTCTGAGGAGAATAGTGATGGAATTAACATTGAAAGACGCAAAAGGCGCTCTTGAGGTTTCCGAAGCTACCTTTGGACGTGAGTTTAATGAAGCCCTTGTCCATCAAGTAGTTGTAGCTTACGCTGCAGGTGCTCGTCAGGGCACAAAAGCTCAGAAAACTCGTTCTGAAGTAGCCGGAGGTGGTAAGAAGCCTTGGCGTCAAAAAGGTACTGGTCGTGCCCGTGCAGGTACAATCCGTAGTCCTATCTGGCGTTCTGGTGGTGCGACTTTTGCAGCTAAACCGCAAAATCACAGCCAGAAAGTAAACAAAAAAATGTACCGCGGTGCGATTAAAAGCATTTTGTCGGAACTGATTCGTCAGGAACGTTTGATTGTTGTTGAGAAGTTTGGTGTTGATGAGCCAAAAACAAAGCAACTGGCAGCGAAACTGAAAGAAATGGATCTGAACGACGTTTTGATCGTGACAAAAGAAGTTGATGAGAACCTGTTCTTAGCTTCTCGCAACTTGCATAAAGTCGACGTGCGCGATGTTCAGGGTATTGACCCTGTCAGTCTGATTGCTTTCGAGAAAGTGCTGATGACTGCTGACGCCGTCAAGCAGCTTGAGGAGGTGTTATCATGATGCGCGAAGAACGTTTGCTTAAAGTGATTTTAGCACCTCACGTTTCGGAAAAATCGACTAACACTGCTGAAAATAACAACACGGTTGTTTTTAAAGTAGCTGTTGATGCGACTAAAACCGAAATCAAAGCGGCTGTCGAAAAATTGTTTGAAGTTGAAGTCAAAAACGTACGTACAGTCAACGTGAAGGGTAAAACCAAACGTACTGGTTCTCGTTTTGGGAAACGCAGTGACTGGAAGAAAGCGTATGTTGCCTTGAATGAAGGTGCTGACATTGACTTCTCAGGCGGCGCTGAGTAACAGGAGGAATAAACATGGCTGTAGTTAAAAGTAAGCCTACGTC
Organism: Idiomarina sp. 017G; assembly: GCF_004362265.1. Taxonomy (NCBI): domain Bacteria; kingdom Pseudomonadati; phylum Pseudomonadota; class Gammaproteobacteria; order Alteromonadales; family Idiomarinaceae; genus Idiomarina; species Idiomarina sp. 017G. Next base: position 20,398 of record NZ_SNWT01000015.1, on the reverse strand, counting down.
TCCGGGTCAACGCCACGTCGTTAAAGTCGTCGGTCAGGACCTGTACAAAGGCAAGCCTTACGCACCATTGCTGGAAAAAAACAGCAAGTCTGGTGGTCGTAACAATAACGGTCGTATCACGGTTCGTCACATTGGCGGTGGTCATAAACACCACTACCGTGTAATCGACTTTAAACGTAATAAAGATGGTATCCCTGCAAAGGTTGAGCGTATTGAATACGATCCTAACCGTTCAGCGAATATCGCTTTAGTTTTGTATGCTGACGGTGAACGCCGTTACATTCTGGCTCCGAAAAACCTTTCAGTAGGCGATCGTATCCAGTCTGGTGTTGATGCACCAATAAAGCCTGGTAACAGCCTGCCAATGCGCAACATCCCTGTGGGTAGTGTTGTTCACGCGGTAGAGTTACAGCCAGGTAAAGGCGCACAGATGGCTCGTTCAGCGGGTGCTTATTGCCAGATTCTTGCTCGTGACGGTGCTTATGTTACTGTTCGTTTACGTTCAGGTGAGATGCGTCGCGTTCAGTCTGAAGGTCGTGCAACTATCGGTGAAGTAGGTAACGCAGAACACATGCTGCGTCAATTGGGTAAAGCCGGTGCAAACCGCTGGCGTGGTATTCGTCCGACCGTTCGTGGTGTGGCGATGAACCCAGTTGATCACCCTCACGGTGGTGGTGAAGGCCGTACCTCTGGTGGACGTCATCCTGTGACTCCATGGGGCACGCCGACCAAGGGCTACAAAACCCGTAAAAACAAGCGTACTGATAAGTTCATCGTACGCCGTCGCAACAAATAAGAGTTGAGGATAAAACATGCCACGTTCTCTTAAAAAAGGTCCATTTATTGACCTTCACCTGCTAAATAAGGTGGAGAAAGCGTTGGAAGCCGGGGATAAAAAGCCAATTAAAACTTGGTCCCGTCGTTCAATGATCATCCCAGATATGATCGGCCTGACAATCGCTGTTCACAACGGTCGTCAGCACGTTCCTGTCTACGTGACAGATGAAATGATCGGTCATAAATTAGGCGAATTCGCGCCAACCCGTACTTATCGCGGCCATGCTGCTGATAAGAAAGCGAAGAAACGGTAAGAGGTAGAGAGTGATGGAAGCAATTGCTAAACACCAATTTGCCCGCGTTTCAGCGCAGAAGGGCCGTTTGGTCGCAGACCAAATCCGTGGACTTCCAGTAGAAAAAGCACTGGATATCCTGGCATACAGCCCCAAAGCATCTGCTGTCTTAATCAAGAAAGTACTTGAGTCAGCAATCGCGAACGCGGAACATAACGAAGGTGCGGATATCGATGAGTTAAAAGTAGCCCGGGTCTTTTTAGACGAAGGTCCTACTATGAAGCGCATCAAGCCACGGGCGAAAGGCCGTGCCGATCGTATCTTTAAGCGCACCAGCCACATTACTGTGGTCGTGTCAGATAGCTAGGAGATAAATTATGGGTCAGAAAGTACATCCTAATGGTATTCGCCTAGGTATCTCCAGACCATGGAATGCAACCTGGTATGCGAATACAAATGAGTTCGCTGATAACCTGCACAGTGATTTTCAGGTACGTAAGTTCCTGACAAAAGAACTGCGCAACGCATCAGTCTCTCGTATCGTTATCGATCGTCCAGCTAAGAGCGTTCGTGTGACTATTCACACAGCACGCCCTGGTGTGGTTATCGGTAAGAAAGGCGAAGACGTAGAAAAGCTGCGTAAGCAAGTTTCTAAATTGACAGGTGCTCCTGCGCAAATCAACATCTCAGAAGTTCGTAAGCCTGAGTTGGATTCGCAGCTAGTAGCTGACAATATTGCTGGTCAGTTGGAACGTCGTGTCATGTTCCGTCGTGCTATGAAACGTGCTGTACAAAACGCCATTCGCTTGGGTGCCAAAGGCATCAAAGTTGAAGTGAGTGGTCGTTTAGGCGGCGCAGAAATTGCACGTACTGAGTGGTATCGTGAAGGCCGTGTACCGCTGCACACATTACGTGCAGACATCGACTACTCGACCTCAGAAGCGAACACCACTTACGGTATCATCGGTGTTAAGGTCTGGATTTTCCGTGGTGAAGTTCTTGGTGGACTTCCAACTGAAGAAAAGCCAGCTCCTAAGCGCGGCAAGAACCGTAAGTAAGGAGAGACGATATGTTACAACCTAAGCGTACAAAATTCCGTAAGGTTCACACAGGCCGCAACCGTGGTCTGGCGCAGTCTGGTAACAAAGTCAGCTTCGGTACTTTTGGTTTAAAAGCTACTGACCGTGGTCGTATGACCGCGCGTCAAATCGAAGCAGGCCGTCGTGCAATGACTCGTCACGTTAAGCGTCAAGGTAAAATCTGGATCCGTGTATTTCCTGACAAGCCTATTACCAAAAAGCCTTTAGAAGTTCGTATGGGTAAAGGTAAAGGTAACGTCGAATACTGGGTTGCTCAGATTCAACCAGGTCGCGTTCTGTATGAAATGGACGGTGTTCCTGAAGAGTTGGCACGTGAAGCGTTCCGCCTGGCGGCACGTAAACTGCCTTTCAAAACCACTTTTGTGACTCGGACGGTAATGTGATGAAAGCAAGTGAACTGAAAGATAAAACCGTTGAGCAGCTGCAAGAAGAGTTGTTAGGCTTGCGTCGTGAGCAGTTTAATCTGCGCATGCAGGCAGCAACTGGTCAGCTGAATCAGACTCACATGATGAAACAAGTGCGTCGTGATATCGCACGTGTTAAAACCATCTTAAATGAGAAGGCAGGTGCGTAATGACTGACGAAAAACGTGTTCGTACTCTGCAAGGCAAAGTTGTCAGCGATAAGATGGATAAAACCATCACTGTAGCTGTTGAACGTCGTGTAAAGCACCCGGTATACGGGAAGTACATCACGCGTACAACTAAAGTACATGCGCATGACGAAGAAAACCAGGTTAAAGCTGGCGATACCGTGATTGTTCGCGAATGTCGTCCGCTGTCTAAGAATAAATCTTGGACTCTGGAAGAAATCGTTGATCGCGCGACTGTTGTCTAAACGCAGATAGCGAAAAGAAATTAAAAGGCCTCCCTTGCGGAGGCTTTTTTTTTGATCTAAACCTTAATAGGTTTAGTACAAATATCTGAAATTAAATAAATTTCTTTTTAACATAAGAAATAATAAATACGCACACCAATGCGTAGTTCTCAGAGGGAGACAATTCATGTCAAAAAGTTTATTTTTTGCAGCTACTGTGCTTGCGGCAAGTCCGGTCATTGCTGCTCCTCAAGATAGTAATTCGGTTGAACAGGAAATTCAGGCATTAAAAGAACGTTTAGCTCAATTAGAGAAACGGCTTGAAGAAAAAGAAGAGCGTGAAAAAGAAGAAGTTGTTGTTGTAAAAGAACGAGAAGTAGAAAAAGGCAATGAAATTGCCAGTAACGAAAACAGTTCGAAGCGCAGAGTTGTCTACGACTCTGGAGTCCATGCACGTTTAGACGAGCTGGAAAAGAAAACGGAAGAGAATGAAAATTGGCCAATAAAGATTCATGGTGCTGTTCGTTTTCAGTATGAATACAATAATTATGACTCAGATAATGAAAACCGCGGTGGCGATTTGGATTTCGATATTTTCCGTCTGAATTTTGATGGAGAAATGGGAGGTGTCATCCTTTCTGCTGAATATCGTTGGTTTAATTATCAGGACGTTATTAAACACGCTTGGTTTGGTTATGACTTCACCGATAAACTGCAGGGGCAGGTTGGTGTTGTAAAAATCCCATTTGGCAACATGCCTTACAACTCCCACAGTTATTTCTTCAATAGTACTTTCTATGTTGGCCTGGAAGACGAACATGATAACGGTATTCGGTTCAAATACCGTGGCGATGAGTGGGATTTTGATTTAGCTTACCTGAAATCAGATGAGCAGGGCGGTATTGACGGCTCAACATCTGATCGTACAGCGCGCTATAACTATGACACCGTGGGTATTCGGTTACCAGGTCAGGGCGCTTATGACGAACCGGGTTTACCTGTAGGTGAGAGCAATAGTTATGCTTTCAGAACCGCACGTAAGTTTACCTTCAGCGATGATGAGAACTTAGAGCTTGGTGTGTCTTTGCAAGGCGGGAATTTGTATTCAGGAACGGCCGCTGAAGGCTTCACAGATGCACAGGCGTATGAGAATCAGAATGTTGGTAATCGTATGGCCTGGGCCGCTCATGGTGTCTACAATAACGGCCCCTGGAACGTACAGTTACAGTATTCAGACTATGACTACGATATAAAACTAGAAAACCGTGGTGTTTACATGGCTGCTTACGCTTATTACGACGCAATTCCTGCTGAAGCGAAACTGTATACAGCTAATGTTGCTTATACTTTGCCAGTAGATATTGGTCCTCTGACAAGCTTAACTTTCTATAATGACCACAGCTTAATGACCGATAAAATGGGTTATCAAGATGATACCTGGATGAACGTTCTAGGGGTTGCTGTTGCAGCCGGCGGCGGTTTTTATACTTATGTTGATTACGTAAGAGCAAAAAACCAACCATTTATTGGTGGTAATACCGCAACTGATGGTGGCGAGGTCAATGACCGCTTTAACATTAACTTTGGTTACTATTTCTAAAGCGATTTAAGTTTTTACTGCGAAAGACATGGAACCTTATGGTTCCATGTCTTTTTTATTAGGCAATATATGCTCGTAAGAATCCCCTTCCTGACGAAAGTCTTTTGTTCGATTAAACATCTTCAGTTCTGTATGTAATGCGGCTTTAGCCATAATGTGGGCGCTGATAGGTGCCGTCAAAAACAGGAATATGGCAATCAGAAGTTCGTTCAGGTTAATCGACCCTTGTACCGAAGTAATAAGAATAGAAGCTATGACTATGCCTCCAATGCCTATTGTGGTGTTTTTCGTGGGGGCGTGTAAACGAGTAAAAAAGTCGGGGAGTATTGCTAACCCCAAAGAGCCAATAAAGGCAAATATAGCGCCTAATAAGATAAAGAAGGCCGCTAGCCACTGTGACCATGCTGGTAATTGGTTCAATGCATCCATAAGGTTTTCCTTTTTATTCTATTAGGTCGCCACGCAGTAAAAATTTACCTGCCGCGATGGTACCGACAAAACCGAACATGGCAATGAGTAATGCTGCTTCAAAATAGGTTTGCGTGTTTTGGTACATACCCAGCAACAGCAGTAAAGCCAGCGAATTAATGTAAATTGTATCCAGAGCCAGTATTCTGTCCGGTAGATCGGGTCCTTTAATAAGGCGCCAGAAATTCATTAATACCGATAGACTGAATAACAAGAAGGCAATGTGTAGTACCGTCGTTAACATTGGAATATCTCCTTCAGGCGACGCTCATAACGGTTTCGAATCGTTTTTATGACTTCTTCCGGGCTTTCTTCTGAGAATGCGTGAATAAGAATGCCTTTGCGCCCACGAGTAATTTCGCAGGATACCGTTCCCGGCGTCAGTGTTATGGTACTTGCAAGAAGAGTAACCGGAAGCTCCTCTTTCATATCCAGTGGAAAAACAAACAGCGCGGGTTTTATCGAGCGAGGTTTCCCAAGAATCATACCGGCAACCTTAAAGTTAGCCACGACAATGTCATTCAACAGAATGAAAAAATAGACGACAGCCAGGTCGGGGCGCTTAACTTTTGCAAAATTAGGCCAGGCGTCACGGAATAAAAATGGAATAAACCAGGAAAATAAAGCGCCCAGTATGATCACCCCGGGCGAAACTGAGTTAAATAATAGAACCCATAGCGTCAATAAGAAAAAAGATAACAAAGGTGTCGGAAATAGTTTTTTCATAGTAATTATTCCACTCCTTTTGTCAGCACGCGGGATGGGTACTGGTCTATGTCGTAAAGCTGTTCAGCGACATCATCGGTATAGTTGCGTATTGGGCTGGCAAATAACGTCATAACAACCGATAACGACAGAAGCATAACAACAGCAGCTCTTTTCCCTAAAGGAGCGGATTGTTCATTCGCTTTACCCGACAGTGTGTGCCAGAGCATTTTACTTCCCGCCCGGGTGACTGAAATAAGCATAATAAGAGTTGCGCCTAACATGGCACCCCACAGCCAAAAACTCGCCCCGTTTGGGCTTGCCGACTCCATAATCATAAGCTTTCCGACAAAGCCTGACAGAGGTGGTAAACCAATTATTGCTATTGCAGCAATTAAAAACATGACTGAATAAGTAGAATGATTGGCCATTTTCTTGCCGGATACGATGCGTGATGCGGTTTTACCACGTTCGAACGCAATAAGGTCGGCCAGTAAAAATAATGCGCCAGTTATAAAGGTTGAGTGGATTAAATAAAACAGCATGGCGCCGGTTGTCGCTACTCCATTTAAGCTGTAGGTTGCGATAAGTGTACCAATAGAAATGACCACTAAATAAGCCACAAGCAAGCGCAAGTCGCGAGCTCCAATAATTCCGATAGCGCCGGCAAGCATGGTAATGAGACCCATAACCCAAAGCCAGTCATGTGCAATGAGTGCGAGTTCATTAGCTTCAGGGCCGAAAATGAGTGTGTAGACCCGAACTATGGCGTAAACACCAACTTTTGTCATTATTGCGAATAGAGCAGCAACAACTCCGGTGGTTGTGGAGTACGCTTGAGGCAGCCAGAAGTGCAGTGGCAGGATAGCCGCTTTAATGCCGAATACTATCAATAACATCATACCACCGGCTTTAGCTAAGGCGGCCTGGTCACCACTTAATTGTTGAACTTGCGTTGCAAGGTCTGCCATATTCAACGTACCGGTAACGCCGTATAGAGTGCCGATACCAATCAAGAAAAGAGCAGATCCCAAAAGGTTGAGCAATACGTAGTGTAGGGTCGTGCGCAAACGGAATTTTCCTCCGCCGTGCATTAATAGTGCGTACGAGGAAATCAGGAGGACTTCGAAGAAGACGAATAAGTTGAAAATATCGCCGGTAGCAAAAGCCCCCATAATGCCCATCACCTGAAACTGAAATAATGCCTGAAAGTGAGAGCCAAGATTATCTTCGGCATAACAGCCGTAGATGAGCACCGGTAACGCCAGTATTGCCGTTATCAGCATCATCAGAGCGCTAAGTTTGTCCACCATCAGGACAATTCCAAATGGCGCGGACCAGTTGCCTAAGGCATAAACAATCATCTGATCCTGGTTAACCTGAACGAGTAGGGCAATACTCAGTATCAAGGTTAATATACTGGATAGCAGGCCTATGGCCCTGCGTTTTGGCTGAGGTCTGTCTCCCCAGGGAAGAAGCTGTAGCAGCGCAGCCAGTAACGGCACCAAAATAGGAAGTATCGCCAAATGTTGTTGCCACATTAGCGGTTGCCCTCCGTACTATTATCTTGTTGGTTAACTTCGTCCGTTCCTATCTCGCCACGGGCGCGCACAGCCAGAATAATTGAATACGCTGTCATGGCGAAACCGATAACGATAGCGGTGAGAACCAGCGCCTGAGGTAAAGGGTCGGCATAGGTTTCCTGAGTACCATAAATTGGTGCTCCGTCTATTGTCAGACGACCGGTTGAAAATAGAAATAAGTTAACGGCATAAGACAGCATAGTAATGCCGACGACCACCGGAAATGAACGGCCGCGCAGAATGAGAAAAACACTGCATGCGGTCAAAATACCAACGGTAACAGAATATAAAGTTTCCATTAATGTCCCTCATGCGTTGGGCGATGACGTGTCGTCATCTTCCCGAAGTTACTTAAAATCATCATAGTAGCGCCAACAACCGTTAGGAAAACGCCAAGATCGAAGAGTAAAGCCGTTGCAAATTCAAATTTACCAACCACTGGCCAGTCTAAATAGGTAAACCAGGAAGTCAGGAAAGGCTTGCCAAACAGCCAGCTACCAAGCCCGGTAAGCGCGGCAATCAAAACGCCAAATGACATTAAAGACTGATAATTAACGCTAAAGCGCTCTTTCATCCAGTCGACACCATTGGCAATGTATTGCAGGATCATCGCCGAAGCGACTATCAGGCCTGCGATGAAACCACCACCCGGTAAGTTGTGGCCTCTTAGGAAGATATAGGCAGCAACTACCATCGCCATGGGTAAAATAATGTTGGCAACAGTTGTTAACATCAACGGGTGTCTAATTCTATGCCAGGGGCGTCCGTCAATATCACTGGAAGGCATAAATGGTTTTAGCTTATTAAGCAGCTTATGAATACCTGCGGCAGCTATTGCCAGAACGGTAATTTCTCCTAATGTATCGAAACCACGAAAGTCCACCAGAATGACGTTTACTACGTTGGTTCCACCACCACCGGATTTTGCATTCGCAAGGAAAAAGTCCGAGATGCTTTCAAACGGTGAGGTCAGTATTGCGAAATTTAAGGTAGCGACAATACCACCAATAAAGCTGGCAATGATTATGTCACGAAAAACTCGGTGGCCAGAAGAGGCCCGACTGGTTTTTTGTGGCATAAAGAACAACGCCAGTATCATTAAGATAATACTGACCACTTCGACAACCAACTGAGTCATGGCAAGATCCGGGGCCGAAAAGTGCGCGAAAGCTAACGACACAACCAGTCCAACCACGGATAGCATCATCAACATCACAAAACGATTACGATGTAATGTAGCGGTGGCAAATGCTGCAGATATCAGGACGATAGCACCAACCATGCTCACCATATCAACAGGTAACTGAGGTTTGCCACCAGTTACCACGCTTAGGTCGCTTAACGAAGGAAGCAACACGACAATCACGCTGATAAGAACAAAAGCAATGTAGCGCTGCAAGGAACCTGTGTCTAAGCGGTCGTAAAAATTTGCTGCTGCATCAGAGGCTTTTTGCACGAGGCGTTCAAAATTGTGTTTAGCGTCCTGCCCGTCAAATTGGCGATTAAATGTAAACAGTTGATCGCGGGAAAGGTATATCAGAATACCGCCAACCACTGCCACTGCGCTCATTAACAGAGGCATGTTAAAGCCGTGCCAAAGCGATAGTTTTACTTCAACAGGAGAGCCGGTAACAGCGGCGGCGGCCTGATCGAGTATACCGGAGACCATAGTCATTGGTGCGACGCCGATAGCTATACAAAGGAACCCTAACACAGCAACCGGTGCAGACATCATGCGAGGAGGATCATGTGGTTTTTTGGGCAGTTCTTTATAGTCGCCGTTAAAGAAAACATCGTGAATAAAGCGAATAGAGTAAGCCACCGACAGCATGGCTCCCACAGTCGCCAAAATAGGAATAAACCATGACAGCCCACCGAATAAATGTTGCTGCAGAGCTTGATCCAGGAATAGCTCTTTAGACATAAACCCGTTAAACGGTGGTATTCCTGCCATTGAGGCCGCTACAATCATGGCAAGAGTAGCCGTTATAGGCATCAGGCTCATAAGCCCTTGCAGTTTACGCATATCACGAGTACCGGACTCATGGTCAATAATGCCTGCTGTCATAAACAGCGCGGCTTTAAATAGAGCATGGTTAATAATGTGAAATAGCGCCGCTATCACAGCCGCCTGGGTGCCTATCCCCAGTAACATACAAATGAGACCCAGATGGCTTACCGTAGAGAAAGCCAGCAAACCTTTAAGGTCGTGCTTTAACAGAGCAAAGTAAGCACCGACTAACATGGTAATTAAACCGGTTAATGTAACCAGGGTAAACCACAGTTCAGTCTCGGCTAATACCGGATGAAAACGTGCTAATAGAAAGATACCGGCTTTTACCATGGTCGCAGAGTGTAAGTACGCACTTACGGGAGTTGGCGCCGCCATGGCATGTGGTAGCCAAAATTGAAATGGAAACTGGGCTGACTTAGTAAAGGCTCCTAATAAAACGAGTATTAAAGCGGGTACATAGTAAGCGTGCGCTTTTATCTGGTCTGCTGCGGCGAATACAGTATCCAGTTGATAGCCACCGGCTATGTGCCCAATTATTAGTAATCCGGCTAACAGTGCCAGACCTCCGGCGCCGGTGGTTGCCAATGCCATGCGAGCACCGCGACGTGCATCACTGCTATGGAACCAATAACCAATAAGTAAAAAGGAAGAGATGCTGGTCAGTTCCCAGAAAACCCACATTAGTAAAATATTATCTGCCATAACGATGCCCAGCATCGATGACATAAATAACAGCAGGCAGGCATAAAAACGGGATTCATCGTCGTCGCTGCTTAAATAGTAGTGAGCATAGCCAATAATCAGTACGCCTATGCCTAATATGAGCCCCACGAAAAGAAGTGACAAGCCGTCCAGACGCACGGCAAAATCAAGCCCTATACCCGGTAGCCATTCCACCATTTGCTTAGGTACTTCACCGGCAAGTGTAGCGGGTACGTACTGAAACAAAACAATTAAGCAGAAAATAGGAACAAGTAGTGTAATCCCAGTCTTTGTCGGTCGCGACGCTTGCTTAAATAATAGCGGTAAGAGCGCACCAAAGAATGGGGCAAAAATAATGAATAGCAGATTCATACCATAGAAGTCCCAAGTCAGCCTGTGCTCTTATAATAAGGTATAATTAACTGAGCAACGTAAAGTATTGAATTTACCATTGGTTCTGCTGCAATCCAACTAAACTAAACCCTTAAGATAGTGAATTTATCTTACGCCTACGAAATTTTCTGAGATTACCCTACCACTTACAAATTTTATCTGTTACACTTCGCGACCCTTTTTATAAGGGAAAAACCAAAGGCAGCACGACCCGAGAGGGTCTGTTTTTTTAACCTAAGCGGGGCACTGAAATGATCCAAATGCAAACTACCCTGGACGTTGCCGATAACTCCGGCGCGCGCAGCGTACAATGTATTAAGGTTCTAGGTGGTTCGCACCGTCGCTACGCAAACATCGGCGATATCATCAAAGTTACTGTCAAGGAAGCAATTCCGCGCGGTAAGGTGAAGAAAGGCGATGTAGTGAATGCGGTGGTCGTTCGCACCAGAAAAGGCGTCCGTCGACAAGACGGGTCGGTCATCCGTTTTGACCGCAACGCGGCTGTGTTGTTGAATAACAACCAACAGCCCATTGGCACACGTATTTTCGGGCCGGTAACTCGTGAACTGCGTTCAGAGCAGTTTATGAAGATTATCTCGCTGGCACCAGAAGTACTATAAGGAGTCAATTATGGCGGCAAAAATTAAACGTGATGACGAAGTAGTCGTCCTGGCAGGTAAGGACAAGGGCAAGCAAGGCAAAGTCCTGAAAGTTCTTACCGATAAAGATCGCGTGATCGTGGAAGGCGTCAACGTAGTCAAGAAACATCAGAAGCCAAATCCGGCTTTAGGTGAATCAGGTGGCATCGTTGAACAAGAAGCAGCAATCCACATTTCGAACGTAGCGATCCTTAACCCAGAGACAGGTAAAGCAGATCGTGTTGGATTTCGTCTTGAAGATGGCAAGAAAGTTCGCTTCTTCAAATCGAACAACGCAATCATTTAATTCAAACTTGGAGTTTTACGATGGCGAAACTGCATGATTTTTACAGAGAATCGGTAGTTCCTGAGCTTATGAAAGAGTTCAGCTACAACAGCGTCATGCAAGTCCCTCGGATTGATAAAATCACCCTTAACATGGGTGTTGGTGAAGCTCTGGCTGACAAAAAAGTACTTGATAACGCAGTGGCTGACCTAGAGGCTATCTCTGGTCAAAAGCCAATTCGTACTGTGGCACGCAAGTCTGTCGCCGGTTTCAAAGTCCGTGAAGGCTTCCCGATTGGCTGTAAAGTAACTCTGCGCGGCGAGCGCATGTGGGACTTTTTGCAACGCTTAATTTCGATTGCAATCCCACGTATCCGTGACTTCCGTGGCCTGAACCCTAAATCGTTCGATGGTCGTGGTAATTACAGCATGGGTGTTCGTGAGCAGATCATCTTTCCGGAGGTCGACTATGACAAAGTCGACAAGGTACGTGGTCTGGATATCACCATTACCACAAATGCTGGCACAGATGACGAAGCTCGTGCTTTGCTAGCTGCCTTTAACTTCCCGTTCAGAAAGTAAGGTGTAGAGTTATGGCAAAACAGTCAATGAAAGCGCGTGACGTGAAGCGAGCTAAAATCGCTTCAAAATACGCAGAAAAACGCAACGCACTGAAAACGGTCATTAATGACCCTAAAGCATCAGACGAAGAGCGTTGGGAAGCCGTACTTAAGTTGCAACAGCTCCCACGTGATGCCAGTCCGACGCGTCAACGTAACCGTTGTCGTATAACTGGTCGTCCTCATGGTTTCCTTCGTAAATTCGGCATGAGCCGAATCAAGGTCCGTGAGATGGCGATGCGCGGTGAAATTCCTGGCTTGAAAAAAGCTAGCTGGTAAGCCACGAATCACGGGAGAAAGCAAATATGAGCATGCAAGATCCAATTGCGGATATGTTCACACGCATTCGCAACGCTCAAGGTGCTAACAAAGTAACGGTTAAAATGCCGTCTTCTAAGCAGAAAGTGGCGATTGCTCAAGTTCTGAAAGAAGAAGGTTTTATTACTGGTTACAGTGCCGAGAGTACTGTTAAACCTGAGCTTGAAGTCGAATTGAAATATTTCGAAGGCAAGCCAGTAATTGAAACAATCGAGCGCGTTAGTCGGCCTGGTCTGCGTATCTATAAGAAACGCAACGAGTTGCCTAACGTAATGGGTGGCCTTGGCATCGCAGTAGTTTCGACGTCTAAAGGCCTGATGACTGATCGTGCCGCTCGCCAAGCTGGTCTTGGTGGCGAAATTATCGGTTACGTAGCGTAATTAGGAGGTAGGAAATGTCACGTGTTGCTAAAGCACCCATTGAAATTCCTGCTGGCGTTGAAGTTACGCTAAATGGCCAGGAAGTCACGATTAAAGGTGCCCAAGGCTCACTGAGTCGTGTTGTAAACGATGCAGTTGAACTGGTAAAAGATGAGAGTGAGTTACGTACTAACGCCCGTGAAGGTGTTGCTAACTCAACAGCTCAAGCTGGTACGGCTCGCGCATTGTTGCAAAACATGGTGGTCGGAGTCACTAAAGGATTCGAACGTAAGTTACAGTTGATAGGTGTTGGTTACCGTGCGCAAGCACAAGGTAAAAAACTAAACCTGACGCTAGGCTTTTCGCATCCTGTGGAGTTCGAGATTCCTGAAGGGATCACAATCGATACTCCGACTCAGACTGAAGTCGTCGTTAAAGGTGCAGATAAGCAGTTAGTTGGTCAAGTTGCCGCTAACATTCGTGCATACCGTAAACCCGAGCCTTACAAAGGCAAAGGTGTCCGTTATGCTGACGAGCAAGTGCGCCGTAAAGAAGCCAAGAAAAAGTAGGGTAATACGATGGACAATAAAGCAGCTCGCTTACGTCGTGCTACTCGCGCACGTAAACAAATTAAAGAGTTGGGTGCAAATCGCCTGGTCGTTCACCGTACACCACGGCATATTTACGCGCAGTTGATCGCACCTAACGGTTCTGAAGTGCTGGCAGCCGCATCGACTGCAGAGAAAAGTGTCCGCGAAGGGCTTAAATCTACAGGTAATGTAGACGCAGCCAAAGTCGTGGGCAAAACTATCGCTGAACGAGCGATTGAAAAAGGCGTTAAAAACGTGTCTTTCGATCGTAGTGGTTTTAAATACCACGGTCGCGTAGCCGCATTAGCGGACGCAGCTCGTGAAGCCGGACTTCAGTTCTAGGAGACGAACATGGCAAATGTAGAAGCTCAAACCGGTGAACTGATAGAGAAGTTGATCACAGTAAATCGTGTAGCAAAAGTGGTTAAAGGTGGTCGTATCTTTAGCTTCACTGCACTGACTGTGGTTGGCGACGGTAAAGGTAAAGTCGGTTTTGGTTATGGTAAAGCGCGTGAAGTACCCGCTGCTATTCAAAAAGCAATGGAAAAAGCACGTCGCAATATGGTTACCGTTCAACTGAAAGGCGACACTTTACAGCATCCTGTTAAAGGACGTCATTCAGGTTCACAGGTATACATGCAACCTGCTTCAGAAGGTACGGGTATCATCGCTGGTGGTGCAATGCGTGCGGTTCTGGAAGTTTCAGGTGTTCATAACGTGCTGTCAAAGGCATATGGTTCAACCAACCCAATCAACGTTGTTCGCGCGACTATCAAAGCGTTGAACGGCATGAAATCGCCGGAGCAAGTTGCGGCGAAGCGTGGATTGCGCGTTGACGAAATACTGGGGTAGTGAACAATGGCGAAAAAGACAATCAAAGTAACACAGACGCGTAGCTCTATCGGTCGTTTGCCGAAGCATAAAGCTACACTACGTGGCTTGGGTCTCCGCCGCATTGGTCACACAGTAGAGTTGGAAGACACTGCTGCAGTCCGCGGTATGGTGAACCGAGTTAATTACATGATTAAGGTGGAGGGATAAGCGATGGAACTTAATACACTTGCTCCCGCACCTGGTGCAAAAAGCAGCAAAAAGCGCGTTGGGCGTGGTATTGGTTCAGGTCTTGGAAAGACTGGCGGCCGTGGTCACAAAGGGCAGAAATCTCGCTCTGGTGGCTCAGTCAAGCCAGGTTTCGAAGGCGGACAAATGCCAATTCAACGTCGTCTGCCAAAATTTGGTTTTACTTCTCGCAAGGCTATGGTCACTGCAGAAGTAAACTTGGCAGAAATCGCGAAGGTTGACGGTGATACCGTTGAACTGGCGACTTTGAAAGCAGCAGGTCTCGTTCGTAAGAACGTACTACACGCTAAAGTCATCAAATCTGGTGAGTTAAGTCGTGCTGTGACTGTAAAAGGTCTTAAAGTCACCAAAGGCGCTCGCGAAGCTATTGAAGCTGCTGGCGGCAAAATCGAAGGATAGAGCAAATGGCTAAACCAGGATTGGAATCAAATCGAGCGCAAGGTGGCTTGTCGGAACTTAAGCGTCGCCTGCTGTTTGTGTTAGGAGCGATTATCGTTTTCCGAGCGGGCTCCTTTGTGCCTATTCCTGGTATTGATGCCGCTGTATTAGCTCAGCTATTCGAACAGCAGAAAGATACCATCGTTGCCATGTTTAACATGTTCAGCGGTGGTGCCTTAGAGCGTGCGTCAGTATTTGCATTAGGTATTATGCCGTATATTTCGGCTTCGATTATTATGCAGTTGGCTAGCGTGGTACATCCGCGTTTGGCCGAGCTTAAGAAAGAAGGTGAGTCTGGTCGTCGTAAGATTAACCAGTATACGCGGTGGGGTACTTTAATACTGGCAACGTTCCAGTCGATTGGTATAGCTACAGGCTTGCCAAATTTGATGCCAGGACTCGTAATAGACCCTGGCTTCGGCTTCTATTTCACTGCTGTAGTGAGCTTAGTCACAGGAACCATGTTCCTTATGTGGTTAGGTGAACAGATTACTGAGCGTGGTATTGGCAACGGTATCTCTATCCTGATCTTTGTGGGTATTGTTGCAGGATTACCTTCCGCTATCGGCCAAACGGCTGAACAAGCGCGTCAAGGTGACTTGCACCTGTTATTGTTGTTATTAATTGGGGTTGTGGTTTTAGCAGTAACTTATTTCGTTGTTTTTGTGGAGCGTGGTCAACGTCGTATCGTCGTTAATTATGCGAAGCGTCAACAAGGTCGTAAGGTATTTGCTGCGCAAAGCACGCACTTGCCATTGAAAGTTAATATGGCTGGTGTTATTCCACCAATTTTTGCGTCAAGTATTATTTTATTCCCGGGTACCATTGCCACTTGGTTTGGCTCTGGTGAAGGTATGGTTGCAGACTTTTTGCAGCAAGTATCGATGACATTGTCTCCCGGTCAGCCGTTATATGTGTTATTGTACGCGGCTGCGATAATCTTCTTCTGTTTCTTCTATACTGCGTTGGTATTTAACCCTCGCGAAACAGCTGACAACTTGAAGAAGTCGGGTGCGTTTATTCCGGGTATTCGCCCAGGTGAACAAACCTCAAGATACATCGATAAAGTAATGACGCGTTTGACATTAGCAGGCGCACTGTACATTACCTTTGTCTGTTTGGTTCCGGAGTTCATGATGATTGCATGGAATGTGCAATTCTACTTCGGCGGTACATCTTTATTGATTATCGTTGTTGTTATCATGGACTTTATGGCACAGGTTCAGACTCATATGATGTCGCATCAATATGACTCTGTCCTGAAAAAAGCCAATCTAAAAGGCTACGGCCGGTAAGATTGGGTAGAACGGAGAGTAGCAATGAAAGTTCGTGCTTCCGTGAAGAAAATCTGTCGTAACTGCAAAATCATCAAGCGTAACGGTGTAGTTCGCGTTATTTGCACTGATGCTAAGCATAAGCAACGACAAGGTTGATTCGAAGGAAAGGCTTGCGGCTTAGTCGCCGCAGCCTTTGAAGTATTTGCAATTCGGCAATCGGTTGAGTATCCTAACGGGCTTTTCAACTGAAGCCTACAAACTGAAGGAGACGTGTTAGTGGCCCGTATCGCTGGCATTAACGTTCCTGACAATAAGCATGCAGTCATAGCTTTGACTGCAATCTACGGTGTTGGCCGTACTCGTTCACAGCAGATTCTTGCTGCTACGGGTATCGCTGAAGACACCAAGATTGGTTCATTGTCAGAAGACAAACTGGACGCGCTTCGTGACGCTGTATCAAAGTTCGCCGTAGAAGGTGATCTGCGTCGTGAAGTATCTATGAACATTAAACGTTTGATGGACCTCGGGTGTTTCCGTGGACTTCGTCATCGTCGTAGCTTACCTCTACGTGGGCAGCGCACTAAAACAAATGCGCGCACTCGTAAAGGTCCGCGCAAACCAATCAAGAAATAGGGGGATTGAGTAATGGCTAAAACACCAACTCGCTCTCGAAAGCGCGTTAAAAAGCAGGTCGCCGATGGCATGGCTCATGTGCATGCATCTTTCAACAACACCATTATTACCATTACTGATCGCCAGGGTAACGCACTAGCGTGGGCTACTGCAGGTGGATCAGGGTTCCGTGGTTCACGGAAATCAACGCCGTTCGCAGCACAGGTTGCAGCAGAACGCGCAGGTGAAATGGCGAAGGAATACGGACTGAAAAACCTGGAAGTATTTGTGAATGGTCCAGGCCCGGGTCGTGAATCATCGATTCGTGCCCTGAACGCCGTTGGTTACAAAATCACAAATATTACCGATGTGACACCGATTCCTCACAACGGTTGTCGTCCGCCTAAGAAACGTCGCGTTTAAGGCGTGAATCGATAGTTGGAGAAAGATCATGGCTAGATATTTGGGTCCAAAGCTCAAGCTGAGCCGTCGCGAAGGAACAGATTTGTTCCTGAAGAGCGGCGTTCGCGCAATCGATTCTAAATGTAAGATCGAAACTGCACCAGGACAACACGGCGCGCGTCGCGGTCGTTTGTCAGATTACGGTGTTCAGTTGCGTGAGAAACAGAAAGTTCGTCGTATGTACGGCGTACTGGAAAAGCAATTTCGTAACTACTACAAAGAAGCTGCACGACTGAAAGGCAATACCGGTGAAAACCTGTTGCAGTTGCTGGAACAGCGCTTGGATAACGTAGTGTATCGCATGGGTTTTGCGTCAACACGCGCAGAAGCTCGTCAGCTGGTCAGTCACAAAGCAGTTGTTGTGAATGGTCAGGTAGTGAACATTCCATCGTTCAAGGTTCGTCCTGAAGATGTCGTTTCTGTTCGTGAAAAAGCGAAGAAACAGGCACGTATCGGAGCAGCACTGGAGCTTGCAGAACAACGCGAAAAGCCAGTCTGGATAGAAGTAGACAACAACAAATTGGAAGGTGCATTTAAACGTCTTCCAGAACGTAGCGACTTGTCTGCTGAAATTAACGAACAGTTGATCGTAGAGCTTTACTCTAAGTAAAGCTTAAGCATAGAGAGAGGACACAATGCAGGGTTCTGTTACCGAATTCCTAAAGCCGAGGTTAGTCGACATCGAGCAAATCAGCCCGACTCATGCCAAGGTGACACTGGAGCCTCTGGAACGCGGCTTTGGTTATACACTAGGTAATGCGTTACGTCGCATTTTACTGTCGTCAATGCCAGGCTGTGCAGTGACTGAGGTTGAAATCGATGGCGTGCTGCACGAATACAGCAGCAAAGAGGGCGTTCAGGAAGATGTCATTGAAGTTTTATTAAACCTGAAAGGGCTGGCAGTCAGCGTTGAAGGTAAAGATGAAGCAACTCTGACTTTGAATAAATCCGGAGCAGGTCCTGTAACAGCAGGCGATTTCACCCACGATGGTGATGTTGAAATCGTTAATCCTGAGCACGTTATCTGTCATCTGACAGGCGACTATGAACTTGTTATGCGAGTGAAAGTCGAACGTGGTCGTGGTTACGTGCCTGCGGCATCTCGTCAGTCCGCTGATGATGATGAACGTCCAATCGGTCGTCTTTTAGTCGACGCGTCGTTCAGCCCGGTAGAACGCATTGCATATTCTGTAGATGCGGCTCGTGTTGAACAGCGCACCGACTTAGACAAGCTGGTTATCGAAATGGAAACCAATGGTACATTGGATCCAGAAGAAGCTATCCGCCGTGCAGCAACAATTTTAGCTGAACAGTTGGATGCCTTCGTAGAACTTCGTGATATCAGTGAACCGGAAGAAAAAGAAGAGAAGCCGGAGTTCGATCCGATCCTTCTGCGTCCGGTAGACGACTTGGAATTGACTGTTCGATCTGCGAACTGCTTGAAAGCAGAAGCGATTCAGTACATTGGTGACTTAGTACAACGCACTGAGGTCGAGTTATTGAAAACTCCGAACTTGGGTAAGAAGTCGTTGACTGAAATCAAAGACGTGTTGGCTTCACGTGGTTTGTCTCTAGGCATGCGCCTTGAGAACTGGCCACCAGCCAGCTTAATTGACAACGACTAAGGTCACCTTAGTAATAGATTTACTGAGAAGGGTATAGGTATGCGCCATCGTAAGAGTGGTCGTCAACTAAATCGAAACAGCAGCCATCGTCAGGCAATGTTCCGCAACATGGCAAGCTCTTTAGTGCGTCATGAGATCATCAAGACGACTTTGCCAAAGGCAAAAGAGTTACGTCGCGTTGTTGAGCCGTTGATCACAATGGCAAAACAAGACAGCGTAGCAAATCGTCGTCTGGCGTTCGCACGCACACGTGACAAAGAGGTTGTTGGCAAGCTGTTTAATGAATTAGGCCCGCGTTATGAAGAACGCCCAGGTGGTTACACTCGCATTATGAAGTGTGGCTTCCGTACAGGTGATAACGCACCAATGGCTTACATTGAATTAGTTGGTCGCCCAGAAGTTGAAGAAGTTGAAGAAGTAGCTGAAGAAGCTGCGGAGTAAACCGCTTCGGAAAGTTAAAAAGCCGGCTGAAGTACAGCCGGCTTTTTTGTGTCTAAAACCAAGTGGTAATAACTAATTAGAGCCTTTCGTTGAAAATCTTAGCGAAGGTTTCCTTTTCCAGATAACCTTCCTTTACTAACCATTCAAGTTCCTTGCGGCTAACTCCTGACTCTTTCGCTTCCAGAGTTAAAATTCTCCAATCTTCTTTGCTAATTTCGTATGTGCCCTCTTCATCATCTGAACCAACAAAAAAGTCCTTCATAACGGCAATTAAAGCTGTTGCTGTCTCCGGTAAAGCCTTTATCGACTTAGTCAATGAAGAAAAAATTGAACTAGGTGCTTCCTGCGCTGCGGTTCTCAAAACAGACTCAGTAAAATCAGGATGGGACGCGACAGCTTTGCGTATAATAGTTTCAGCCTGATCAGGTTGACGTTGCAAAGCAATAGTAATGATATCATCAATATAAGCGGGCTCGGTTTGAATAGCTGCCTCAACAATGGCATTACATAAATCTGGGTAACGAGCTATAGCAATGTCGACGACAGTATAAGTAACTGCAGGCTCCGCTTGCATGGCGGCTATTACAATGGCGGTTACTCTACTCTCTCTGGTATCAAAAGCGGCATTAACGATATAGGCAGCATGTTCTGGGTAGTTATTAATCAGAATGCGTACAGTTCGCATAATAGAGAAGTTTTTATTGAGGTGACTTTCGATAATACTTCGGTAAGTATCTTGTAAAGTGGAAGACGAATTTTGGAGGCTGCCATCAAAAGTAGCAGCATGACTCGTTCGTATGGCGCTTGAACTAAGAGTTGCAACAAGCAAACAGGTAAAAGTTATTGATTTCCAGCGCATAAGATTTAAGCCCTTTATGTAATTCCAACTTATTAGAGTGATTCAATATAACAACAGTTCAAGGTAATCACAAAAAAACAACAAAATAGAATTAAAAACGAGCAAATCTAAGGGTTTTAGTTACAGCTGGTTGTTTTTTGTTCGGTTAAACTTTTTGATCGAAAAAGATCTTGCAAGGCTCAGAGAGATCACTATAATTCGCCGCCGTTGTCATGAGTTATCTGCAAAGTGTATTTGCAACAAATTCGGACAACGGCGTTTTGTTTTAACCGGGCTGAAAAAGCTGAAAAAAATGGGTTGACGAAACGAAAGGGACGTGTAGAATACGCCTCCCTGCTTCGAA
>NZ_SNWT01000014.1:0-38137 GCF_004362265.1 Idiomarina sp. 017G | reverse complement strand
CTTTAAAGCGGCATCCATGTCGAAATTGGTTTTGGTCATATGTCATCTCTTTTTTGCTTAGTTTAACGAAATGACACAGAATTCTGAACACTACCCGACTTTTCTTCATAGTGCTTTAGTATTTTATCTTGAGTGTTCGTATGTCCAATCCAGTTTTTTGCCTCTTCGAAATCTACTGAAAAACCACTAAACTTCTGCCCTTGATGCACCCTCGATGTAAAGTATGCCAGATAGTCAACTTCATAAACATACTCAAAAAATCCAATTTTTTTGTATTCTAATACTCCAGATCGAGCGCGAAGCACCCTTAAATTTTTCAATATGAATGAGTTATTAAACCCCTCGCACCATACTTCATCAATATCTGAAAAACCAAAAGAGCACGCTCTATCCCCAGTTTCCTCACCTTTTACAGTGAGAGTTACTCTATCAGGTGATAACTCCAGACGTCCTGCAAAACGTCTTTCACCGTCCTGCACTCTAACGTCAAAACCATAGTCCTTATTGAGTTCAAGAGTTTCGATTGCTTCCATGATTATCCCGAAAGTAAAATGTTAGTCCTTGTTCTGCTGGCAAATACAAAAGCCAGAGCCCTAAGTCATAATGGCAAATGACCCAATGGTAGCTAGGAATTTTCTATTTTTTATCTCCACCACTTAGACAGATAGCATATTATTAGTGAGGTGTTTTAAGTCAACATACCATGCAAAGCCGGGATAGCACAGTCCGCTCGTCGCTCATAGCTGTCTGTCAGATGAAGTCCAAACCTATTCATCGAAACTGTAAGATCAGATATGAGGTACTACACATTAACACACTGCAAGTTGTCGCTTTTTGGCAAAAAGCGACCATTTAACGACAAGCGGATGTTCTCTTTGCTTTTATAAATTAGAAAGAAATGTCGTAAATTCGTCAAAAACCGTCATTTTCAGACAGCGAACAATAAAGCACTGCTAGCCGCAAGCGTCAAAAACCCCGGATTCACGACAAGTTACGCCTCTTACACCAGTAAGTTCTACAAATATTTGTTCAGAGTTACACGACTCACCCCAAAATGCTCGGCAACTTCAGTTTTCGTCATGTGTGGGTCGATCAACATTGCGCGTGCTTTCCTAACATCAGAGTCATTAAGAGCTGGCTTTCGGCCACCTTTCCTGCCTCTCGCCCTAGCTGCCTGTAAGCCTGCCTTAGTCCTCTCACGAATTAAGCTATGTTCAAACTCAGCTAAGGCTCCAAAAACATGAAAAATCAATTTACCTGCGGCACTGGTAGTATCAATTGATTCAGTGAGAGACATGAAACCGACACCTTTGCTATCCAGAATAGTAATAATTGAAACTAGATCTTTTAAAGAGCGAGCTAAGCGGTCCAACTTCCAAACAACAAAAATATCCCCCTGCCTTAAACTTCTGATACAAACTTCTAATTCAGGCCGGTCTGATTTCGTTCCACTGATTTTCTCCTGGTAGACTTCCTCACACCCAGCCTCTTGGAGTGCATCAATCTGAAGTTCAATATTCTGATCTTGTGTACTTACTCGCGCATAACCAACGTACATAAAAGGCACCTTTGCTTAACGTAGATTTATTTACGTAATTTATTAACACGGCTTGTTGGCTTGGCAAGCATTTTGGCAGGAACATATAGGACGGAAAGAAAACGGTCGTTTTATTTACAAAACCAAATAGAGGCTACCGATGATTTTTAGCGCTCACGCAAATTAATTACCTGCATTTAATTATTAAGTCTTATTTACGGCCAATCACTTCTTCCTTTTATAAATGCTTCTTTAATTCCTTGCAAATTATCTAATGTTGCTTCATAACAGTTAGGCAGTGATTCAAGGGCTGGATAACAATGTGTGATCCCACCTGATAGAGTAGTGTCATAGATCAACCACCGGGCCTCTTTTCCAGAGTAATAGCCAATAGTCGTCATCGTATCAACACAAATTCTGAATTGCTCTCTAGTCATCAGAACGTTCCATGCATTCTCAAATACCTGACGGTCTGAGTACTCACCTATATTTTCTTGCTCAAAAATCAACCTTACAAAGATGTCACTGATAGCAGCCCAATAAAAACGAAGTTGAGCTTCTGGGGAGAGGTTAGGTAAAAGTAGGCCAACATTATTTTTTTCAGTAGATTTCCTAACTATATCTTCAATAGTTTTGGCGGACAGAACATAGTGTTTATTTCTTTCGCTAGGTTTTTGAGCTTCCAATCTATGGTGTTTTTGACACTCAGCTTTATATTGATTTCGACAATCGCATCTATGAAGTTTGCTATTAACTGAGAGGGCGTGAAGTTCTTGTTTGTCGTAAAATTCACTTGAGAGAATATCTTCATCGGGCTCCGGCAGATAACTATCGGCAAAGACACCTTTTAATGAAAATGCATCTTGTTCTCTATTTGGCAGGCAATCCGATACTGTATAATACCACTTCTGGAGGAATATGCCCTTCTCAACTCTCCCCTCCCAATCTAACGGGCAACGTAAATTCTCTTGGATAGACTTTATTAGCTTAGCTCTAGATGTTGAAGCCATGATTTTCCTTAAGCCTAACTTCTTATTTTTCGACTTCACCCTTGCTTAATTCCTGCTGATTCCAATTGATTGCAGGCTTTTCTAATACTGTTGCCGGTTTGCTATTGTCATTTGGGATTTCTGCATTAACTAGCGAAAAGCATGAATACCCCGCAAAGGCTATAGGAATTAAAAGCTCTACACCTAAGCGAATATAAAATGTTGGTTTCGAGCGAGAGTAGATTTCTCGTAAGTGCTGCCGAAACTTCTCATCTTCGTCAACCCCAAATATTTGGTAAGATTCATTTTTACTTTGTTCTTTTATCTCTTCGATTTCTTTCGAAGCAATAACAATTTTCCAGGCCGTTAGCTCAGAATAGACATAGACCATGAAGCTTACAGCGAAATAGGCAATTGCTGCGGCCAGTACTATCATCAAAGCTCGCTGATTAGAGGAGGTAAACTCAACTCCAAAAGCTGAAATTTTTGATGGCACTAAGCCTACTTTTGTTAATACAACACCGATAACAGAAGCTGTCATAAGGTTACGACGAACTTTACGAGTTGTCTCGACTAAAGGCTCTCTTAGCCTGCTGGAAAAGTGACTTGATTCGCTCATGCTGTTTTGTCTTCTGAAATTTAAATACTGACCTAACGGATAGTTGTGCTATTGAATAGAGACTGTTTTTAATTTTTCTTTAGTTTTTAGCATATCAGCTCAGCCACTACTAGAAAATGGAGTATTTAATAGCTCACTCATGGGTTCATTCTGACTCTCTCGGCTAAAATATCGCGTTACCTTCAACAGCAGCCAATGCGGCCTCTCTTCGACCCGTTAGTTTTTTCGCTTTCCTGCCGCTAGGGACGGCCGTGTGTTTGATAGTCTAAGGTATCAAGAAACCAGTCCATCGATAGTCAACTCAGAATGCTATCTTGGCCTGCTATATGAAACAGTAGTGGTTCAGCTTGCGTTGCGGAACACAGCTGCTTAGAGTTTCCATGAACCAGCGTACCCGTTGACAAGTTACTTAAGGCTGCCTATGATCTGCGAGGTGAGCTTCGGGTATCACTACTTTTGGTAGCCCTCCGAAGACGAATGATTAAACCCGTCGAATTTGGCGGGTTTTGTTTTATAGAAGTAAACCAAATAGAACGCCCCCGCTTTGTTTACTCTCTTGCTATTGTCCTAACTATAAGAAGAATTGCATACGCAGTCCTTTCTGCTATCTGCATTCTCAGCGGGACTCCTCCCCCTGATAAAAGTCCCCTGCAACGGTCGGATTTAGTGGCTTGGCTGCCTAAAGAAACCTTTAAATGGTTGTATTACAAACTCTAAAACACTTAAAGCTGTGCTACTTATGTTTGTCTTTTACTTCAGTCCCAAACTCTAAGGGAACTTTGGATGGTCTATGGAATCTAGCCTCGCCCAAGAAATTATTCTAAACGCTCTGCTGATGCCTATGTGGCGTCCAAAACCGACCACCCGAATCTTAGTGGATTCTGATCAGGAATCACAATACGGCAGCGATGATTGGCTGCGTTTTTCTTTTACTTCAACCTCAAAATTTGAGGGGATTTAGATAAGGTGCAAAATTAGCCACCTTATCTAAAACCGGTTGCATTTTTTTATCATAAAATCAGTGTCTGCGAGGCTAAAGCATCTTATGCCTCATGCCTCGCACCGTGCTGAGTGCGGTAAACCACTCCTAAACAGAAATAATATATAAAAAGGACGGATAATATGTATCTAGAAGCACAAAAAAGTTGGGAAATTGACAACCAACTACTAGCAGCCTTAGGTGACACTGAAACAAGACAATTTCCATTGATAGAAATCTCTGTTAACACTGAAGTTTTTCATGTTGAACTCGATATTGAATACAACGATGAAGAAGAAACTTACCCACTCATGCACCGGTTTTTTTGTCTCACGCATGATCAAGCGCTGACGCTTATAAAGTCGGAGCGTGTCGTAAGTCACAAAATTTCTCTTATGACACCTCGCTTCATGAGTCAAAACAAAAAATACGCGATTCAAGATGTTGAAGAGATTTTACTCGTTGAGAGCGCTGATAAACGTCGCGCGATCTTGTATCGATTCTGCGATGGAACGGAGAGTACAAGTTGCATGTCTGATGAAATCAGTGAGTATGAAGTCAAAAAGTGCTTTTACAGCCGAAACATGCACAAAGTAAAATAGACTAACAGTATTCGCTCAAACCTAATCTGAATCGCTACTCGTTTCTAGTGAACTATTGGCGATTCAGTCTTATATCGGTTTACCCTGGAGTCTAAGCGCCCGATTAATATCTCCCAAGAATAGATTCACTCCCCACAGGATAAGCAAGAAGTATATAAACCATGCAGCTAGTCCAAGATAGAATAGGTGAGCAGTATTTACGTTATAAATTATTAGTCCCCACATACCCGAAAAAACAGCCAGTAGCCCCACCCCGACTCCAATAATTTTGAACCGTTCAATCGCACGCTTCTTAAGTGTAGATACGCGTTCAGTCAAAGAAAACTCACTTTCCTTGATGTTTATCTCGCAGTATCTGCCACCGGCTTTTTCATATTGCTCGAGTTTCGAGAATGCGCCTGGCTCATTAATAAACCACTGAATTTCACTCTTAGTTAAAACTTTTGTAGTCAGCCCACTCAAAATAAGCAATATTTCTGAGTAATTGTGATCCATATCATTTGCGAGACGTTTAATGGCAGAGTATTTACTGTGCAGCTCTTTTACTTTTTCCTCTTTGAATCTCTTCAACTTCTGAAAAGTGACAAGGCATACAACAGTACTAGACATAGCACCAATAAGTCCCCAAATAGCATTTATGTAACTATTAAAATCCATGTAAAAGCTCCTTTTTAAATAGTCATATTCGATACACTTGAATCTCTCTATGAACATGTTCGGATCACAGCGAAATGATGAACTCACTCCGTTACACCGCTCTGCTAGCACTTATGGTTAGCAAACCGAACTTCAGGAAGAGGATCTTCTTTTGCCTCCTCCAATACTCTATATAAATCATCGGCTTCAAAGCCTTTATCTATTATCTCTTGCGCTAAATTTACGCAAGTAGCCCTTACGAGCGAGTTGCTGATCGAGTCTCTGCTGCTAGGTAAAATGTTTTGGTATCCACAGCTGTCAAATATAATCGGCACCGAGTCGGTGACCGACCTAATATTATCTTTACTTAAATAGCCTTGCTTCAACAGTTGAAGAATAGTCCATAGCGGGGCACCGATTCTTGTCGGAAGATTGTAATTAATCAAATGCACTAACCGTAAAATGAGTTCGTCGGTTGCTTGACATTTTTCAAGCTCCCGCCATCTTAAAAGGGCGAATGTTGAAAAAGCGAGGGTCTCGCTTTCACCCAATTGAAAGCCTCGCCTGATAATCTCTTTAACTGAATTAGCTTCATTTATGTCAGCCGCTGCAAAATAGGAAAACGCTATTAAAATTTCGGGACTCTTAACGTCGTTGTAAAAATCTTTTAACTTCTTGAAGTTCTTTTTAGTTAACTCTATATCCGACAAAGCTGGAACTATAGAACGAGAGAGCGTTTCGCTTACTAACTTAGCCAACTCCTTTTTATACTGGTTTTTCTGGCCTGTTACATCGTCATCACTGTAACTGGGACGCCAAGCCACCAATTCTTTGAAGTAGCGTTTCGCCTGACTCTCAGAGGGAAATAACTTGACAGTACTATTCAAAGAAGCACTTATCAGATCGTTTAACAGACTATCAGATGGGTCGGCTATACTTCTGTTCTCAAATAGATAGTTTTTAACCAATTTGGTAACAGCAGCCTTATCGCGAGCCGGTAACTTTAGGAGAACATAGTTTAATAAACCCGTCGTTGGTAACTCTTCATAACATGAATGCTCGGGCCATAACTGAACAGCTAACTTATCTTTTTCGTTATCAGTTAAAAAGTCGCTTTCGACTAATGGTATTAGTCTCTCCAAAGCTACAACGCTTTGCTCAGAGAGTGGTGATATTTTTTCAATTATCTCATCGATTCGACGATCTAAATTACTGCTTGAACCCCTAACTCCCGGATGATTAACAACTGGGTTTGGCCATCGAAAATGAGGTTCAGCGTTCACTTCTGATTCAAGAGGGAATAACAAACTACCCTCTAGTATTTTGTGCTGCTGAGCTTCAGGAATACTTTTTTGCGAAAAGTCGATTAAATCCCCAAGCGCTTTAAATAGCCACCAATGCCTAAAGTGTGGATTTTTACCAAGAGAAATGGCCATCTGATAAAGTTTAATAGCCTTTTCCGGATTAGCGCGAGTAGATAATCTGGCTAGAGCTTCAATGAAAACCCTTAGCTTTTCAATTGCATAGGCTCTTTTATCATTGTCAGCTGATAATAGTACTAGCCAATAATCGATCGCCCCTTCACATTGCCTTAACGCAGAACTAACTTCAGATTCTGATAGTCGAGCCACCTGAACTCTCGAGAGAACACGGTTCAAAGAATCAGAAGTTTCGCTATTTGCTGTTCGAATAGCTAAAGAAAGTCGGTGTATGTTACCTAAGTCATCCAACTCGCAAAGCCTTTTAGCGTGATTTCCTAAAAGGTTCACATTTGACCAACGTAAGGGAATACCCACCTCATTTGTAATGCCCTCATAAATTAATAATGAATGTGAGTCGTTATTAAAAGTTACTGTATTAGATTTATCTTTATACCGGCCTGGATGGAACGATGGTTCAACGCCCTTTTTACTCTCTTGTCTCTCAAGATCATCAACCACTTTTGTTCTAACTTGCTCCAAGTAATCCCAAGGATCACATTTTAACTCCCGATAATTTACGGGGAGCTCCTCTGTTTTTTCTTCTTTCGATAGGAAATAAACGCTACGCATTAACCAACTTGCCCATGCCAGGCGCGACAGTATATGTATCGAACTCTGATCATTCCGATATTGGCTTAGTAACTTGCGGTAAGCCTCTGAAATTAATACTTTCCCTTCCTCAAATCGCCCTAATTCTGCTAACAGTGATGCTTTTCTTAACTTCCAAATAGGGTTTGCTTCTTTAAGATTTTTAACGCACAGCTCTAAGTTTCGGTAGTCAAGGTTATCCCTAGCAAGCAATGCTTGGTGATAAGCCAACTCATTTGACGCTTCCGTCCAATACTTTCCGTGTTTCTCTAAAATCGAGCTTGTTAATTCGACGATCTCCTCTTTTTCTGAGTAATCTATCCACCGAGAACTTTTTAGAAGCAGTAGAGCAATCTCAAGCTGCTGTTTTTTAGACAGCGTACATGGCTCGCTTGGATCACATAACTTTATAAACTCGCTTACTAACCAAGGTTCGACCACGTCATAAGTTACCATTCGCCTCCACGCTACTTCGTAAAGTAATTTAGCACGTTGGTCTTTGCCTAAAGCCTGTAAGATTCTCGATGATAAAATCAAGCTAGATATTTGGGATTTTAGCTCAAACCTCTTGATCGATGGACACACCAACCAACCCGGATAAGATGACCTATCTTTTTTTAGTGTTTTTGTTATTTCATTTATAGATTGCTTAATTTGCGCATCGCTAATGTTTTCTTTTAAGCCCGTTAAAAGAGAGTGTGTCTGATTTAACTGCGTTGGGCTCCATTCCCAAGCGAGCATTGGCTTTAGTTCATATAAAGCCTTAAGAAAACACCTTGTTGCCTCAAAGTGTTGAGCATTAGGATCATCGTACTCAGAAACAAGATCATATAGGTCAATAGGGGCAACGTTGATCGACTCTAAATACTTTCGCCGTGACGGAGGCAGATTCAGGGCTCCGACAAGATAGATTCTTCGCGAGTGATGAGATAAATGATCTCTCACCCAGCCTGCCCACTGTAAGAAGTTTGGATCATCACCAGAGAAGCCCAGTAAGCAGAGTTCATTCTCTATAAAAACTTGTCGCGAAAAATTCACAAAAGCAGCGTAATTACTTGGGTACTTTCTATAGTCCTCTTGGGTGAAAACCAGGTCTTTAGTCACATCAATAGTGCCATGCAACTTAACTAGTCTCGGAGCCCGTGCACTAGATAAATCTTCTTGTTTTGAAACAACACTATAAACAGGGTTATTTATATTGAGAGAGGCGCGCTCAAGTAATGTATCCCAGTTCGTCGTTAGTACCTCTGACCACGGAAGTTTCAAAACCTGCTCATGCAGCTCCCCTGGCGTGAAGGAACGATCGTTTACTGTTGCTTTTATTAGGTCATATAACGCTTGCTTGCCAAAGTAGGCCCTGTATTCCTCGGCTACTCGCAAAGGGTCGGGGTTACTTGTACCCATTTCGCCATTAATAGCTGCAGAGAAATCACTCCACAACGGTAAGTGCTTATTATCCCCTCCTGTTACTGCACCCGCTCGACTAAAGCCCGCGCCTATCATTATAGCGGCTCCGTGGTAAGCACTATCCTGTTGCCAAAGCGCTTTCGCAAGCTTTTTTAAAGCGTTGTAATCAGAAATTTGGGAAATAGCGTCCATTACTTAAATTGCTCCTGACAAACATATAAAGATACAAACTACATTCGAGCGCTTAATGAGTCAAAAAACTGATTATTCAGAGATTAAGTGTTTTTTTAGTCGGGTTATTTACCTTATTAGATAAGCAGCTATACAATCTTTTGAGAGTAAGGTTTTATGTAAAAAACGAAGTAATTCCCACCTGCTCGACTGAAAATCGCTTAGTAGCTCTACAGCCCTTTAAAAGCGAGGGTTTATGCGAAAATTGAACCAGTTCCGCTCCTTATCAACTGAAAATTGCTTAACGTCTCTGCAGGCCTTTAAAAATAAGGAGTTACACAAAAATGGAACCAGTTCCACTCCCACTCCAAATAATAGTCAGGAACTGTCGGTTATTCTCGGTCCGCTTCATAGAACCTGTTGATTTTTTAAACAACACCCCAATATAAGTATTGCCTTAATTGAAGGCGATATTTGGAGAAATAAGATGTCTGACGATGATTTTAATGTGTATCAAGGTGAAGATGGTAAGTGGCGTGGAAAAAGGCAGAGTGCATCACGAGCTAGTGTTGTAGCAGATACACAAGCAGATGCCTTTAAGCAAACCAAAGAGCTCGCAATGCGATCCGGCTCGGAGATATCGATACATAGAGGTGATAACGGGAAAATCCGGGACAAACACTCCTATGGCAACGATCCCGAATCGACAGAAGGATAATGACATGAGCTGGAAAGTTTATATTTTAAATACCAATACGGAAAATGACGACCAAGAAGTTCACGTAGTAAATGAATGTAACCATTTACCTTCACTAGAAAACCAGGAAGACTTGGGCATACACGATTCATGTCATTCTGCCGTAAAAGAGGCCAAACGAAGGCACCCTGAGTGGTCTATAAATGGATGCTACTATTGCAGCAATGCATGCCATACTGGGTAGTTTTTGTTTATTGGTGGTGAGTTTATAGCTCAAGCTGTACCACCTAATTCGGTTTACTAACATTTCAGTCCACTCCAAGAGCTACTGCTAAGTTTCTAATGAACTAACTGCGATTCATAACCTTATTAACCAGCTCCATAAAACATATTTCGCACAGGTCAAAATGAAAGCTCTCGCCGTCCCGACCTGAACCGTAGCCAAACGATGCTTTGAGTACACCAAAGTCAGCAAAATCATTCAGATTCTCTTGATAGTCTTTTTGTATTTCGGGAACTAGCGATTCTCCACATTTGTCGCAGACGATATCAGTGACGACTTCCACTGACATTTTAGCCGTTTTCTTCATTGGAGCTTCTCCTTATAAATTTCCTATAGCATACTGATTTTGCAACCTAAATAGACTTTGGGCGGCGGCGCTAGTTCAAGGGAAAGGTCAGTTCAGTTAGCGCACTACAACTCAGCATTAAATCATAGCTAAGGTATGTTTTGCGAGAGTGTCTACACTACTTGAGGTGAGGCAAGGGTAAGTGGCATAGTTAATTAATGCCGATTTATACATAAAGAGGGATAAATGGATAACATGCTTGAGCAGCTTTTCTCAGGACTAATACCAGTTGCGATTCTTAGCGTTTTTGTTATATACGCTATTTATGTGTTTAAGACAAAAGTGCAACCAGACAATGAAAGAAATCAGAATAAAACCGGGTCAGAAAATGAACAAAAAAACTAAAAGTGTAAAGGTCAAAACAGCAATCCAAAGCACAAAACTAAATCAAAAGGCGTGGGAGAAGTTAAACAAAGTAATCAATGAGCCAGCCGAGCCTACAGCAGCACTGAAAACCTTGATGAAAAACAGCTAGCTTGTTGCTTCTGAGCAGTAGAACCGGTCCCACAAGCAGTGCTTGTTCATTCACACAGCGACGGTCAAAAACTAAAAAGCCTCCGAGAGGAGGCTAAATCATTGCATCTTGGTCACCGCCGCATTGACTTGACTCGAAGTGAATAGCAACAGATCTAAATCCCAAGTGCTTACTGGATTAATTTTATTGAAGCTAATTAAAATTAGCAGCCATAAAGATCGGGAAAACCTGACTGATCGGCGGGGCTTCTAAAATTAAACTAGCAAGCAATCGCTGCCATAGCTGACTCATAAATGACACCCGAGAACACTCAAACTCAACATTATCAGGCAATCTTTTAGACACCAGTTGCAGAACTTGCCATAAAAGTTTATGGCGCTCCCTGCATAGACAACTCAAAAAAAGCACAGCCTTGATACTTTCTTAGAAAATGAAAAAGGCACTATTTGGCGCAAATACAGTACTTGCCATAAATATTTATAGCGAGTACTGCAGCTCAACCTAAACGCAAATATTCCATACAGCTGTGCCGCAGGTACTGTACATGCCATACAGATAAATATTATAGAAAAAGCCTGCATCACGTAATCTTCTCATAACGCAAAACTAACTGACTATAAGCTTAGAACTTTAAGCCAGGTGCAGCACCTGCGACACAGATCTGTATCACAAGACATGTAACGGCGACTGCTATATTTAGTGTGTAAATACCGAAATAGCCAAGTTATTAAGTCAGTTTCTCAAGCAAGATGCAGCACTTGCGACACAGATCTGTGTCGCAACACATGTAATTGAGTTAAGAAGTTGGTTGATTGAAGCACGTGTCGCAGATGCTGCGCCTGCGACACAGATAAATATTATATAAACTGCATGCATCAGCTAACTTTGTTGTAAAATCGAATTATTGAAAAATACATGGCTCAAAACCAAGTTTTGAAATTAGTTTGATACTAGAAGTCAAACTTCGTTCGTTACTCTGAAATAAGAAGGGTACAGGAAGCCCCGCAAATTCTCTCGCGGGGCTTATTGTCAACAGTATAAACATGTCAAGCTTTAGCGCCAGAGGCATATTCCCAAGGATCCCGAACGTTTTCGTCAGACTCCGCCGGCGGAATATAAGATGACACCACTTTTTCCAAGTCTTCCAGGTATTCCCATTTGGTCTTCGGCACGTAGGAACGCCCGCTTCTCCGGTCCTCACCCTCGCGGGCTTCATAAACAGCCTGCAAAGCATCTTTACTACTTAAAACGGACTGCAGTTTATTCATAGCCTGGGGCTCTGCTTTCATGTCTACAAGTTCATTGGTGCTGCTCGTTTGTATACCTAATAGATTATCGAGGCCGATGACCGCAGCTTCCAGGTAGCCGATTTGTTCCTTTCTATTTAGGTCGTTAAGTTGGTCACCCATTTCTACGAGCTGTTCGTCACTGAAATTATAGGTTGTCAGCAACTCCCCCATATTCTCAAGCATTTTTTTCGTTGTCTCGAATAGGTTATCGCCAAACCCTTTGCTGATACTCACCACATGTTCCGAATCACCAAAAGCGCTCATTTCAAAGAAAGGGTTTGTTTTAAGTGCTACTTTACCAATAAAAGACAATATGCTCGTTCTGGCCTCATCACTTTTATCCAGAAGACCGTCAAGCAGTTGCTCACCTTCAATCCGGCTCATTCCAAGCACATTTAACAAGCTACTTTGCTGTTCCCGGCTGTATTGATCGAGCTTGTTAACAAAATCAGCGGGCGATTTGGTATCTATTACGGTCGAAACAAAGTTCTGCAGGTCGTTCGCGCTCGATTTAACGTCGAAATATCCTCCTAGAGATTCATAGGTATCATTGTTCTCACGCTCAGCTTTGTGAATACTGATTTTTTCATCATATTCAGCCGCCTTTTCAATCAGTTGATCCCGGGCAATTCGCTGAGTGTCTGATAGCACTTCAATAAATTGTTCTACTTTTTCTTCGTATGTTCTGGAGGGATTAAATTCATTAACATGGGTAAAAAGCATGTTTGCAGAAGCCGACAACCCATAAAATGTATCGGTTAACTGCGAAAGTTGTTCTTTGTCCAGGGTTTCAACCATAGACAAGAAATCATCGTTCGATGTAATGCCTAACCTACCCAGCCGGATAAAATCTTCCTCAGACATTTTTGAGTACAAATCTTTTAGTTTTTCTATTTTCTCCGCCGAGAATTCTGATTGTATTGGCTCTTCCAACCATTTATTAAAATTAAAATAGAGTTTATCTAGCTCACTAAGGAAGACCCCCTGGGTATTTTCAGGCTGGGTATCCAGAGGCTCCGACACATGGCTCTGTAGCACCGTTATCGGCTGCTTAGCGGGTACCGGCTTGGTTAAGGATGAATAGTGATTTGTTATTGATATTTTCACCTTTAGTCTCTTATTAGTATGAGATACCTACTATAATCATCGGCAGTAACGAATAAATATTGAGCAAAATTTGAGGATTTCTTCCTTGCGCCCCGGCACTTTGCGGTAATCTTTAAAAAAGATAACAAACGAACTTAGATAACTTTGAAGGCAGCCAGTATTCCATGAGCAATATTCTTAACAATGCTGAACAAGGTTGTGACTCGCACGAACAACCGTCATCTGCAATAGAAGTTATTATTGAACCTCGCGACAGCGACTTAGGCGGCTTTTATGTCCGCCGCGCATTACCCACTCGCCAAAAGCGTATGGTCGGACCGTGGATTTTCTTTGATGAAATGGGCCCAGCCGACTTCCCACAGGGAGAAGGTGTCAATGTCGCACCACACCCGCATATTGGGTTATCCACTGTCACTTACTTATTCGATGGCGAAATGCTGCACCGGGACTCCATTGGCAGTTATCAGATAATTACGCCCGGCGATATCAACCTGATGGTCGCAGGCAAAGGCGTTACGCACTCAGAAAGAGAGCGCCCGGAAATTACGGCCCGCGCTCACAGGCTACATGGCTTGCAACTCTGGTTAGCTATACCCGAACAGTACGAGCAGACAGAGCCTGCCTTTTATCATATTCCGTCAACCGATATTCCGTCGGCTAATGTGAATGGGGTTTCGGTTCGCGTCATGATAGGTGAAGCTTATGGCGTAAAGTCACCTGTTCCTACCTTGTCTGAAACTTTGTACCTAGAAGCCAAGTTGGACTCTGGCCAAGAACTGACGTTACCGACAACAGAAGAGTTGGCTGTTTATATCGTTTCTGGTCGCTTAAATTCAGAAGGTAAAGAACTAGCGGCAAGAACATTGGTTGTATTAAAAACTGAAGAGCAACCCGTTATTACAGCTCAGGAACCATCACATATTGTCATTATTGGCGGTAATGCATTGGGCAACCGGTTTATTAACTGGAATTTTGTGTCCTCTAATAAAGAACTAATAGAGCAGGCAAGAAAAGATTGGCAGAATCAACGCTTTGATAAAGTTGTTGGCGATGAAGATGAGTTTATTCCTTTGCCTTAGTGGTTCCAGCCAACCGCTATAATAGCCATTCCGGTTAAAGTGAAAGCAGCGCCTACGGCATCGTAAGTCGACAATGAAGCTCCTTCAACAGCCTTTAACCACAGCAGTGCAGTTACCACGTAAACGCCCCCATAAGCCGCATAGACCCTGCCACTTTCAGCCGGATGCAATGTAAGCAGCCAGGCAAATACTGCCAAACTGATAGCTGCAGGAATCAATAACCAGGCACTTCCATCTTTTTTCAACCACAGGTAAGGTAAATAGCATCCGATAATTTCGGCAATTGCAGTAATAAAGAAAAGCCCTAGCGTTTTGGCTATCAACAAAACAGACATGTTCAGCACCTTTATTTAGCAGGAGAAGACATTATGCAGTCTACTACAAGCAGTTTCACTATGCGGGCATTACTCGTTACCGGCTTTCTTTCAATAACCATTGCCTCTCCGTTTTCCGTAGCCAAAGATACAAATACAGAGAGTGAAACTTGCTCTTATAACGAAGTTGAAATGTTAAAGCTATCTCCCAGGGAGTTTGACCAAAACCTGGAAAAAGGCTGGCGAGAAGTAGCTAAAGCGGAAGCCTGTCGTGAAGCGGCAGCCGACCTTATCCATACCTATTACACAAAGAACGAGATTTCCAAAGGGGCTATGAGAACCTTTGTCTGGCATGAGGGTCAGCTTAGAGCCGAAGTCGGTCAGTATCAACGCGCTATTAGCTTAATGAAGCAAGCGCGCAAGTCGCCCGAAAAAGACATGTCTGGCTGGAACTATTACGTTGACGCCACTATCGCCTTTTTACAGTCAGATAGAGAAAAGCTAAAAAATCAAAGGGAAAAACTGGCTGCAGTTCCTAAGCCCGAAGGTTTTAATCCGACAGATGCAGACGGAAACCCTATTGAAATACAATGGCCGCCAAACTTGAATATTGTTGATAAGTTCATTCGTTGTTTCGACCAGCCTTATTCTGAAGTCTACACTGAATGTACTGCAGAAAAATAACCTCTGCTCGTTATCGGATCTAATAGTGAATGATCATGAACTCGCAATTTTCTGGTAATACTTTATTGTCGCTGTTCGTAACGACTATTTTGTCTGCGGTTTTCATTCCCGCATAGGTTTCTACAGACACTTTAGAAAGCCTCAGTGTTACGGGGCCTTCCAGACTCTCGAAGTTAGCATGAATAGTGTCAGGTAATATGGACTGATAGCTTCCTTTGTACGAGGTTATTTCTTCTTTTTCTACGTCAATATGTACCCGTTTATTATTCTTAAATTCAAGAATCATACGCTGGTTATTACAGGTTTGGTGGTTACCGCGAAGAACCGGTGGAAGCCTTAATTCAGGAGCATTACCTCGCACGTATAACCCAACATTACGCCCTTTATAATAATGTTTCTGCTGATAAAACTTTTGATAAGCTACAGGCTCAAGGTTTTGTTGCCTAATAACCTGTTCAAGTTTAGCGAAAAACTCAGGGTTTTCATTGGCGGGGTTTGTTGCTACAACCACATCTGGGAATTCTTCCGGAACCATCACGCCCGAAGTTGCTTTAACTTTGAACCCATTTTCAGACAATGCAGAAATTAATTCCTGACGCTCTTTCTGTGGCAGCCGTTCTGTTGTGAGAAATACGGTGGGTGAACTGCAGCCAACTAATAAAAAAAGCATCGCTATTATAATAATTGCTTTCATTTTGACATCCCTGTACCAAAAGTATGTTTTAACTCTCACAATCTGTTACAAATTAGTCAACAAATAATTAAAAACCACCCTCAACAAGCAGGGTAGTCCTCGTTATTATATTGAGGTCATTTTTTTAAGGGATATTTTTATGAAGAAGTTATTACTCGCAAGCTCTATTAGCTTCGCTCTTTTAGCCGCAGGCTGCAGTCAGCCCGTTACCGAAACCGGCACCACTCAAAATGCCGTGGCGGGCGAAGTCATTAAAAGCCCGAACGACCAGCGCGAATATCGCGTAGTGACTTTGGATAATAATATTGAAATTATGTTGGTTTCTGATCCGAATACAGATAAGTCGGCTGCCGCTTTAAGTGTTGGCGTTGGTTTATTGCAGGATCCCGAAGCTCAGCAAGGACTGGCGCATTATCTTGAGCACATGTTGTTTCTGGGAACCGAAAAGTATCCCGATACCAACGAATACAGCGAATTTATGAGTAATAACGGTGGTAGTCAAAATGCCTCTACCTGGCTGGATGTCACCAACTACATGTTTAAAATTAATAACAACGCCTATGATGAGGCTTTAGATCGCTTCTCTGATTTTTTCAAAGCACCAAAACTGTACCCTGGGTACGCAGACAAAGAGCGCAACGCAGTGAACGCCGAATGGTCAATGCGCCGTGAAATGGACTTTTTCGGCCAGTTTAAATTAGGCCGCTTATTATTGGGGGAGCACCCTTCCAACCGTTTCCTTATTGGCAACCTCGACAGCCTGAGTAACAAAGAGAACAGCGAGCTGCATAAAGAAACCGTCGATTTCTACAACCGTTTCTATTCTGCCAACATTATGAAAGTTGCCATGATAAGCAACCGTTCGTTAGAAGAGATGGAAACCTTAGCTCGTAAACACTTTGCCAGCATTGAAGACGACGGTATTGAAGAACCCGAAGTCACGGCTCAAATTAATTTCGATGACGTTGGCAAGAAGCGCATCCACTATGTACCGAATGAAGACGTTAAGCAGCTAAAGCTGGAATTCATTATCAATGACAACCAGGAACAGTTTGCCGTTAAGCCCAACCGCTATGTCAGTTACTTGCTCGGCTCAGAAATGCCTGGAACGCCAGCACAACAACTCAAAGATGCAGGCCTTATTGCTAGCTTAAATGCATCGGCACAACCCACTTTTTACGGGAACTACGGTGTTCTGGCCATTGATGTTGAGCTCACTAATGCCGGCATGCAACAGCGTGAAGAGATTGTCGCGCTTATTATGCAGTACATCGATAAAGTACGCACTGAGGGCGTTGATGAAAGTTACTTTAAAGAAATAAAAACTAGCCTGAGCAATCGTTTTCGCTTCTTAGAAAAAAGTGATGAGTTCAGCTACGTTTCTTCTCTGGCTGAAACAATGCAGAACTTCCCTGCCGAGTATGCTATCAGCGCCCCCTATGAATACCGTGAATTTGATCCTGAAGCCATCCGCTCGGTACTGTCACAACTAACACCCGAAAGACTGCGCGTTTGGTATATTAGTCAGGACGAACCGCAC
Source organism: Idiomarina sp. 017G (assembly GCF_004362265.1). NCBI lineage: Bacteria > Pseudomonadati > Pseudomonadota > Gammaproteobacteria > Alteromonadales > Idiomarinaceae > Idiomarina > Idiomarina sp. 017G. The sequence goes on along the minus strand of NZ_SNWT01000014.1, from coordinate 20,620 downwards.
GACAGCGAGCTCGATTTCTATGAAGGCAAATACAAGGTTGTTGACATACCGCAAGAAGAAATCGCGAGCTGGGATAACGAACCGAAAATGTCCATTAACCTGCCAAAAGTGAATACCTTGTTGCCAGAGAGTTTTGCCATTAAGCAGAACGACGCTTTTGATAAACCCAAAGTGGTTATCGAAGAGGAAGGCATTCAGGTCTGGCAATATCCAAGTCAGTTATACAGCGACCAACCGCGCGGTGTGTTTTATATTCAAATAAACAACGACGCACCTATTAAAAGTATAAAAGCGGACGTTTTAACTGCTTTATGGCGCGATTTATACAATATGAATGTTAGCGCTCTGGACACCGAGGCGAATATTGCGGGTATGAACCTGAACCTTAATGATGGCACCGGCCTGTCACTAACGGTGTCCGGCTTTACCGATAAGCAGCCTCAGTTGCTTGAACGAGCTATCGATAATTTGAGCTTCAACGTAGAAGAGCAGGCCTTTAAACAGGCCGTTGATCGCTATATCAGAGAACTGCAGAACAAAGGTCAGCAATTTCCTATTTATCAAAGTTTTGACGCCTACGGACAGTTGATTCGTGAAGGTGGTTTTAATCAAACGGACTTAATTGAAACAGCAAAAGGATTAACTTCGGCAGATTTGTCTGACTTTATGAATACCTTACTGGGCAATAATGCGATACGCGTATTTGCCTTTGGTAATTATGACCGAGGTGACCTGGAGGAGTCTGTTAAAAACATTCAGGCCAGCTTACCCGAAGACCGTAAGGTTACTGACTTTAAAATGGCTCAATTCTGGAAGCCTGAAACAGGAAAATCCATTGTACTACGTCGTGACCTGGACGTTGCTGACGTAGCGGTGGTCGATGCGCACATTCACCCTCAACCGGGTTTTGCCGCGTTAGCGGCAGGAACGGTTCTGCAAAGTCACTTCCGTACCGTAGCCTTTGATACCCTGCGTACAGAAGAGCAACTGGCCTATGCTGTGGGCTCTTTCGCACCGAGCCTGGATAAGTACGCAGGTTTTGGGCTGTATATTCAGACGCCGGTTAAAAGCGTTGCCGATATGCAGGAACGCTTTGATAGCTTCAAGGAAGAATACTGGGAAGACTTACAGGAAATGACGCCAGAAGAGTTCAATCAAATCAAACAAAGCACCTTGATTACATTGAACGAACAGCCGAAGAACTTGATGGAGGAAGTTTCTCCATTTCTGGCTGATTTGAGCTTGCAGCGCTTCGAATTCGACAGCAAAGAGCAATTAATTGATGCCGTTGAAAACGTAAACCTTGCGGACGCCAAAACGTTTTACCAGCAAACCATGTTAAACCCCGATGCGGCGCGTATTTCGGTGCAACTGCGTGGTACTAAGTTTGCTGAACAACCCTACGCGGAATTGCCAAACCAGAAAGTTATTTCCGATTTGGCAGAGTTTCACCAGGAGATGGAAAAGCAGTAATTAACCAATGAGGCAACAAAATGAAGACCTTTATTAAGTGGTTTATTTACTCAACTATTATGGTGGCAGCCTTCTGCCACCATTCTTTACAAGCTAAAGAGTACCAAAAGGAACTGGAAGGAAAATGGCGTGGAGAGCTTGTGCTTCAAGAGGGAGTCAGTATTACTCTTGGCATCAATATCAATAATGGCCAGCTAACTCTAGACAGCCCAAATCAGGGCATGTTTGATCACCAACCCACGAAGTTTTCAGTTAAGGATAATAAGGTAGAATTCACTGATACAAGCTTAAGCGCCAGTTATCAGGGTCAACTGAATAATGGCCAATTAGAGGGGTTATTCGTACAAGGTAAAAAGCGCAGTATTACCCTACATAAGCTGACCCAGGATGACAAAGCCCGCCTTACCTACGAAGCAACCTATAAAGGCGACTTGCCCGTCAGCGAAAACTCGAATTTACCATTACAAGTGAATATTGCCGTTGTACACGAAGGGTATATTGCGACCTTAGACAGCCCGGCACAGCAGAGCTTTGGAATACCTCTAACAGACGTTCATATCGATGACAAAAAACTCAGCTTTAAGTCACCTATGATTCAGGCGAGCTTTAACGGCAAAAAGACAACTGAAGGCTACGAAGGTACTTTCAAACAGGGGCAGGAATTTCCTCTCACCTTCAAAAAAGCCGGTTCGGATGATAAGCAGGCCAGCGCACCGACACCCGAGTTGGGCGAGCACGGTGCAGCGGTTGCCATCATTGACCAAGATGAAATCAAAACCCAGTTTTATGGCAGGCATGATCATAATACACAATACGAAATTGGCTCAGTCACAAAAACCATGGTGGCTTATTTACTGGCCCATGCAGTAGTTAATGAGTCTACAACCCTTGATACCCCAGTCAACGAGTTTTGGCCGCAAGCACCTGATGCAGTGACACTGGGGCAACTTGCCACACACCACAGTGGGCTGCCCCGCCTCCCTGAAAATTTATTAAGCAAAGCCGACCAGACAGACCCGTACGTTCATTATGGTCAGTCAGAATTGGAAAGTGCCTTGGCTGAGGTAGAGCCCGGCGTCAACAGTTACGAGTATTCCAACTTCGGGTATGGCTTACTTGCGGAGTCGCTCGCTAGAAATGCGGAAAAGCCTTTCCCAGAGCTGTTAAATGACGTTGTATTTGAAACTTTCAGTATGCCGGATACTTATGTGGCAACCAGCAAAGAACACACCCCAGGCTCCTTAGCAACAGGACATAATGTCTTAGGTGACGTAGTACCTCACTGGCATTTTCAGTCTCTGGCCGGCGCAGGAGCTATTGTTTCCACACTGAGTGATATGACCAACTACACTAAAACGCTCATGCGAAAAAGTGCAGAAGGCGATACCACTGTCGAGCAATTACTTGCCCCGCAAAAAGCCATTGAGGGCTGCTGCCAACAAGCTTTAGCCTGGCTTATCAGCGAAGACGAAGATGGTAAAGCCTACGCCTGGCACAACGGACAGACGGCCGGCTTCAGTAGTTTTGTTGGCTTTTATCTTGATGGCTCAAGGGCTGCCGTTATGCTAAACGCACAATCAATACCAGTAAATGATGAAGCCATAAAACTGCTAACGCAAAATACAGGCAACAACAAATAGTCCGGCTTTAAACTTAAACCACGCCTTGTTCCAGCATGGCGTCGGCGACCTTACGGAACCCGGCAATATTTGCGCCAAGAACTAAGTTATTAGGTTGTCCGAACTCTTCGGCGGTGCTTTTTGCATCCTGGTAAATATTGCTCATAATCTCTTTAAGTTTTTCATCCACTTCTTCAAAGTCCCAGCGCGACATACTGGCGTTTTGCACCATCTCCAGCTGACTTGTGGCAACACCACCGGCATTTGATGCTTTGCCTGGACCGTAGCCAACACCACTTTCAATGAACAGATCGACTGCAGCCTGAGTTGTAGGCATATTAGCCCCTTCCACAATGTACTTGCAGCCGTTTTCGAGAAGTGCCTGAGCATCTTTTTCGGTCAATTCATTTTGAGTCGCACAGGGGAAAGCAATATCGGCTTCGTAACGCCAAACGCAGTGACCTTCTTCGGGGTAATCGTCCTTAGACGTATATTCCGCATCCTCATGAGTTTCAAGGTACTCTTTGAGGCGCCCGCCCCGTTCTTCTTTTATGCGCTTAACCAAGTCGAGAGCAATACCGGAGCCATGGTAAATGGTTCCGCTGGAGTCACTGCAACTTATCGGTTTAGCTCCCAATTCATACAGCTTCTCCATAGCATGAATAGCGACATTACCAGAACCTGAAATCAAACAACGTTTCCCGTCCAGAGAGTCATCCTGGTCATCCATCATGCATTGCGCGAAATAGACAACCCCATATCCTGTCGCTTCTTTTCTAACTTGCGAGCCGCCCCATAATTCGCTTTTTCCGGTTAAAACACCGTCAAAACGGTTGGCCAGACGCTTATATTGACCAAACAGGTAGCCAATTTCCCTTGATCCCACACCGATGTCTCCCGCCGGAACATCCGTATGGGGCCCTATATGACGATACAGTTCACTCATAAACGACTGGCAAAAACGCATAATTTCCGCGTCCGACTTGCCTTTAGGATCGAAGTTGGCGCCACCTTTGCCGCCGCCAATGGGTAAACCGGTCAGCGCATTCTTAAATATTTGCTCAAAGCCAAGAAACTTAACAATGCCGGCATTAACACTTGGGTGAAAACGCAACCCGCCTTTATAAGGCCCCAGCGCCGAGTTAAACTCTATTCTGTAGCCTTTATTCACCTGAATTTTACCATCATCGTCCATCCAGGGGACACGAAACATAATTTGCCGCTCAGGCTCAACCAGACGCTCAATAATAGAGTGTTCCCGATACTTAGGACGCCCTTCCAGCAAGGGTTCTATCGACTCAAGTACATCCTCTACCGCTTGATAGAACTCAACTTGAGCCGGACTGGTTTGCTTTAACTTTTCGATGGTTTCTTTTATGTAGCTCATTGACGTATCCGTTATTGTTAAAGGCATATTCATGCTTATTAATAACGTATTTTAGAAAGTTTAGATCGCCCAAAATAAAAAACCCGGAGGCAAACCTCCGGGTTACAAAACCGTTCCACCAGGGAGACTAGAACGATAAACGTGCACCTAAGTAGAAGCGGCGTGGTTTAACCCAATCGACACTTTCACCAAAGGCGTAAACACCATCACCTGCTACTAGATCCTGTTCACGACGAGTAGCTTGATCATCCAGTGCATTAAATATGTCCAGGAAGAACTCGGCTTTATAACGCTCACCGAAGTCATGGGTATATTTAACACGCAGATCTAAAGTACCGTATGCTGGCGACTCATTTACACCAACAGTTCCCTCAGGGATCCACGTTGTGGTGTAACCACCATACTCATACGCAGGCCCTGGAGTCGGCAAGTGACGACCACCGGCAGAGAAGGTGTTGCTATAAAGCGTACCGGAGTTCCAGTTATACACACCACCAACTTCAATTCCGTTATCAAATTTATAGCTACCAAATAACTTAACCAAATGCTGCATGTTACCTGGTTGATCACCGTATACACCCGGCGCTCGTGGGTCTAACCATGGCACATCGCCCTGATAATCAGCATTACTATCTGAGTTTGAGTTACCTTCTGCTTTGTTGTAAGTCCAAGATGCATTGAAGAACCAGTTCTCAGTGCGGTGTTTAGTAAAGCTTACCTCTAAACCTTGATACTCACGTTTTGCACCCGCCAGTGTTGCAATAACATAGTTTGAGTTAGGCATCGTGTCGTAACCGAAATACGACAGCGGTAACTCAAGATCTGTACCCGCAAGCACATTACTGTATAGATCCAAATCGTAATCTTCTAAGATATTCTTAGTAACACGATCCGTGTAGGTCACCTGAATACTCATATCATCAGCAATATTTGTTGCATAACCGAGCAACAGCTCATCTGTGTAAGGAGTTTCCGTTGTTGGAGCAAAGAATGCATCAGGCTGAGTCTCACCACCGCGTACACGATATGTTAACCACTGGTCTTCGAGGTAAACCTGTTCGTTCAGAACCGGACCGGTCAAGCTACCCGCAAAGTCCGTCATATTTGTACGAATTGGATCGTAATAACGACCTGCAAAAGCCCAAACTTTACTTTCGCCGTCGATGTCATATATAACACTGAAGCGAGGCGCTATTTCCCAGTCAAATTCAGCTACCTTAGTTCCCTTAGTGGAGAAGTGTTCCCATTTTTCAGAACGTATGCCTGCGTTAACAGTCCACTGATCCAGTGTCCAGGTATCCTGAACGAAGAAGGTACTTCCTTCAGTTTCAAGGGTCACTGCACCCGGGTTTGTTTGTAATATCCGATAAGCATTGATATCACTTGTTGGGTTGCCCGTAGTTTGATCAAAAACAACACCCTGCCCTAACTCACTGTCAGAAATGGTTCCGTCGCCATTAGCATCATAACGAGCGTAAAACTGAGCAGAGTTATCACTCTGGTTCATCGCATTTACAATACGGGCGTAGTCTTCCTGAACAAACTCAGTTGCCCCAGTCCAACTTGAATTAACATAATTGTCTAAGTCAACGCTACCAGTTACTGCTCCAATAGAACTGTATTGAGCGCCATCACCTGTAAACCGGCTATCTTGGGCGTTTTCATTTTTAGTTAAGACATAACCCGCCTTAATTTCATGGCTACCAAAATTCAACGTATCAAGGAAATACTCAAGCGTTGCTGAGTATTGATCACGGCCACGAAGATTAGAAGTGTTCGTTCCATAGCCACCTTTGTCCGTATCCGCATTTGTTGGCTCAAACGAGCCACCTGACAGATAGGCCACATCATTTCGTGTTGAATTATCTTTCGCCAAGACCGTTGATTCACTCTCATGACTTGCCGCTTGAACAGTCAGGATAAAGTTATCCCAGTAACGAGAGTATTCTAGCTTATAGTTATCGCCGCCATATTCTCTTGATTGGTCACGATTCATCAAAGTTGAAGGCGAAGATGAACCACTAATCTCACGCGGGTCATTAAACCAACTTGCCACAAAGCGGTCATTCCCCGTTGGTTGCCAGGTTAATTTAAAGAAGCCTAAGTCTGACTCATCGGTAACCGAACGCATGATTTCATCAGTATTAGGGTTTACGACATCATCTTCACGGCTTTTCTTCTGAAATGAACCGAAGAACCAAAGTTCGTCTTGTATTATGGGGCCACCCAGCGTGACAGCAGTATCGTAAGTTGAGAACTTCGCGCCATCAAGGTGTTCATTATCAGCAACTAAACTATCATTCTGAAAATAGTAGTTAACCGAGCCGCTCCATTCGTTACCACCTGACTTGGTGATAACCCGAGTTACCAGGCCTTGTCCACCTGCGTATTCAGCTGGAATACCGCCCGTTAAAATTCTCTGTTCCTGAATGATTTCGGAGTTGATGCTTGAACCAAAAGTACCTGTCTGGTTATCCGTGACATTAATGCCATCCAGATAATACACATTATCAGAAGATGAACCGTATTCTCCCCCAATGTCAGAGTAGTTTACACCAGACTTTGATGACGGATTACCGCTCGGAGATGGTTTAACACCTGGTGCTAATTGCAAATAATCCTGGAAGCTCCGCGCAGTTGGTAGAGACTCTGTCATATCCAGAGTAACGGCTACACCTGTAGTTGAAGAAGTCGTATCAATTGTTGATGCTGCTCGTCCAGTAACCTGAATCGTTTCAATATTCGAACTTTCCGGCGTAAGAACATAACTTAGTTCAAATGTCTGACCCGACGACACTCGAACATCCCCAGATTCGAATGTTGAGTAACCTTCTTCAACAACTTCGACCTGATACTGTCTTGAAGGTTGTAATCCGCCTAATCGAACATAGCCGTCATCATCCGTTTCCGCATTTCTCGAAACCAACGTATCCGGCGCCTTAACAACCACCGATGCATTCGGAATCGGGTTTCCCTGATTATCAGTAATCTGTATACGAAGTGTACCGGTATCCTGAGCGTAAGCGCTAGAGGCAGCAGTTAATGCCGCAGCCACCGATAACGCTGTTAACGTTTTTTTTAGTTTTAACATGATTGTTCTCTCCGTTAACAAACGCCACTATCTAAGTGAACGTACAACTTGTTTTTGTTATAATTTCTTTTTGTTATTGAGGCGAGACCTCACAACCACACTAACTTTCAGTCTCTTTTTTGTCCAGTTGTTATTTTTGATAACAAAAATATATTTTATTACGCCCAGCCTTTTTCGCAGAATAAAGGTTCTCATCAGCACGTTTCAAAATGCTATCCGCGGTATCATCAGGCTCCTTTAACGTCGCGCCTAAACTGATAGTAACTTTTACCGTTTTACTCTGCTCCTTTTTACCTCGCGCTTCTTTGCCTTTTGTCTTACTCTCCGGCCGCGAGGGCTCTCGCAATTTAAGCGGGTAATTAGCTACCTGGCTACGAACGCTTTCCAGCGTACTTTTTAACTTTTCTTCATCGTTGTGGAAAAATACTAAGGTAAATTCCTCTCCGCCATAGCGGTATGCCTTAAACCCGCCGTGTTCTTTTAAGATACTGCCTAACAGCCGCAACACCTGATCACCAACCTCGTGTCCATAGCGGTCATTAAACTTTTTAAAATGATCAACGTCGAGCATGCAAACGGCACTGCGTTTGCGTAAGTGTTGCAACTGACTCATCAACGCACGCCGTTGCGGCAGCCCGGTTAGTTCATCAATGTAAGCCAGCTTCAACATTTGGTCGGCCAGCGCCAGCAATAAGCAAGCACTGGCTGCCAAAGCGGCCCAGGTGGAGGCTTGTTGATACTGCACGGCCAACAAAAAGACCATAAGCGAAAACCAGGCCGCCCAATGACTCCAGGCAAAAGCGGAAGCGCTTTTATAAAGCAAATAAGTTGCCCAGACGCCGCCCATGGCGACCGTCCAAATTAGCAGCCCAATAGCAAACGAACTTTGTTGCCAGTCAGGTAAAGTCAGAACCTCTGCGGGACTCAATAACGCAAGGGTTTGTGCAACTGGAGTCAGCAATAACGATAAAGGCAGTATTGCCAAAGCAACAAATATCAGTATGCCTTTTCCGGTTAGTAGCACTGGCTTTTTCAGGAAGGTCAGAAGCAAGGCACTAACCGATAACCACACAGGAAGTGCCTCGTACAGTTGGGAAACCTCTTTCTGCGCCAGCGGTTGCTGCAAACCGAGCTGAATCGTAGCGTAGATACCACCAACCCAGGCGCACCAATAAAACCATTGCCATTGCCGAAAGAAAGCGGCAACCAAGAACACCAGCCCTAATGCTGCTGAGATAGTTCCGGGAACTGAAAACGAGACAGACGTCAGCCACTCAGGAAAAAAACAAACCATAAGAGCCCAGATAATTGCCGGTAACGCCGCAAAAAAGGTCAAGTTCAACTCCCTGCTAATAAACGGTCTAAATGATCCGCAAAGTTTTTTCGATCCACATTCGACAACGGCGGCGGACCACCAGACTGAATACCGCTACTGCGCATGGTGTCCATAAAATCTCTTATGTTCAGCCGCTGACGAATATTATCGGGAGTGAAGAGCTCCCCCCGGGGGCTTAATGCTTTAGCGCCTTTGTCTATCACTTCTGACGCCAGCGGAATGTCACTGGTTATGATTAAGTCGCCCGCTTCACAACGCCGGACTATTTCATGGTCTGCCACATCAAAACCACTACCTACCTGCACCATATGAATAAATTTAGATTTAGGTGTTTGAATTCGTTGATTAGCCACTAAGTAGAGGTGAAGTTGTTTTCGTTGTGCCGCGCGAAAGAGAATTTCCCGTATTGCCACAGGACAGGCATCGGCATCAATAAATAAAGTCATTGCTAATAGTCCATGCATCTATATTAGAGTAAAAGGTTATAAGCCCAATGCCTTGTAATGTGTTCAGTACGCTATCATTTAATGATACCAGCAAAGCTTATCAATAATTGCTTCAGGAGGCACTCTATGACATTACGTATTGGCGATACTGCACCGAATTTTACCATTGATACCACACAGGGTTCGATAGAATTCCACGACTGGGCGAAAGGCTCGTGGGTATTTTTCTTCAGCCACCCGGCAGACTATACACCGGTTTGCACAACGGAAATGGGGCGTACAGCGCAACTAGCACCAGAGTTTGAAAAGCGTAACGTGAAACCTCTTGGGTTATCTACTGACACCGTAGAGGCTCATAAAGGCTGGATCAACGATGTGAATGACACTCAAAACACAACATTGGAATTTCCTATTGTTGCAGATAAAGAGTTAAAAGTCGCGCAGCTTTACGACATGATCCATCCAAACGAAAGCGCCACAGCAACAGTGCGTTCGGTTTTCATTATCGATCCGAATCAAAAAGTTCGCTTAATCATGACGTACCCAATGACTGTCGGCCGCAACTTCAATGAGATTTTACGCGTTATTGATGCTCTGCAAACAACGGATAGCAATGAAGTCGCCTGTCCGGCAGACTGGCAACCCGGTGACTCTGTCATTATTCGCCCAACGGTCACTGATGAAGACGCAAAAGAGAAGTTTCCGCAAGGTTGGAAAACCTTACGTCCATATTTGCGACTGACCGATATTAAGTAATATAAAATGTGAGTATGCTGAGTGTAATATGACGCTCAGCATTTACTGTTGACCGGCTAAAGTAAGCCTGCTTAGCTTCCGATAATGGATAATACGACATCGGTCGCGAGCTATCTAGAGGCACAATTATGAGCTGGTTTAACAACCTTACATTTCGGTACAAGTTAATACTTCCTATTGCACTGTTGGCTTTAGTGCTTATTGGTATTGCTACCGTCAGTACCGTGAATTTTAAATCCGTTGCTAACAGCGTTGATGAAATAGCCAGTGAACACTTACCCGGCCTTAATTTCTTATTGCAAGCGGATCGCGACCTACATCAGGCTCTGGTAGCAGAAAGAACCTTACTTTCAGTTCCACCAGGTTCGTCAAAAAAACAAGCACTTGTCGACACAGTCAATGAGAACCTACAGCAAGCCTCTCAACGGGTGGACCGATTTTTAGCTATCACTTCAAGTGCCGAAGAACGTCAAATGGTTGCTGATTACAAGCGAAAAAATGAGACCTGGGTCGCAACCACTAAGCGAGTAATAGAGCTTCATGGTCAAAACAGGGTTGAAGAAGCCATTAGTTTAAGTGAGCAGCAAAGCGGCCCTCAGTTCGAGACCATGCGGGACGTTCTTGACCAGCTAGAGCAACGCAAAGAAGAAGCAGCACTCAGTCAGTCTGACATTATTGACGAAGTCATCAGTCAAAGTAACTGGACAGAGATGGTTGTCCTGACCATAGGTTTAGCTATCTGCGTATTGCTGGCATTATTCTTTCCACCATTAATTACCAGGCCATTGAACTTAATGCTTGAGCGTTTTGAAGATATGGCCAAAGGCGAAGGAGATTTAACCGCACGCGTTAATCTGGACAGAACAGATGAACTGGGTCGAGTAGCCGATGCATTTAATGCTTTTGTCGAAAAGCTTCAGCGCATTATTACCAAAATTAATGAAATGACCGAACAACTGGCAACATCGTCAGAAGAGCTTTCCAGCATTTCAGAAGAGTCTAACGAAAGCATCAGGAAGCAACACGAAGCGGTTGAGCAGGTGGCAACGGCTATCCATGAAATGTCGACCACAGTGGACGAAATAGCCAAAAGTGCTAATGACGCAGCGACTTCTGCGAAAACAGCTGACGATCATACCAAGCAAGGTCGCGATGTCGTTAAGTCGACAGTTGATGCGATTCAGAGTTTAGCTAACCACGTGAATCAAACATCTCAAACTATTTCTAAGGTAGCGGAAGATAGCGACAACATAGGTAAGGTACTGGACGTTATTGGTAGCATAGCTGAACAAACAAACTTGCTTGCGTTAAACGCGGCTATTGAATCTGCGCGTGCAGGGGAACATGGAAGGGGCTTCTCTGTTGTTGCTGACGAGGTCAGAACCTTAGCCAGCCGCACACAAAAATCAACCCAGGAGATTCAGGAAATGATTGAGCGTTTACAAACAGCAACTCATGAAGCTGTCCGCTCAATGAACACCGGTAAGGAAGAGGCGGATCACACAGTGGAAAGAGCAAGAAATGCTGATGAGTCACTCCAGGCAATAACCTCGGCGGTAGCAGAAATTAATGATATGAACAGTCATATTGCCAGCGCGGCTGATGAGCAAAGCTCAGTTACAGAGGAAATTAATCAGAACATTAATACTATTAGTAGTATTTCAGATCAGTCCGCGCAAAGTTCGGCGCAGGTAAAAGAGTCCAGTGAAAATTTGGCGGAGCTATCTGCCAACCTGCAACAGGAGCTCCGTCAGTTCCGAATCCGCTAACGTTCGTTTTCGAAAGATTGCTGGCGTTCTGCCCATTTGAGCAGTTCTCCCAGCGGCTTCGGCTTACTGAATAAGAACCCTTGCATAAAGTGGCAACCATGCTCCACTAAATAAGCACATTCTTCTTCTTTTTCTACACCTTCAGCAACGGTTTCGATACCTATGCCTGCAACCATGCTCAGAATACCGCAGGTAATAGCAGCGTTATGCGAGTTCTCATGAATATTTTCGATAAAGCTGCGATCAATTTTGAGCTTATTTACCGGCAACATATTTAAATAACGTAAGCTGGCAAAGCCACTACCAAAATCGTCAATGGCCACATCCAAACCCAGATCTCGCAATTGCTGCAATAACTCAGCAATACGCTGAGTATCATTAACTAATACATTCTCTGTAATTTCGACGGTGATCTCGCCGGGTTTAATATCAAACTGTTCGAGTATCGCTTTCGTTTTACTGACAAAATCTTCACGATAAAACTGGATAGGCGAAAAGTTCACCGAAACAGATTTTATACCGTACAGCTTAAGCTGCTGCAGATCGCGACAAGCCTGCTTTAGCACCCATTCACTAATTGGAATGATTTGCCCTGTGCGCTCAGCAACAGGAATAAAGTCTGCGGGTGAAACATAACCTTTGGTTGGATGTTGCCAGCGAATGAGCGCTTCGGCTCCGGCAACTTGACCTTTGTCGGTCATAATGGGTTGATAAAATAGCTCAAACTGCTCTTGCGCAAGCGCTTCCTGAATTTTGGTCCGCAATGCCACTTTGTAACCTAAGCCTTCATCAAGGTTTGCGGAATACCAGTAAACAGAGTTACCACCGCGTTTTTTCGCTTCATACATAGCAACATCGGCACGTTGAGTAAGCTCCATCGGGTGTTTAAATTCAATATCATTTGCTGAAACACCAATTGCTGCCGATAAAGAAACCTCGACTTCGCCAATCCGAAAAGGCTGTTCGAATACCGCTAAAACTTCCGCGCATAACGCATTAACTTGCTCAACAGCACTCATATCCTGAATAACGGCGACAAACTCATCGCCACCAAAACGGCAAAGTAAGTTAGGTTCCGAAACAACCTGCTGCAAGCGTTGCGCCGTTTCAATTAAGACCTCGTCTCCAAGGTAGTGTCCCAAGCTGTCATTTATAGGTTTAAAGCCATCTAAATCGATAAAGAGAACGAATATTGCCGCGTCACTCTTGTTTTCCTGCAACTGTTGTAGTCGCTGCTCCATTGCACTGCGGTTTACCAGGTGCGTTAAGCTGTCGTGAGAAGTGAAAAATTCTAACGCTTCTTCTCGCTGAATTCGTTCGGTAATATCTTTAGCTATGCCGTGAACACCGGTAATTTCGCCATCGATAATAATAGGAATATTGGTTATCGCTAAGTCATGAAGCTGACCGGTCTGGTCTTTTACCTTTATCTCGTAGGACTGTGGAATACCGGCTTTAGCCGCTTCAAAATGCTCTGAGGTTCGTTTCTGGTCACTTTCAGGCACTGCCAGCTCATAGTGTTTACCCAGTAAATCCTCTTCTTTAAGCAATAAAAGCTCACAAACTGAACGATTAACACTCGTAAAGTTGCCTTCTAAGTCGAGCATAAACACGGCATCGGGGTTGTGAGTAAAGAGTGAACTTTGACTTTGCTCAAGACGAGCTTGTTTCCTTCTTTGCTCCTCCTGTTCAATGATGAGAGCCACCAGATCACGATTACGGACAATAATTTCAAGTTCAGGTCCTAAAGGCACTCTCGGCTCTGAAAAGTAAATTGCGAAAGTTCCAATAACGTCACTGTCAGAGGTTGCAAAAATAGGGTGGGACCAGCACGCCACTAAACCTTGCTGCTCGAGGAGGGACCGGAACTCATTGAAGCGCTGGTCCTTTCTCATATCAGCAACCAGCACGGGCTCACCGAGTGCTGCCGCTGTACCACAAGCGCCAACACCGTCTGCTACGGCTAAGCCATCTAAGGCGCGGTTATAGGACTTAGGTAGGGAAACAGAAGCGGCGGTTGATAAGGTTTGTGTTTTTTTATCAACCGCCATAATGGAGCACATGGCACCATCAATTTGAGACTCAATAAGCCGACAGATGCCCAACAGGCGGCTTTCAATATCCCGATGCCGGGCTAACGAGTTAAACGCTTCATAATGTGACTGAATTAAGTAATTTGTGCCTTGGTATTTCTTTTCCGCTCTTTTGCGGACCACTACGACAAAAATTGTCGTAGCAATCAGAACAATAGCTATGCCTGTCGCCAACAGGCTGTATTCGGGGAGGCTATCCTGCATTGGCTCGCTGCATATTTACCGCCTATTTTATTTAACCCGCTGCACTCGCATACGGCGATTCGAACCTTCACGGCCAAAGAAAAATGAATTTAATGCGCCGCGTTCAATATAATAGGTATCGTCTTCGTCCCAGGGAAAATAACCACCGCTGTCGGTCTGTTTCCAAATTTGGCCATTACTCAGTTCGATACGCCACTTGTCATAAGGTCCCTGCTCTTTCGCTGCGACTTCAACCTCAATTCGGTCGAGCTGGCCTTCCTCTTTGTCTTTATGCTCCATACCAAAGGTTCGCTCTAAAGAAGAGTTACCACGGCGCTCAGCCTTTGATTTTTGTTTTTCTGCCTGCACTTTTCCTCTGGCTTTTCCTTCTGCTTGCTTCACCTGTCCCTGAGACTGCTTAGCAATATTGTCATAACATACCAGTCGCTCCAGCGAGTCTTCAATCCCTGCACATTGCTGCAATGCCTCTTGTTGTGCATTAACACTGCCCGCCACCAACAATAAGCTTGCCCCTAGTAATGTTTTGTACATACATCATTCCTGTTTTGTTTTATTTAATAACGTAACGTAAGAGTATCGCCTTTTTGCGTTAACTCAAATTCCTTCAAAGCACTCATGCCCAAAAGTATGACATCCCCATCCATTCCGGGAGTGATAGACGCCGCGACATTCGTTAGCTGAATTTCACCCAGTTCTAATCTGTCAATTTCTGTTCTATAAGTTATAACACGTCCGTTCGCGGTTTGAGACATACCTTGCCGGCCTTTTCGTAAACCCAGTTCTGCGGCCAGGTTTTCAGGAACAGCAACCAATGTTGCCCCAGTATCGAGTAAGAATGTCACAGATTGACCATTCACTTTACCCTGAGCCACATAGTGACCCATCCGGTTTTGCTCCAGCAAAACGGTGACTTGTCCGTTATCAACATGGCTTTGCACCTGAGAGTTCGGGTTAAACTGTTGCTGCAACTGGTCTTCAAAAAACCAGACCAACATGACAAGGGCTAGCCCCCAGGCAATAAACATAAAAGGTTTGCCGAAAGAAGTCGTACGCGCCAAGTTAATCTCCTTTAATCATCATAGGGCAAACTTTGCTTTTTTACCTGGTCAGCTCTTTGCTGTCGCTGTTCGGTTACGTCTTCAACTGACCAGCCTTGCAAATTATTTTCAATAAGCTGACTTAACGCATCAATATGCCCGCTTTCGGCATTCAGAGCTGAAATGTACTCGTACCGCTCACCGCCACTTTCCATAAAGTATTCACGGTTTTCTTCCCCAATTTCTTCTACGGTTTCCAAACAGTCAGAAGAAAATCCCGGACAAAAGACCTGAACCGACTTTACTCCTTTACCGGGAAGCGCTTTCATCGTCATATCGGTGTAGGGCTGCAACCATTCTTCGCGGCCAAAACGTGACTGAAAAGTCGTCAGATACTCGTCTTTTCCAAGCCCTAATCGTTCTGCCAGTAAGCGCGATGTTTTGTAGCATTCGCAATGGTAAGGGTCACCATTTTTCAGGTAGCGCAGTGGAATCCCATGGTAGGAAAACAGCAACTTATCAGCCCGTCCATGAGCGTCCCAGTGTTTTTCAATGCGCTGAGCAGCGGCCTCGATAAAAGGTGAAAAATCGTGATAGTGAGTA
This sequence comes from Idiomarina sp. 017G, assembly GCF_004362265.1. Taxonomy (NCBI): domain Bacteria; kingdom Pseudomonadati; phylum Pseudomonadota; class Gammaproteobacteria; order Alteromonadales; family Idiomarinaceae; genus Idiomarina; species Idiomarina sp. 017G. The sequence continues at coordinate 4,806 of NZ_SNWT01000014.1, read as the reverse complement.
ATAAAACGAAGTTCAGGTAACCAGCGGCGTTTGGTAAAGTCTTTGGCCAGCGCATCAAAGGTTGAGGCCGTGGTCGATGCCGAGTACTGCGGATACAAAGGCAACACCAGCAGTTTGCGAACGCCTTTTTGCATCATCTTCTCAACCACCTCGCTAAGAGCCGGGTTCCCGTAACGCATGGCAAAATCCACAACAATGTTGTCACCCCAGGTTTGCTTCAGTTTTGCCTCAATGGCCGAAGCCTGGTCTTGCGTGTGAAATAACAAGGGAGAGCCACGATCAGTCCAGACAGTTTTATAAGCTTCAGCTGAACGTTTAGGCCGAAAACGCAAAATAACGCCGTTTAAAATCAAAAACCAAAGTAAGCGCGGAACTTCCACCACTCTAGGGTCGGATAAAAACTCTTTTAGATAGGGCTTGAGCGCTTTTTTTGTTGGAGCCTCTGGAGTTCCCAGATTAGTAACCAAGACACCAATTTTGTCCGCCTGCCCATGAGAAAAGCCCGGGCTTCCTTGATATTTCATTTTGAGTTACCTTTTAACAACACGATGTAAGTGCAAATTTTACGTAAGTTTTAACGGCTTCGATCCCTATTTGCAAAAAAATCACGCTACACTGGGCCGATGAATGCTATCGAAAATAATATGTTGACGCGCCAATGACAGAAAACTCGAAGACGCAACAATGGTATCAGAAACTGGCCAGTTCCCCCCATGCGTTGATACTTCTATTTTTTCTGTCTGCCCTGGAGGCAACGATACTTCCCATAGCCTTAGAGTTGGTCCTAGTACCTTACATGGTACTAGAACGCAAACGCATATGGCTGGTTTCGACTGTCGCTTTAGCGGGTTTTTTGGCCGGGGCTATTGTCGGTTACTACATTGGCTTTGCCTTATTTGATACCGCTGGAGAATGGTTCATCAACTACCTGTCCATTCAGGACTACTATAAAGAATTCCAGGACACTCTGAGTGAAGACGGTTTTATTGCTATTTTTCTGGTGGGCGTTACTCCCGTTCCTTTCCAGGTAGCCATGCTGGCCGCAGGTGCTGGTGATTATCCGCTTTGGCTATTTATGCTAGCGGCTGGTGCCGCAAGAGCTTTACGTTATTATGTATTAGCACTTATCGTTTTATGGTTAGGGCCTTATACTGAACGCTTATGGGGTAAATACGCAGGTCTCGTCGGTTGGTCCATTCTCATCGTCGCGGGAACTATGTTATTACTAATGCAGTTTTTGTAAGTATTTAAGGTACCAATGTTCCTACTCATTGTTTTTGCTTTTATCGCCATTGGCGTTTCATTTATTTGTTCAGTTTTAGAAGCCGCTATTTTGTCGGTTACGCCAAGCTATATAGCACAGCTAAAAGAGTCCCGACCTAAAACCCATCAACAATTGCGCAAGCTGAAAGATTCTATCGATAAGCCGCTGGCAGCTATTCTGACGCTTAATACTATAGCTCATACAGCAGGTGCCGCAGGGGTTGGAGCACAAGTTGGGGTCGTCTTTGGTGACGGTTATCTGGGAGTAGCTTCAGCAGTTATGACGCTGCTTATTCTGGTGCTATCAGAAATAATTCCGAAAACCATAGGTGCTAAATTCTGGCGTGGGATAGCTCCTATGCTACCTCCAGTACTAAATTTTTTAATTTTATCGCTTAAGCCGTTTATCTGGCTTTCCGATCAAATCACCAAACGCATTGGCAGCGGAGAAGCGGACATTGACGTTCGCTCCGAAATTAAGGCCATGGCCACTATTGGCCACGAAGAAAAAGCGTTAGATGACGACGAACGTCGGGTCATTCTGAACATTCTCGACTTACATGAAATTCGGGTACGTCAGGTCATGACTCCAAGAACAGTATGTGAATCCATTCGACCAGATTTAAGCATGCCGGAAGTCAGCGAAAGGATTAGAAAGCTGCCTTTTTCCCGATACCCGGTCATTGATACCGACGAGGAGCCACAAGGCATTGTTTTTCGTAGTGATATCCTTGATGCTGAGGAATCAGACTCGCTGAAAGACATTGTACGACCGGTTGAGATCGTCACAGAAACCGTCAGTGTTGAGGCTCTAATGAGCCACCTGCTTAAAGAGCGTCAGCATATGGCTCTGGTTTACGACGAACACGGCAGCTGGCTGGGACTCATCACTCTTGAAGATATTATCGAAACCATACTCGGTACCCCCATCATGGATGAAACCGATAACATAGCCAGTTTACGACGCTACGCTCGTCAACGCTGGGACAAACGGCTCAAGCGCGACCCAAAGCAGGCGCAAAGCAAGCAAGGTAATGATTAAACGGAATAGTTGGTCAAAGCGCTGGTCAGTAATTTTTTTCAGCCAGTGCAGGCCAATCCAGGTACCGGCAAAACCGGTCGCTATCATTGCTAATACCAGCGGTAGCCAGTCCTGAAATACAAACCCGGCCATGCCAAACACCAGCGCTTTAGGCGCGTGTTGCATGGTCATTACTGCGGAGAACGTCGCGACGGTTTGCATTCGCTGACTAAACCGGGCTTTTACAAAAGCGGCAACCAGTGGCCCTGACGCACCAACAAAAAGAGAAGTAAAGCCGGTAACCAAGCCACCACCGACCAGACCAGCACGCCCACGGAAACTCTGTGGCAACTTAGGTCCCCAGGTTAGCCAGATTAAAAATAGTGCGATGGTAATTTGCAGAAAATGTGTCGGAAGCTGAACCAATAATAAACTGCCGATAAAAGTGCCTAACAAACCAAAGGGCACAAACCAGGCAACGGTAGGCCAATGAATGTGTTTCCAGGACAACCCGGTTCGGCCAACATTAGACCCCATTTGCACTAGTCCATGTACCGGAATAACCGCGCTACCGGGTAATACCAGAGCCATGACACCAATCAATACCGCGCCCCCACCGGCGCCGGCCACGGCTGTCAATAACGAGGTTGCGGCCGATAAGAGTACCAGGCCATAGAACAAGGCTTCGTTAATCATGCTTTCTTACTACTCCCTGAGTTCCTAATTTGCGCTGATTGGGATCAAAACGGTATAATCCGCGCGATTTTTACGCGAATTGCTAAAGCAATTTAAATGAAGGCTCCGGATTTACGTTCCGGACCGCTGAAAAAGGTAACATGATATGTATATTTGTGCGGCATTGTATAAATTTGTTGAGCTCAATGACTATAAAGAGCTCCGCGAACCTCTGTATCAAACGCTTATCGCAAACGATGTAAAAGGCACTCTGCTGTTAGCCCGTGAAGGCATTAATGGCACCATTTGCGGAAGCCGAGAAGCCATTGACAACGTTTTGAATTACTTACGTTCCGATGAGCGTTTTGCTGATATTGAACACAAAGAATCCCCCAGTGACGAGCAAGCCTTTTACCGCACTAAGGTAAAACTGAAAAAAGAAATTGTCACCCTGGGCGTTGACTGGGTTGACCCCAAAAGCTCGGTCGGTACTTACGTAGACCCGGAAAAATGGAACGACCTGATAGCCGACCCGGAAGTGCTGGTTATTGATACCCGCAACGAATATGAATACGCCGTAGGAACCTTTGAAGGCGCCATTAACCCAAAGACCGATACCTTCCGTGAGTTTCCGGAGTACGTGAAGCAACATCTGGATCCGGAAAAACATAAGAAAGTTGCGATGTTCTGCACCGGCGGTATCCGCTGCGAAAAGTCGACCGCTTATTTAAAAGAGCAGGGCTTTGATGAGGTTTACCATCTAAAAGGCGGAATTCTTAAATATCTGGAAATGATGCCGGAAGACAATAGTCGCTGGAATGGTGAGTGCTTTGTTTTTGACCAGCGCGTTACTGTTAAACACGGTCTGGAGCAGGGTGAATATGACCAGTGTTATGCATGCCGCATGCCCATTACTGCTGAAGAAATGCAGTCAGAACATTACCAGAAAGGTGTCAGTTGTCCGCATTGCTACGACAAAACCTCGGCAGAGCAAAAAGAGCGATTTGCCGAGCGTGAGCGCCAAATTCAATTAGCTAAAGCCCGCGGCGAAAAACATATCCGCGACGGTAAACTTGAAAGCCTGAGTTGATTTAACTCACAGCACCCCCATACTCCCTATGTAAGCATAAGCTGACAGTTATCGAGTTTAACTGTCAGCGTTATCGATTTTCATCGCTTTCTTTAACCCTATGATTCAACTATGGTTAAAGCATAACGATGATAAAGGAGGGTTTATGAAACAGTTAAGCGTTATTGGTTTAGACCAGAAAAAAGCAGAACAGCTTGGTGACAAGCTCAATGAGCTACTTTCAAATTACCAAGTTTTTTATATGAATGTTCGCGGTTTTCACTGGAACATTAAGGGCGAGCGTTTTTTTGAACTGCACGCTAAATTCGAAGAGACCTACGACGATTTACTGCTTAAAATTGATGAAATTGCAGAGCGTATTTTAACTTTGGGTCAGCGCCCTCAGCATGCTTACTCAACTTACATCAAGAACAGCGAAATTGAAGAAGTTAAAGATGTACACGACGGTCGTGCCTGTGTAGCCAATATTCTGGATAGCTATCAGACCACCATTCGTTTGCAGCGTGAAATTCTTGAAATTTCTGATGAAGCAGGCGATGAAGGAACCAACGCGTTGATGAGTGACTACATCAAAGAGCAGGAAAAAACAGCCTGGATGCTGACGTCTTACATGGGCAATTAATCGCTCCGAGAAGTAACAATAAAAACGCCCCGGTATTCGGGTAATGCCGATCAGTTAAGAAAAATTTTAGCGATCGGTTGACCGATCCGGCAGAGACTTCAAAATCCGTAGTTAGGTTTTCTAACTACGGATTTT
>NZ_SNWT01000013.1:0-45564 GCF_004362265.1 Idiomarina sp. 017G | reverse complement strand
AACGTGGAGCGCATTTTAGAGATTTAACTCGTCCCGTCAAGCGCTTTTAGCACCTTTCTAACTGTTTTTTTACTGACTGCGTAAAGTTTCAGCAACACGCTGCTTTTCTCGCCAAACTTAGGCCAGACATGACCTATTTACCTCTATCTGCTATAAAGGTTGTAACAGCTTTTAACTCAGGAGCACACTTATGGCAGATATCCGTAGTTACTGTGAATATGAACCAGTTATCGGTGAACGCGTTTACCTGGACCCCAGTTCGGTCATTGTCGGTAATATTACAATAGGCGATGACAGCAGCGTATGGCCTATGGTCGCAGCGAGAGGCGATGTTAACCGTATTACTATTGGCAAGCGCAGCAACATTCAGGATGGAACCGTTCTTCATGTTACGCGTAAATCCAAAGCCAACCCTGATGGGCATCCCTTAGTTATTGGGGACGAAGTTACCGTAGGGCACCATTGCATGCTGCATGGTTGCAAACTGGGTAACCGCATATTAGTAGGCATGTCAGCCGTTATAATGGATGATGTCGTAATAGAGGATGATGTCATTATTGGAGCCGGTAGTCTGGTTCCTCCGGGCAAACGCTTAGAAAGTGGCTACTTATATGTCGGCAGCCCAGTTGAAAAGAAAAGACGCCTTAATAGTGGTGAGACGAACTTTTTAAGCCAATCGGCACAAAACTACGTCGATTTAAAAGACGACTACCTTTTACAGGTGAGTCCAGTTTCTTAAGTTAATGGAAGCTTAGTGGAAACGACGGCTTTCCAGTCGAGAGAAACTTAACAGGCCGGATAAGTCTTTTAACCGGCCTGCAATAACATGCACCACACCGTCGTGAATTTCGACAATGCCTTTTACCCAAAGTAGGTTGCTGGTCAGGAAGCATTGTCGAAATTGGCGGGCGGTATTCGCCCAGACCACCACATTGCTGTTTCCGCTTTCATCTTCCAAAGTTAAAAAAGTGACGCCGCTACGGGTGCCAGGCCTTTGACGGCAGGTGACTAAGCCGGCCAGAGTCAGCACTTGTCCTGAGCGGCAGGTCATTAGGTCGCGGGCCATAACACAGTTTTTTAACTCAGGGTTATTTCTCAGCAAAGCTAATGGGTGGCGGCCTAAGGTCAATCCGGTCGACTCATAATCCGCTTTTATATTGTCCGGCTCATCAGGCGCAGGCAGTTGGCGGGCAGGGCGATCCTTAACATTCTCAAACAACGGCATTTGCTGATCACTCATAGACAAGCTTTGCCAATGTGCCTGATGCCGGTGTCCAGCAATGCTCTTTAATGCGTCGGCGCGGGCGAGGGCGTTGATATCGGAGTCCCGCAATCCGCTTTTTCGCAATTCATGCATGCTGGTGAAACCGTCCTCCGGCCTTTGCATCAACGTATGTTTTATTCTGCTTTCGGATAGGCCTTGAATTTGCCTTAAGCCCATGCGGACAGTCTCATCAGAGTTCGTATCTTCTTTAGGCAACCAGCAATAGTTCCAGTCGCTGGCGTTAATATCCGCAGCCAAAAACGCTACGCCGTGGCGTTGTGCGTCCTGTACCAACTGCGATACCGAATAAAAACCCATAGGCAAACTGTTCAGTAAACCGACATAAAAAGCAGCCGGGTGGTAGGTCTTAAACCAGGACGACACATAAGCTAAATTAGCAAAACTGGCAGAATGAGACTCAGGAAAACCATATTGTCCAAAGCCACAAATTTGCCGGAACAACCGTTCTGCAAACTCCTGCTTATAACCTCGCTCCAGCATGCCGTTAATAAGCTTGTCTTCAAAGCGGGTTAAATGCCCATTTTGCCCCCACGAAGCCATTGCCCGACGAAGCTGATCCGCTTCGCCACCGCTAAAGCCAGCCGCGACCATAGCCAGCTTAATTACCTGCTCTTGAAAAATAGGTACGCCCAGCGTTCTTTCTAATACCGACTTTACTTCATCGCTAGGGTAATCAACCTCTTCCAGACCTGCGCGGCGACGTAAAAAGGGATGCACCATGTCGCCTTGTATGGGGCCGGGCCGCACTATCGCAATTTGAATGACCAGATCATAAAAAGTTTTGGGCTTTAATCGCGGCAACATATTCATTTGCGCCCGCGACTCTATCTGAAAAATCCCCATAGAATCGGCGGTTTGCAGCTGCTGATAAACTCGGCTGTCTTCCTGCGGAATGGTTGCCATGGTCAGTTGCTGGTCATAGCGCGAATTAATAAGCGTCAGCATTTTTCGTAATGCCGTCAGCATGCCCAGCGCCAGCACGTCTACTTTTAATAAGCCCAGGCTTTCGAGATCCGTCTTGTCCCACTGAATAACCGTACGGTCCGTCATCGAGGCATTTTCTACCGGAACCAGCCGTGACAAGTCATCAGCAGCGATAACAAAACCGCCGACATGCTGCGACAAATGCCGGGGAGTACCCATCAATTGCTCAGTGAACTGTAAAAGGTGCTGCCCCCTTACCGAATTTGTGACTTCGGGGTGCTGTTGCACCAGCTGTTGCTGCCAGCTTTGCTCTTTGTCGCGTCGGTCTAAGTTGCGACGGAAATACTGCAGTTGCTGCTCACTAAAGCCCAGAGCTTTGCCAACATCACGAAAAGCACTTTTAAAACGGTAGGTAATAACCGTTGCAGCCAACGCTGCGCGCTGCCGACCGTACTTGCGGTAAATATACTGAATGACTTCTTCGCGGCGCTCGTGCTCAAAGTCCACATCGATATCGGGAGGTTCGTTCCGTTCCTTAGAAATAAAACGTTCAAACAACACCTGAATTTGCGCCGGGTTAACCGCGGTAATGCCCAGACAATAACAAACCACCGAGTTTGCTGCCGAACCACGCCCTTGAAATAAGATTCCCTGCTCACGGGCAAAACGAACTAAGTCATGAATGGTTAAAAAGAAAGGCTCGTAGCTTTGCTCTTTTATCAGGCTTAGCTCTTTTAAATAAAGCGCTTTTATCGACTCGGGCACACCTTGCGGATAACGCCAGCGAGCGCCTTGTTCAGTTAACTGCTTTAAATAGCCGGAGGCACTCATACCTTCAGGAACCAGTTCGACGGGGTATTCGTAACGAAGTTCGGACAGACAAAACTGACACTGCTGAGCAATAACCAGTGTTTCGGCTAGCCACTTTTGCGGGTAGCACTGTTGCAACTCACTCAGGCTTCGCAGATGATGCTCCGCGTTGTTACTGGCTAACCCCGGCTGATGCGCTAAAGAGCCACCATGTTGAATCGCGTTCAGAATGTCATACAGCGGCTGTTGTTCAATGGTTGCCATGCGAACGCCACCAGCGCAGGTGACTTTCACTTTAACGGCCTGTTGTAGCTCAACCATAGCCTGAAAAGCCCTTTCATCGTCAGCCTGGTAATGCCGCTCGTATAATAGCCAAAAGCGCTGCTGCCATACCGATTTCAACTTTTCACCAATGGCCAGAAGCTGGGCCTGAGAAAAGTCTGGCTGCCACAATAAAAGACACTGAGAGAACCCGTCGAAAAAATCATCGATGTTGGCCTGATAATGGCCTTTTTCACTGCGACTACGGAACAGTGTAATTTTTTTACAAAGCTCCGCATAGGCTTCCCGGGTTGGCGCCAGCACAACCAGCGTACCCACTTCGGTCACCCTGAATTCACTACCCACAATCAGTTTAATACCCTGCTCTTTTGACTCCTGATAGGCTTTTACAATACCGGCCAAAGAGCATTCGTCAGTTATTGCTATGGCGGCATAACCCAGATCATCTGCGTGCCTCACCAGTTCCTCCGGCGAAGCGGCTGAGCGCAAAAAACTGTAATGGCTTAAACTGTGTAGCTCAGCAAAAGGTTTTCCACCGGAACCTTTGAACATATCAGCTGAACCAACCATGCAAATACCATTGTCCGGACTCAAAATAGAGCCAACCCACACGCTGAAACTTGTCCCGGGCAATCCAGTAGTCGCGCGCTATGTCACCAGCGTCCCACCAACCACAGACTTTGCGTTCCGGCCCGTGACGTAGTTGCCATAAATCAATTGAAGTTGGCTGCGGAGGCTGTAATAGCCAAAGAGGCCGCTTAGGCGCCGCAGATAAAATTTGAGGCTTTTCCCCTGCCGGGCGTCGAAATTCGTTATTACCGGGGCGAGGGTCGTCATTCATGGCTGGCGAGAACACGGCATTGTTGCCAAGCTTAGCCTGTAACCGGCCAATAAGCTGCAGTGTTTCATGCCGGTGTTGCTGCACACCAAAAAAGTGACTGTTGTGCTGTTCAGACTGCAATAGCTCGTTAGCTACCAACGTAATTTCTATAACCGCTTCTGGCAAGGGTATAGATTCCATTTTTAACTGCAGTAACGACAAAAAACTCTGCCCCCGCCAGCCGGGTTCAGCTAAAGCGACGGGAACAACAGAAGGAGGTTCATATCGGTGATGCAGTTCAATACTAACCTGCTGGGTTACTTTTTGCCGCTGATAGAGAAAATCTTCCAGCTCACCGAACAGTCTTTTTAGCGGAAACAACAACCCTTGCCAGTGAGGAATTTCAGTGACCAGATCCAGGCTTTGCCGGAAACTTTCCGGTGGAGTGAAAAAATTATAACTTTGCTGCTGGCGACCCTGAATTCGCTCCAGATATAACTGTGTTTCCAGGCCCAACTGCCGGCCGACTTCATCTCCCGATAACTGTATGAGCTCTCCCAGCTGACGAAAACCAGCGGCTTTACAATGCTTCTGTGTTTTTGTTCCTAAACCGGCAGCACCAATAGGTAGCTGAGCCAGCAGCTGTGCAGACTCTTTGGGGTTTAACGAAACCGGGCAGTCATATTCTGCTAATAATTGAGCGGCTAAAGGGTTATCCGCGACTGCCAGCTGAGCCTTAATTGGCAGCGCATCAACCTCTCGGGATAACGTGTTAAATACCGCATCCATCCCGCCATACAACTGCGCCAGACTACTCAACTCAATTGCCAGACCTTTGGATGGATACAAAACTAACTTAGCTGCCCACTGGTAAAGTCGGGTGGCTAATTGCTGCAACACCTGCTGCTCACGCTCCGGAATATATTCAACGAGTTGCAGTTGCTCACAAAGCGATATTGCCATAACCGTCTGGATAGAGGTTTTGACCCCAGCCTCCCGCGCCAAGGTGTTGCACTGCACTATAACCGACTGGTTACCCTGTAACTGGTAAAGTGCCAGCGGCAGGGTGTTGCTGTCAGGCTGTAAGCGCACCCGATTATCCAGTAGTAGTTGGGGAAAATGACAATATAGCCACATTAGTTCAGAACAACGCCTTCCAGCGGCCAACCCACTTTACGTTTTAGTATGTCGAGCGTGACACCCGATTCACCAAGCTTTAACCGTACACGGTTAGAATAAGCCCGCGCCTCTTCATTTAAAGCGGGTTCGCTCAAGACCACGCCCATCTGCCCGGTTTGGGCAGCTTTATACCAACGCCGAACAGATTGAGCTGTCGTCTCTTTTTGTGCAAACCAGCCTAAAGCCAGCGCATTTTTTGTCTGCAATATCTGCTCAAACGCCCAGGCAGCTTTCTCTGCACTGGTCTGAACAACCACCTGCATAGACTCATTAAGTCCATAATGATGTAAGCCAGCAGCCGACAACCAGGCCGGAGGGTTTACCCAGAAAACTGACTGCTTTTGTTGCACCGCACGCTGTATTAATGGCAACAATAGTGCCTGCTCCGAAAAAGGAGTTGGCAACTGCCATTCATGCAACCCCGGGTATTGCCAGCCACCGCCCAGCGCCGTATCTAACGACGAAAAACCGGAGCTTAAGGTTGCTGTCTGATTGTCGGTAACCTGACCATGCCAAACAAGCCCTTGCTGAATAAGAGTCTGAAGCTTTGTCTGCATAAAACCTCCGAATACTGTACATATATACAGTATCATTAATTTTTACTCGTTACCAACAGACATCATTACTGGCTTCAGTTATTATTTATCTCATTGTTTCTAATTAGGATAGGGCAGCATGCTGACATCAATACTCATTCCCTTCAGAGTCGTTATTAACTTTTCATGGGGATTAATCACCACCGCTATTATTGGTGTTTCGATTATTAGTATTGGTATTTTTAAAGTGTTACTGCCTTTTAAAACGCCTCAGCGCATTTGTTCTTTTCTGGGGAATGCTCTATTCAGAGTCTGGGCGTACTGTATGTCAATGATGTTCCAGCTGACTCAACGCATGGAATGGCACATTGAAGGTGACCTCGATATCCACGAAAAAGGCTGGTACATGGTTATGGCTAACCACCGTAGCTGGGTCGATGTGCTGGTATTAATGCATTTGACTCGTCGCCACATGCCTATGCCCCGCTTCTTTTTAAAGTCACAACTTATGTGGATACCCATTATTGGCTGGGGCTGCTGGGTACTGGATATGCCTTTTATGAAACGCTACTCAAAAGAGTTGCTGGAGAAAAAACCACACTTAAAAGGCAAAGACATTGCAACAACAACACGCTCCTGCGCCAAATTCCGCCACATTCCTACAACTGTGGTGAATTTCTGTGAAGGCACGCGCTTTACCCCGGAAAAACACGAAAAGAAACAGAGCCCCTTTCGCAACCTGCTGCCACCTAAGGCCGGCGGTACGGCTTTCTCTTTGCAAATTATGGGAGGTCAGTTTGAGGCCATTCTGGATATTACCATTGTCTATCCGGGAACCGATAAACGCCCGGTAGTCTGGCATTTATTAAGCGGACAATTGAAAAACGTCTATGTTGATATAAAGACACGGCCCATTACCGCTGACTTAATCGGCGATTACGCCAGTGACGAAGTCTTCAGAGCCCATTTTCAACAATGGTTGAATCAGCGCTGGCAGGAAAAAGATCAAACCATTGACGAAATGCGTAAGCAAATTCACAGCACCCGCTAAGGGAGTTTTATAATGGACTTCGAGTTTGTAAAAGAGTGGCTACAGAAATTCGGTATTGAAAGCAATTTACAGGAACTGAGCCTGGCTATCAGTTCATTAATGGTTCTTATTGGTTGCTATATTACCTATGCCATAGCGCGTTGGCTTATCGACCATGCCATAGAGCACTTACTAAAAAGAGCGCCTGAGCGTTGGTATAAGTCATTGGTTAACAGCGGCCTTTTTAAGCGCTGCGCTAACTTAGCCCCGGTTATCCTGATACACAGTTTCATACCGATCCTGTTTATCGATGACTTTGAAAGCTGGCAGTCCCCGCTACGTACCGTTGTTGGTGTTTATCTTACCTGGGTTATTACCAGCATCCTCACGGCTTTAGCTAACGTAGTATCCATTGCTTATGATTACTCTTATAAAGCACGTGAAGTCCCCATTACCGGGGTCATACAGGTTATAAAGCTCGTATTGGTACTAATGGCCATTATTATTACCATCGCCATTATTATGAACAAGTCCCCCATGTATTTACTCAGCGGCTTCGGCGCCATGACCGCCATTCTTATGGTGGTTTTCAGGGATACCCTAATGGGCTTTGTCGCCGGAGTGCAATTGGCGACCAACCGTATGGTTGCTATTGGTGACTGGATTGAACTGACTGATCACGGGGTTGATGGTACGGTTCAGGAAGTCGGCCTAATTTCCGTGCAAGTTGAGAACTGGGATAAAACCATTGTTTACTTGCCCACTTATGTATTAATACACGAGTCGTTTAAAAACTGGCAGGGAATGATCAATACAGGTGGGCGGCGCATGAGACGTTCACTAATGATTGATTTGGACAGCTCTAAAATTCTGTCGAACGAACAGTTAGAAGAACTTGCTAAAAAGCATTTTAATCAGTCCGCTGACGACTGGCTAAATGCCAATGAACTCGACAAACCGGTAAGTAACTTAACTGTATTCCGGGTATTTACTGACAATTATCTAAGGAACCACAAACAGGTAAGAGAAGATCTGACTATTATGGCTCGCCTTATGCAGCCTACAGCAGCAGGGTTACCGCTGGAAATTTATGCGTTTTGTAAACAAACGGACTGGATGAAATACGAAGCGGTACAAAGCTCAATTATCGAGTATTTATACAGTGTGATGCCAGACTTTGGACTGAAGAATTATCAGTACTTGAATAACAACCACGCCTTCTCTGAAAACAAAGAAGGCGCTTATTGTGACTATAAACCGGAGTCCTGAGTTACTTTTCTAACAGATAACCGGCTAAATCAGAAAAGTCTTCCTGAAAATTATCGCTGTCACGGAAACCCTGTGGCAGCATTTTGTATTTACCGTTAACGATAAAAGTTGGCGTTGCGTTAACCCCTAAGTTGCTTGCCCGGCGATCCATTTTAGACGCCGCAGCGCGCACAGTGAAGCTCGCCATAGCTTTATCAAACTCATCACCGGAAACACCGTTAACAATAAACACATTACGAATGTCCTGCTTGCTGGTCAGCATGCTATTTTTATTAAAGTTGTAATCAAAAATAGCCGCGGCAATCTCTTCTTCCTTATTCAGTTTTTGCGCAACGACAAAAGCCTGAGTCATGGTCTCGCCCACGTTACCGCGAGGACTAATGAACGACACATGAGCCTTCTTGAAAGCATCCGGGTATTCAGATTTCAGTTCTTTTGCAATAGGTTCAAAGCGGTAGCAGTGCACGCAGTAAAATGAGAAAAACTCTGCAATTTCCGGCTTGCTGGTCGCTTCATCGGCCACCACTTCGTAGTGGACACCTTCTTCAAAATTCTGAGCCTGAGCAAAACCCGCTGCGACCATTAATGCCCCGGCAAAACCCATTAACCACTTTTTCATTATCATTTCCTGTTATCTGTTAAAACTATCTATTCAAATTAGCCATTAAAACCAAGGTTCAGCGGCGCTTCATCCAGCCCCGCCAATTGTTCTTTCAGTGCCAGAATCTGCTGCTCCCAATATCGGCTTTCTGCAAACCAGGGAAACGCTCGCTGAAAGGCACTATCTTGCCACCGGCGTGATAACCATGCCATATATTGAATGATTCTGAAACTGCGCAAAGGTTCAATTAATATCAATTGCGCCGTATCGAATTCGCAGAAATCTTCGTAGCCAGTCAGCAGGGCATCCATCTGTAATGTTTGCTCCTGATGCGATCCGTTCAGCATCATCCATAAGTCCTGAACTGCAGGGCCGGAGCGACAATCATCAAAATCGACAAAAGTCAGTTGCTCTTCATACTGCAGAATATTACCAATATGGCAGTCGCCATGCAGACGCTGATACTCGAAGTCCTGCAAAGGTGTAGAACGTAAGCGCTCACTTAAGGGATCAAGAATGGCAAAAAAGGCGTCTTTTAATTCAGCGGGTAATAAAGCGGACTGGTGTAGCTCGACCACGGACTGTTCCACAAAACCTTCATAGTCAATGGTTTCCCGGACTTTAAACTTGCCTGCCTGAGCCACCGCATGCATACGGCCTATTTGACGGCCCAGTCGCTCAAGTTCGTCCAGGTCATTCGGCTCAAAGGCTCTGCCGCCAATGCTTGTATACACACAAAAACGATAGCCTTCAAACTCGTGCAGACGCTTTCCCTGAAGCTCCAGAGCCGAAACCGCCGGAACCTCGGCTTGCGCCAGTTCCTCAACAAACTCCAGTTCTTCGTTAATTTGCTCTGTGCGCCAGCGCTGCGGGCGATAGAATTTTGCCACGTAACGTTTGCGATCGTCGTCAGCAAACTGATAAACCCGGTTTTCGTAGCTATTAAGTGCCAGCAAGCCCGATGCGGGATACAAACCGACACTTTCTAAGGCATTAACAACCAGATCCGGCGTCAGTCCCTGAAAAGCAAAGTCCGACGCGTTCTCTGTAAAATCATTCATATAAAAAGCGGCTCTGATGCGTATTAGTTATATCCGCATTATCAACCGCTGTGACCACGAAGTAAAACTCTGTGACCTGACCTTCTAATAATGATGGTGGAACCGCTACGGTTACCGGCAAGGTTCCGACTTCACCCGCAGAAACCTGTTTCGTAGAATCGCCAATTAACTCGAACTCATCAAAACCTTTAACTTCCACGCGGTAAGTCATGTCCTGTTGCGACTTATTGACCAGCTTTAAGGTAAAGACGTTTTCAATTTGTCCTTCTATATTTTCTCGGAACAGCTGGTTACGGTCACGTAATACATCAACCTCCAGAGGCACACGGGTCGCGACGTCCCAAACCAGTACGGTACTAACTACGAGAACCATAATAAAGTAGCCGATACTCTTCATCCGCCACGGATTGGTTTTCTCTTTTTTGTTTTTGGCGGCTAAGTTACGTTCAGTGGTAAAGCGGATAAGTCCTTTTGGATAATTCATTTTATCCATAACGTCATTACAGGCATCAATACAGGCGCCACAGTCGATGCACTCGTATTGCAGACCGTTTCGGATATCGATGCCGGTAGGGCAGACCTGCACACACATATAGCAGTCAATACAGTGACCTAAGCCTTTTTCAGCGGGGTCGGCTTTACGCGAGCGTGGGCCTCGGGGCTCGCCCCTTTCAGCATCATAAGACACGGTGTAAGTGTCTTTATCGAACATAGCCGACTGGAAACGCGCATAAGGACACATGTGCGTACACATAATTTCCCGCATATAACCGGCGTTACCATAAGTACAGAATGCGAAAAAAAGAACACTGAAGGTTGCCCAGAAACCGGCGTCCAGGGTAAAGAAGTTCAGGAAAAGTTCGCGTATGTCAGTAAAGTAACCCACAAAGATCATTGCGGTTAATAGAGACACCAGGATCCAGCCGGTCTGTTTACCGGTTTTGCGCCAGAACTTGTCAAAGTCCATTTTGCGTTCATCCAGTTTTATACGCTTATTGCGCGGCCCTTCGAACTTTTTCTCAAACCACATGAAAATAAAGGTCCAGGTGGTTTGCGGGCACATAAACCCACACCAGACCCGACCAAAAACGGTTGTCACAAAAAATAACGCAACGGCGGCCACAATCGCAAACCAGGCAACTACAGTGAAGTCCTGCGGCCACAAAGTTAAGCCATAAATACGGAAGCGCTGATCCATAATATCGAGCAGAACTGCTTGTTCGCCCTGATAAGTCAGCCAGGGAATGAGAGCAAAGACAGCCAGCAATAGAAAACCAAACCCACGTCTAAAATACTCCATGGCACCTTTGGTATCACGCACGTAAATTCGGCTGCGGGGGGAGTAGTTATCGTTGTGTTTCTGTCCGTCTGGACGTTGAATTTTGACTTTATCGGCGGACTGAACCGTTATTTTTTGTTCCATGAGCAATACCACATAGTGTCACGGCGAGGTGCGCACAGTATAACGGATCTTAACTGTTTGCGCAGCTCACTGGGCTGAATTAATGATGCAATCTAAAAGTATGTTACAACCAGCTTCCACGTCATGCCAGTGCGACCACTCATCGGGTGCGTGACTGACCCCATTTACAGACGGGATAAATATTAGCCCGGACTCCGTAATCTCTGTAAAAAATTGAGCATCGTGTCCTGCGCCACTGGGCATTTTAAGACACGAATAATTTCGAGCTTTAGCTTTCTCTTCTATTTGTTTTGTCAGCTTTTCTGAACAGGCCTGAGGGTTCAGCCAACTCACTTGCTCGTATTCAAACTTCAAACGGTGCTTACGCGCTATTGCTGATAACGCCTTGTTACAGGAGTCTGCCAGCTCTTTCATTACATCGTTACTCATGTCGCGACCAACAATAGTAAACACCGCTTCACCCGGCACGGTGTGCGGACTCCCGGGCTTCAAGTCCACTTTGCCCACGGTAATACGCGTTTTATCGGTACCGTCTTCAGCAATAATGCGCTCAATTTCGTGAGCAAAATCTGCCAGCCCCATAAAAGCGTCACTGCGCATATTCATAGGAGCAGTACCAGCGTGATCGGCTTTACCTTTTAAGTGAACTATCCATTTAAACACCCCGGAAATGCCTTCCACTGCGCCAATGGTTATCTCTTTCTGAAACAGCACCGGTCCTTGTTCAATGTGCAGTTCGTAAAAGGCTTTTAGCCGCTCCGGAGGCCAGGCAGCGTCCAGTGCATCCATAACGTCCATGCCATGGGCGGCCATTGCGTCCTTTAAGTACACATTATCAGCATCGTGAGCCGACATAAGCCAGTCCGGATTCAGCACACCTGCAATAGCCTGAGAACCCATCATGCCGCCAAATCGGCCTTCCTCTTCGGCAGTACCAACAACCCATACAGGATGCGCTAATTTCACGTCATTTTCTTTGATCGAGCGCAAAACTTCGAAGCCCGCTAACACTCCGAGTGCGCCATCGAAAATCCCCCCGGCGGGAACAGTATCTAGATGTGAACCGGTAAGAATAGCTGGTTTTTTGCTGTAGTCGCCAATACCAAAAAACACATTACCGGCACCATCCATAAAGGTCTTGAAACCTTCGGCTTTAGCTTGCTCCATCATCCAGCGGCGGGCTTCCATATCGGCATCGGTAAAACCCCAACGGTACATACCATGATCGGTCTCGTTATAACCAATTTTGGATAGCTCCAGCACGGATTTTTTTAAGCGGTCAGCATTAATACTCAGCATAGTCACCTCCTTTGCTTTTATTATTAAGCGTAGGACATAAACTAAGGAGCACCAAAGGCGTAAAAAAAGCCCGCACCAAAAAGTACGGGCAAAGGTTGCACGGGGCAAAGGGGAGCCCCTAGAGGGTTTACGACAGTTTGCGTGCAGTTAAGGCTGCATTAAGTACCGCCGCCAACTTAATTGACGATTGAATCGCTTGCGCTGAGACCTCGTGCTTCAGCAAAGTTTGTACGTGCGAATCAATGCACATACCACAACCATTCAGGGCCGACACCGCCAGTGAGAACAGCTCAAAGTCTGCTTTGTCCACACCCGGGTTAGCCATTGCATTCATGCGGAGCCCCGCAGGAAGCTTAGAAAATTGTTTATCGCTAGATAAGTGCAGGAAGCGATAATAAATGTTGTTCATTGCCATTAACGACGCTGCCGTTTTCGCTGCTGTCTTAACGTTTTCTTCAATTTTGCCATCGGCTTCTTCTTCCACTGCCTGAGTCAGCTCGCCGTCCGACAAAGTGTAAACCAGCGAAAGTGCTGTGCCATAGAACTGGTCGCTGGTTAAACCTGACTGCTCAACATTTGAAAACAAGCTCGACAGGTTAAGCTTGGTGTCTTTACTGTGATCACCCAATAACTGTTTGTAGTCTGCAATTGCCATACTTTACTCCTGAAATCCTCTGAAAGTGGGGAACAGGCGCCGATGGCAATACCATCAGCGCTTAGTTTAGGGGAGTAACCACCAATTAAAGGGTGTCGCCGCCCAACGCGCGGTTACAAGGACACAGTTCATCGGTCTGCAAACCATCTAAAATACGAACGATTTCTGCCGGGTTACGACCTACGTTCAGGTTGTTTACCGATACGTGCTGGATAACATTGTGCGGGTCAACAATGAACGTAGCACGCAGAGCAACATTCTCAGCTTTGTCACGAACACCTAATCCGTCGACCAAAGAACCGTCGTCAGCAAAAGAGTACTGGTTCAGGCGGTCAAGGTCAGGGTGCTCACGGCGCCATGCCAATTTCACAAATTCGTTGTCGGTGCTGCCACCCATAACAACGGCGTCGCGGTCAGCGAAGTCTTCGTTCAGTTTTGCGAACTCAACAATTTCAGTTGGGCAAACAAAGGTGAAGTCTTTCGGGTAGAAGAAAATGATTTTCCACTTACCTTCAAAGCTGTTGTTGTCGATAGTTTCAAAAGCGCTTTCGCCGTTTTCTTCCGGCATGTTGAACTTAGGTTTTGCCGCAATTACGCTGAATTCTGGTAGTTTATCGCCTACTGTTAACATAAATTGTCTCCTTGATTGAGATTTAAAATGTATTCGTTCCTTAACGAGTCGAGAGCTAGTGTACGGACGGAGAGAGATTGGATAAAACGAATAAAACGGATTATGATAATCGGAAATACCAATTAAAACGCGACGGATAACCTATGAGTAAATTACCGAGCCTGAAAAACCTGAGCTACTTACTGGCACTGCACCAGGAACAAAACTTTAATCGTGCGGCAGCGGAATGCAATGTCAGCCAGTCAACACTGAGCAGTGGCATTCAAAATTTGGAAGAACAACTCGATTGCCAACTTATTGAACGCGACCATAAATCCTTCCTCTTTACTGCCTTAGGCGAGGAAATTGTGGAGAAAGCGCGGGACATTATCAGCGCCTCAGAAGAATTACTGCATTATGCTCAGGGGCAGGGCAATATTATGGAAGGACCGTTAAGACTCGGCATTATTCCGACCATAGCCCCGTTTGTTATTGGTGAGCTCAGTAAAAACTTACAGAACAAGTTCCCTAAACTGCTGCTGCAGCTTTCCGAAGATACCACGCAAAACTTACTGCACCGCCTGCGTAACGGCGAACTGGATATTCTTTTGCTGGCTCTGCCTATGGATATTCAGGGGAATCAGAAGTGGATACTGGGTCGAGACCCATTCAAACTAGTGGTGCATAAAGATCTGGCAGAAACCGTCGGCGAACCAGTCGATTACGATAAACTGCCTGATCGCAGCATTTTCCTGCTGGAAAAAGAACACTGCATGACCGGGCATGCGGTCGCAGCCTGCCAGTTAACGGACTCGATTAAGATGAACCCGTTTACAGCAACCAGCCTGCACAGCCTGGTACAAATGGCTGACGCCCGCTTAGGCGCTACCTTTATTCCACAAATGGCCATTGACCAGGGCATTTTGGAAAATACCGACCTTGTTTCATTAAAGCCCACCGGGCAGGAAGCCTCCCGCGATATTGGCCTGGTATACCGCCCAACCACCAGCCGTCGACAAACTTTCCGTAAAATTGCGGAAGAGGTTGCCAGGTTGCTGCCAGTCAATACGCTGAATTAAACTAACGCCGTCTGGCCGGCGGCAACGGATAACGCTCGGCCAGACTAATGCTCTCCCCGTCGGGTTTAATGACCCGGGCATGACGACGATTCAACCGACGCGGATCGGTCACACCACAAGAGTGCGCAATAATATTAACGCCATATTCCATGTATTTATGGTAGTTGGCGACACGCACCGATTTATCTTCTGGATCAAGCCCTCGCATTAACTTAGGGTCGTCGGTAGTGACTCCTGTTGGGCAAGTATTTTTATTACACTGCATAGCCTGAATACACCCCAGCGAGAACATAAAACCACGTGCAGAAGTAACAAAGTCGGCTCCCATAGCAATAGCCCAGGCAACATCTGCAGGTGTGATCATTTTACCGGAGACAACTACGCGAACACGGCCGTGCAACCCAGCTTCGGTGAGCTTATCAATAAGCATAGGTAAGCTTTCAGTCACTCTCAGACCAACATAATCCATTAATGGCTGTGGTGCTGCGCCGGTTCCACCATCAGCGCTGTCCAGCGTAATAAAGTCTGGGGCGTATTCTTCTCCACGGGTCAGGATGCAGTCGACCAACTCGTCAATCCAGGACGGGTCACCCATAACAAATTTAAAGCCGGTAGGTTTGCCGGTAATTTTGCGAACTTTTTCAATGAAATCGAGCAGCTCTTCATTGTTACTGATTTCCGGGTGCCGGTTCGGGCTAATGGCATCTTCGCCTTCTACAAGGCCACGGATTTGTGCAATTTCCTTATTCACTTTTATGCCCGGCAAAATACCACCTTTACCCGGCTTAGCGCCCTGACTCAGCTTTATTTCAAACATTTTCACATTGTCGTGGCGGCCCAGCTCAGCAAGCCGATCTTCATCAAGCCGCCCTTCTTTATCCCGTACCCCAAACTTCGCGGTGCCCATTTGGAAAACAATGTCGCAATGTCCCATCAAGTGGTAAGGCGATAAACCGCCCTCGCCGGTATTCAGCCAGCAGCCGGCCTTCGCCGCCCCCTGAGACAATGACTTAACCGCAACCGGTGACAAGGCACCATAGCTCATCCCGGACACATGAAAGTACGAAACCGGAGAATAGGGCTTTTGACAATAAGGACCAATAATAACCGGCTCCGGCGATGTCGCCTGCTCAGCCATAGGTGGGTAAGGAGCGTTACTAAAAATGATGGTGCCGGTGCGGCTTAAATCCCGGGTGGAGCCGAAAGCCACGTTACGGTCGGCATTTTTTGCGGCACGATAGACCCAGCTTCGTTGGGCACGATTAAATGGCATTTCTTCGCGATCCATAGCAAAGAAATACTGGCGCATGAATTCCCCCATGCGCTCGAATAAATAGCGAAAGCGCCCCACAACCGGATAGTTATGGCGAATAGTATGCTTATTCTGGGTTTTATCGACGACATACATAACGCCAATAGAAATCACCAGCGTAATAATAGCCAAAACAAAAATGGCGGCTAACCACTGCGCTAAAGTAAGTAAGGAGTCCGTGCTAAAAACGTTGCCGCTCATGGGTACCTAATACATTTCTAGTAATTGATAAGAGTATTAACGGTTAAAGCGACAAACAGATCAAGCACAGTGTCATCAAAATTTTGAAGAATGACGTATACTCTAAATAATTCAATAACAAGGAGAGACCTATGTTCAATCCAAAGTTTGTTTTAACGGCAATATTGGCAGCTTCAGTAAGCGTGACGGCCACAGCCGAAGATGTCGAAACCGAACGCCATAAAGTCAGTGTCAGCACACTTGCGGATGGCTTTACTAACCCCTGGGGTATGACTTTTCTTCCTGACAAAAGCATTTTAGTTACCGAGCGCTCCGGCGACATCTACTGGGTATCCGCCGACGGCAGTTATCGCGAAAAGATAAGCGGAACGCCAGAGGTGGTAGCACAAGGCCAGGGTGGTATGCTGGATATTACCACTGACCCTGACTTTGCTGAGAATAACTGGGTTTATATTAGCTACTCTGAAGCAGCACAGGACGGTGGGAAAGGGAATAGTACGGCCGTTATGCGGGCGAAACTTGACGATAAAGAATTTACTGAGCAGGAAGTTATTTTCCGTCAGGCACCTAAGTACGAAAGCAATAACCACTTTGGTTCCCGGTTAGTCTTTTCACCTGAAGGGCACTTATACATTACTTTAG
Organism: Idiomarina sp. 017G; assembly: GCF_004362265.1. Classification (NCBI taxonomy): domain Bacteria; kingdom Pseudomonadati; phylum Pseudomonadota; class Gammaproteobacteria; order Alteromonadales; family Idiomarinaceae; genus Idiomarina; species Idiomarina sp. 017G. The sequence continues at coordinate 28,546 of NZ_SNWT01000013.1, read as the reverse complement.
GTGACCGCTATTCACGTATGGATGACGCACAGACACTGGATAACCATCACGGTAAAGTGATACGCATATGGCCTGATGGCAGCATCCCGAAAGACAACCCTTTTGTTAACAATGATAACGCTCTGGACGAAATCTGGTCTTACGGTCACCGCAATGTGCAGGGTGCCGATATTCATCCTGAAACGGGCGAGCTCTGGACTGTTGAACATGGCCCACAAGGCGGTGACGAAGTAAACATTCCGGAAGCTGGCAAAAATTACGGTTGGCCAGAAATTACTTATGGTGTTGATTATGGCGGTGGCATTATCAGCGAAGACGCAGTCAAAGAAGGTATGGAGCAACCCTTCTATTACTGGGTACCCTCTATTGCCACGGCCGGAGCCACATTTTACAACGGCGATGCGTTTCCTGAGTGGAAAGGCGATTTCTTTGTCGCAGCTTTGAAAAGTTCACTGGTTGCTCGCCTGGACTTGTATGAAGGTCGCATGATGCATGAAGAGCGTTTATTTGAAGATGTTGTTGAAGCTCGTATTCGCGACATTAACCAAGGCCCTGACGGTTACCTCTATTTATTAACCGACCAGCCTGACGGTGCCATCATTCAAATAAAACCGGCGGATTAATATGTTGTACTCAGCTGTATTAAGAAAACTCACTTACACGGGGCTGCCTTTATTGGCGGCCTCTTTCGTTGTTCACTCCGCAGACGTAGACGAAACCGTTGTTGTTACAGCGACACAAAGCGAAACGCCCTGGTTGACTACTGCGGCCAGTATCGACCGCGTGAGCGTGGAAAACACCTTACCTTCTATGAAAATTGATGCTGGCGATGCCTTAGCCGGGGTGGCGGGCATTCAGGCTGACAACCGTTACAACTACGCACAGGATACACGCCTGGTGGTTCGGGGCTTTGGCTCGCGTGCGGCCTTTGGAGTAAGGGGTTTGCAGTTAAATGTCGACGGCATTCCGTTATCTATGCCCGACGGACAGGCACAAACTTCGAGCATTTTTCTCGACAGCATTGATTCGCTGGAAGTATTGCGCGGTCCATTAGCAACGCTGTACGGTAACTCCGGCGGTGGTGTGGTTGAATGGTTCAGCCGCAAGCCAACAGAAACCGCGTTGGAATGGGGTGGACAGTTCAGCGAAAATGACACTCAGCGGTACAATGTTAATGCCCAGTGGGCAACCAACACCAATCAGCTGCAAATTTTAGCCTCAGATTTTCAGACCGACGGCCCGCGCAGGCATAACTCAGCCGAGCGCCAACAGCAGGCGATACGCTGGTATCATCAGTGGGACGAGCAGAACCGCTTTGTTATTCGTTACGACAATAACGATGCGCCATTATTGCAAGACCCCAGCGCACTAACGCCCGAAGACTGGCGCGAAGACCCAACTCAGACAGTACAACGGGCAATTGATTTCAACACGCGGAAAGATATTCACCACCGTCAGGGGTCTTTTAGCTGGTTTCATGAGAGCAACAATGGTGAGGGGTTACTCTCGCTGTGGCAGGGTGACCGCGATATAGAGCAGTTTCTGCCTTTTGCCGGTGACGACACAACAAGCTCGGGCGCCGTCATTGATGTCTCTCGTCAATTTGAAGGTGCTCATGCGCGCTGGCGTCAACGCGGAGTTAACTGGTCAGCAACCGTGGGAGCGCAATTAGAACGCCAGCAGGATCATCGCTTTGGTTATGTGAATGACAGCGGTGAAAAAGGTGACTTGCGCCGCAACGAATTCAACTGGATTGAAAATGCATCAGCTTATCTACGTTTTCAGTGGCAGTTATCGGAAGAGCTTTCAGCAACCGGCGGAGTTCGTTACAGCGACATCAATTATGAGGTAGAAGACTACTTTACCGAGCTGGATAACTCCGATGACAGCGGCAGCAGCGACTTTAGTGAGACCACCGCAGCTGTTTCAGTTACCTGGCAGTTTCTGCCTACCTCGGCGACTTATCTGAGCATCGGGCAGGGATTTGAAACACCGACACTGACTGAGCTGGCATACCGAAATCAGGGCTCGGGCCTGAACCGCGAACTGGGTCCGTCCACGAATGAGCAGTGGGAATGGGGTATCAAACACCAACTACCACAAGACTGGCGACTGCATTTCGCGTTCTTCGGTATTAAAAGCGAGGACGAAATACTGGTGGATCAGTCAAACGACGGTCGCACAACCTACCGCAACGCGTCGGAAACCTCGCGCGAAGGTGCTGAACTCAGTATTAACGGAGCATTAACGCAACAGTTAGATTTACTGCTTTCATACAGTTACATTGATGCGACCTTTGATAATGGTCCGTTGCAGGGGAATCAGCTACCCGGCGTAGCAAAAAGTCAGGGGTATTTACGTCTTAACTGGCAGCCCACAGAGCAGTGGCTGGTTCAGTTAGCCGGACAGTACCGTAACGAGACACCGGTTAATGATGCAAACGATACCTTTGCCCCTTCTTATACGACTTGGGATATCGCTGTAAGCCGCGATTGGCAATGGTCTAAGAGCGAGCTGGATGTATGGGCTCGGATTGATAACATTACGGACAAAGACTACGTAGGAGCTGTTGTGGTTAATCAGGGCAGCGGGCGTTCATTTGAACCCGCAGTAGGCCGGCAGGCAAGCGTCGGCATTAGTTGGCGCCGACGCTTTTAAACCAACTACAGGCTGGCTCTTAACACATCGAGCAGGCGCTGTGCCGTCTGCTCAGATGAAGCAGGGTTCTGACCGGTAATTAACATACCGTCCTGAACGGCATATGCCTGCCAGTCATCCACCTTACGATAATGGCCGCCTTTGGCGGTCAACTCGTCTTCCAGCAAGAACGGAACCACATCGGTCAGCTCTACTGCCGCCTCTTCGCTGTTACTAAAACCGGTAACAGTACGCCCCTGAACAAGCGGGTCACCACTTGGGGTTTTCACATTTAAAAGCACCGCGGGTGCGTGGCAAACAGCAGAAACCGGCTTGCCTTTACTCCAGAAATGCTCAATCAGCTTAATGGAGTGCTCATTGTTGGTTAAATCCCACAATGGTCCGTGACCACCCGGATAAAAAATTGCGTCGAAACCCTCAGGGTCAACTTCATCAAGCTTACAGGTGGTTTCTAATTTATGCTGAGCCGTCTCGTCTTTTTCAAAACGCTCGGTTGCTTCGGTTTGCGCATCGGGCGTTGTGCTGTTTGGATCAATTGGTGGCTTGCCGCCCTTAGGCGATGCCAAAGTCACGTCCACACCTGAATCGGTAAAAACATAATACGGAGCTGCAAACTCTTCTACCCAGAAACCCGTTTTATGATCTGTGTCACCGAGCTTATCGTGTGAGGTTAATACCATTAATACTTTCACTTAGTACTCCCGTTAGATGATTCTAAAACTTAGTATAGACTACGTGATAAAACGCGTGTTTGATCACTCGCCATGCTGTTCCAGCCAACGGTATAAGGTGCGTCTTGTGACCCCGAGAATTTCAGCCGCTTTAGATTTGTTCCCTTCGGCATGCGCCAGTACCTTACGAATGTACTGATTCTGATATTCATCCAGAGTCGGCCACTCCGTGCCATATTCCACGTCGGGTTCATGCTCACTATCCAGAATTCTTTGCGGTAAATCTTCAACCGCTATCTTATCGTCTCTGGAAAAGGTAAAAGCACGCTCAATAGCATTTTGTAGTTCTCGTACGTTGCCCGGAAAGCGGTAGCTATAAAGTTGTTCCAGTGCAGCCGGAGAAATGCTGCGAACCGTTTTATCACTGTTTTTTTGCAACTGCTGTAGAAAGTAATTAGCTAAGCGCTCTATGTCTTCGCCGCGCTCGCGCAAAGGAGGCACCCTTAAGCTAAAGGTTTCCAGACGGTAAAATAAGTCCTGCCGAAAGCGTCCATCCTCTACCTGTTGCTCTAAGTCCTGGTGAGTAGCCGCCAGGATCCGGACATTCACTGTTTCTTCTTCGTCACTGCCCACGGCGCGAATCGTGCCTTCCTGCAAGACGCGTAGCAGTTTGGCCTGCAACGCCATTGGCATTTCACCAATTTCGTCCAGTAACAAAGTACCACCGTCGGCCTGCTTAAGCAGACCCTGACGTTTTTTCTGAGCACCGGTAAACGCACCGGCTGCGTGACCAAAGAATTCACTTTCCATTAAATCGGCGGGAATACCTGCACAGTTCACTGCCTGAAAGCTTTGCTCAGCACTGTCACTTAACTGATGCAGTGCCTTAGCCACCAACTCTTTACCCGTACCGCTTTCACCGGTAATTAACACGCTGCCGTCTGCCGGAGCAATGCGCTCTATCTGGTCATACAATTTGCGCATTGACGGGCTTTGTCCGACTAAGCCCCCGGGGCCTTTTTGTTGCTGACGATACCGTTTAAGCTCCCGCTGCAGTGACCTATGCTCTAAGATCCGTTTTACGCTAAGCAATAAATGCTCAACATCCAGCGGCTTAGTTAGAAAGTCATCGGCTCCTTGTTTGAGGGCATCAACCGCCTGATCAACCGTACCAAAAGCGGTAATCAATAAAAGTGCAGGTGAGTTATCTTCATTTTTTAAACTTTCCAGTAAAGACAGACCCGACAGTCCAGGTAAGCGGATATCGCTGATAACCAAATCCAATGGTGTTACCGACTTTTTGAAGGCCTCAACACTTCCCCAGGCCGTAACTTTATAGCCTTCGGCCTCCAGCTCTTCAACCAGCAGTTCCTGCAGAGCCGGATCATCCTCAATTACGCCTATCATGGCTTTTGCTGCGGTCATTCACTACCTCCTTTGATAACTGCTTGCCGAAGGCATTGCGCAGGTAAACTCAAGGTGACCCGACAGCCACCGTTGGGGTTATTTGTTAAAGACAATTCCCCATTATGATCATTCAATACGTGTTTAACTATGGTTAAACCAAGTCCGGTACCTTTGCCCTGAGGTTTATTGGTTTCAAAAGGCTGCAAGGCTTTATCTTTCATCGACTCGGGCAAGCCTTCGCCGTCGTCATCAATGGTGATAATGACGCCCTCATCAGCAAACTCAGCTGCCACCGCAACTTCCGATTCAGCGGCCTGCAAACCATTGCGAAGAACATTCACCAACGCCAGTTCCAGTCGCTTGATATCCACTTTCAGAATAACGTCGACAAGCTCCTTAATGACTACTTTGGCCGACCCTTTATCCTGCTCAAACTCTATGCTGGTCATGGCTGTTGCTATCAGGTCACGTAGAGAAATGGCTTCGCGCTGCTGTACCGGCGTGCGAGAGAAAGCGAGCAGCTGGTTTACCAACCCGGTTAACCGCTGCACCTGGCCTCTTACGGCTTTTAGTTGGCGCTGACTGTCTTCGTCTTTATGGTTGCGTAGTAATCGGCTGGCGCGTCCGTCAATAACGGTCAGCGGAGCACCTAACTCATGCGCAACACCACTGGCGACGCTACCAATAGCCGCCATTTTTTCCTGCTCTCGTAATGCCTGTTGTAGTGAGGCCTCGTGCTCCCGACGTTGCTCCAGCTCCTGCTCAGCCTCAGTGATACTATCGAGCATACGGTTGAAACCCTGCGCAACCTCCTGCAGTTCTGACGGGCCAGCCGGTGTAACTCGTGTACTGCGGTTCCCTTCAGCCACCCGCAACATCGCGTCCTTAAGTGCCACCACATGCCGACCAACACCGCGATAATGACCAAAAACCAACACCGCAATAGTAATTAAGCCGAACGCCGCCCAACTGAGCCAGGCGTATTGACTCAGCGTTTCAAAGGACTCATCAAAGTCACTGGCACGACGGTTTATCTGTAATAAGCCAATAATGCGACCACCACGGTCAACAATAGGCAGGAACTGGGAGAAGACATCGCGCCCCTCAACCCGCCGGTAGTCATCTTGCCTGACCCCCGTCTGTACGGTTTGCAGCGCCAACTGACTATTACTTAAATCGGTTTCAGTAATGCCGGCTTCGGCTACCTGTTGACCATACACGTTATACACCGACGCGCCGTGAACCCGGCCAATATTGAACACCGAGTCCAGGTTAGCCTGCACTGTGGACAAATCATTATTCAGCAACGCATCACTAATGGGTAAGCTAATAGCTCTACCCAGCAGCTCCAGATCGCTCTTTAAACGTTCATTAGCTTCATCCGATGCAACCTGTAAGCCGACACTGATTGCCACACCGGAAATCATTAGCATAGGCACAACAACATAAATAAGAAGTCGCCGCTGCAAGCTGGATAGTGGCCAACTGTATCTTTTTGTCACACTGCCTCCTTTGACTGTGTACTAAGGATACACATTTTTGGGCGGTTTTTCTGTGTGCAAACTCTTCAAATAAAAAAATCTCTTAAAAATCAATTGATTGAAAAGTTGGCACAGTCTTCGCTTTAGTTAGAGCGTAATTAAAACTGATAAATTCATTTAGGAGATTATCATGCAAAAGACAATTATCGCATTAGCAACTGTATTCGCACTGGGTAGCACTGCCGCAATGGCTCAAGAGCAACAAGCTCAAGATCCAATGGCTCAGCAACAACAGCAGCAAACTCAGGAAATTTCTGAAGGCATGCTGGTTAAGTTTGTAACCGCTATGGAAGATGTTCAGGGTGTTACTGAAAAATACCGTGACCAGTTCCAGGAAGCTGAAAACCAGGAAGAAGCTCGTGAGATTCAACAGTCTGCACAGGAAGAAATGATTGCAGCAGTTGAAGACGCTGGCCTAACTCCGCAAGAGTACAACATGATTATTCAGCAAGCGCAAAACGACGAAGAACTTCGTGGCCGCTTAGAAGAGCTGACTGGTGACGAAAACTCTTAATCAACCGAGATTCCATAAGACATAAAAAAACCGCAGTCTTCGGACTGCGGTTTTTTATTTACAAACTTTTACAATCATCGTCCTCACTAAAACTTTAGTCTAATCTAGCCTCAAAACGAATAATTATTCATTAAAAATGAATAACCAACCCTTGCATGATCGTCAAATTAATGTAATAAAAATTAACATATAAGTTACTTTTTCAATCGATATAACGCAAATGCAAAGGGGAAAACAATAATGAAAATAACGTTTAAACATTCTCTTTGTGCATTAGCTATAGGCGCAACTTTCACCGCAGCCCCCAGCTTTGCACAACAAGGAAACAGTCAGGCAGACGATGACGCTCTTGAGCGCATTCAGGTTACTGGCTCAAGAATTTCACGAACCGATATGGAAGGCGCTTCTCCGGTAGAGGTAATTGACAGAGAAAGCATTGAAGCCTCAGGTTTTAACAACCTACAACAGTTATTAGAGCGCTTACCATCGGCAGGTGTCGGAACCTTCTCAACTCAGGGAAACAGTCAGGACACCACCGCTAATGGTGCTGCGGCTATCAGTTTGCGTGGCTTTGGTGCGGACTCTACACTGGTTCTGCTAAACGGACGTCGGGTTGGTGTCTCTTCATTTGCTGAAGGAATTGCTAACTCATTTGTCGATATTAACTCTATTCCGGTAGCCGCCATTGAACGTATTGATATTCTTAAAGACGGTGCGTCCGCTATATACGGTTCTGATGCCGTTGCTGGTGTCGTTAACATCATTCTACGTGACGATTTCGTAGGTACTGAGTTAACCGCCAGTCACGGTGGAACCACTGGTGATGTTAACTATGAAGAAACCAGTATGAGCCTGGTATGGGGTACTGGCGACGATGACAGTAACACCACAATAATTCTGGACTACTGGAAAAACACCTCAATTATGGGCTCAGAGTTTGGCAGAAATGGGACAGCAGACCAAACCCCCTGGGGTGGAGCCGACAAGCGTTCTTCTCGTGGGTTCCCCGGCACTTTCATTGTAGACGGGGTGTCAACGGCGGACCCTGCATGTGCTCCTGAAGCAACAAAAGATATATTTGATGAAGATGATAATAGAATCGGCGATTTTTGCGTATTTGATTACGGTCCATACGCACAAATATTTCCGGAGGCAGAGCGTGTAGGTGCAATTGTTCAGTCCAGTAAAGAGTTTTCACGCGACGTTGAGGGCTACATTGAAATAGCAGCCCAACATAACCGCTCAAAGGCTGGTGGCGCACCAACTCCTCTTGATAGTGATGCGGATCTTTACGTACCTGCCGACCACCCAAATAATCCTTTTGGTGAACAAGTTGATATCAACTATTTTCGTCCTATAGATGCCGGAGCCCGTATTTGGGATATCGAATCGGACACCTTACGTTTCATCGCAGGTTTGCGTGGCGACCTAAATGGTTGGGGCTGGGATGTCTCATACCAAAAAGGCCGCAGTTCAAGCATGCAAACCGGCTCTCGTGAACAAGGCTGGCTCCGCACTGATTTTTTACAAGAAGAAATTAACGCAGGTAACTACAACCCATTTGGCGGCACCATCAACGATCCGGAAGTTATTGATGCTATCAACACGTCACTTGTACGTCGCGGTGAATCACACCTTACCGCAGTAGATGCAAGTATTGCCGGCGAAGCATTCAAGCTAGGTAACCACTACGTGTCAATGGCTGCTGGTCTTGAATACCGTCAGGAAGACGTTTTCGACCAACCAGATGACCAGTTCCAGCGTGGATTAATTTTTGGTACCGAATCTGTACAAGCGGAAGCCGAGCGTGATCAGTGGGCTGCTTATGTCGAGTTCCTAATCCCAATTACTGATCAATTGGAAGCGACTGTTGCCGGTCGTTATGACGACTACAGTGATTTTGGCTCAACCTTCAATCCGCAATTTAAATTACAGTGGCGTCCAACTGAAGATGTAACGTTACGTGCATCATACGGTGAAGGATTCCGCGCACCATCATTAGCACAAATTGGTTTAGGTCCATCACAGGAATCCACTTTCTTTGTGGATGAATACCGTTGCGATGCAGACGGCCAGGGCTGTGCTGAATTAGACTACACTATCGTGTTCTCAGGCTCTGACAATCTTGAGCCAGAAGAGTCATCAAACTACAACTTAGGTGCAATTTGGCAAGTTAATGATGACATTGATATTTCTGCAGACTATTGGTCTATTGAACAAGACAACAAAATCGCGCAAAACGATTTTGAAACCGTTTATGATGCCAACTGCAACGATCAAGACAGCGAAATCTGTGAGCGCCGCGATCCATTACCGGGCGATGAACTAGGTGAGCTCGCAACGCTTTACAATAGCTATGTAAATCTAACTAGTCAGGAAGCTTCTGGCCTTGATTTCTCAGCCAATTACAACTGGGATACCCAAGGCCTTGGAACAGTCCGTTTCGGTGTTGATTGGTCTTATATGAGCAAATTTGAGAAAAACGGTATTGATTACACTGGTGAGTACGAGTATCCAGAACACCGCTGGACTGCACGTGCAGAATGGAACCAGGACGCTTTAGGCGTTAACTTGAACTTAAACTACATTGGCGAGTTCGAGGACTATCAGGCACCTGATGAAGTAGAAGCAGAGAAAGCACGCATGGTTGATAAACAACTGCTTGTCGATTTACAGGCCTATTACGATGTGACCTCTGAACTTCGTTTGACTATTGGTACAACCAACCTGTTCGATGAAGAGCCGCCAGAAGCGTTTAACAACGATCTTTACGGGTACGCATCAAGCGTTCACAACCCTCGTGGTCGCTTTGTTTACTCGAAAGTCAGTTACTCGTTCTAAAATCTGAAATTTAAAGTACTGTAAAATCCGTAATCAGTTGACTCTGGTTACGGATTTTTTTGATCATCTCTCCTATGCTTTACGTAGGCCTAACTAGAAGATTCTTTAACGCAAGGAGAAAGCGAAGTGAAAGCATCCGATTTATTCGTAAAAGCACTTGAAAACGAGGGTGTGAAGTACATTTTCGGCATTCCCGGCGAAGAAAACCTGGACTTACTTGAGTCCCTGTCAAAATCTGATATCGAACTGATTTTAACCCGGCATGAGCAGGGCGCAGGTTTTATGGCTGCTACTTATGGCCGCCTGACCGGCAAACCCGGGGTGTGTCTTTCGACCTTAGGGCCGGGTGCAACCAACCTGGTTACACCGGTGGCCTACGCACAACTCGGCGCTATGCCTATGGTTGTGGTTACCGGGCAAAAACCCATAAAGGAACGGCATCAGGGTCAATTCCAAATCATTGATGTGGTCGACATGATGACGCCTATTACCAAATACACTCAGGCGATTATTAGCGCCAGCAGTATTCCGGCGCACATCCGTGAAGCTTTCCGTCGTGCTGAGGACGAACGCCCAGGCGCTTCTCATCTGGAACTGTCAGATGATATCAGCCGAGAGGAAGTCAGTAGTCTCCCGATAGAACCCAGTCATTCGCGCCGACCCATTACCGAGCACAAGTCGGTTCGCCACGTACTCGAGCTGCTGCGAGAGGCCAAGCATCCGGTATTGCTGATAGGGGCTGCTGCCAACCGGAAAATTACAGCCAAAATGCTGCGCGCCTTTGTTGATAAAACCGGTATTCCCTTTATTACCACACAAATGGGTAAGGGCGTTATTAACGAAGACCACCCGCGCTGGCTTGGTAATGCCGCGGTTTCCGATGGCGATTATCCTCACCGCGCCATCGAAAAATCTGACCTGATTCTTAATGTAGGTCACGACGTGGTGGAAAAGCCGCCCTTTATGATGAAAACCGGCGACAACGATAACCGTAAAGTTATACATATTAATTTTCAGGGTGCTCAGGTTGACTCAGTTTACTTCCCTCATGCCAGCATGATCGGCGATATTGGGAATAGCATTTGGCAATTGAAAGAAGGGATTGAGCCGCAGAGTCACTGGGATTTCGACTTTATGCTAAAAGTTCGCGATCATATGCGCGACCATACTGATGAAGGCGCTCATGACGACAGCTTTCCAATGTTACCGCAGCGTCTGGTAGAAGATGTGCGTGAAGCGATGCCAGATGACGGTGTTATTGCGCTGGATAACGGCATCTACAAAATTTGGTTTGCACGTAATTACCCGGCTCGTCAGCCGAATACCGTTCTACTGGATAATGCCCTTGCCTCAATGGGTGCAGGATTACCCTCGGCCATGGCTGCGAAGCTGGTTAATCCGGAAAAGAAAGTTATGGCAATATGTGGCGACGGCGGTTTTATGATGAACTCGCAGGAGCTTGAAACCGCGGTGCGCATGGGGCTGGATATTGTTGTCGTTATCTTAAACGACAGTGGCTATGGCATGATCAAGTGGAAGCAGCAGCATATGAAGCTAAGCGACTACGGCTTAGATTTCAATAACCCGGATTTTGTGAAATATGCAGAGTCTTACGGCGCTAACGGTTACCGTTTAGATAAAACCGAAAACTTGATACCGCTGTTAAAAGACTGCCTGAACAAACCCGGCGTACACCTTATTGATGTACCCGTGAACTATTCACAAAATGACCGACTGCTGAACGAGGAAATCCCCGAACGCAGCCGCGCCATTAAAGATATTTAAGAACGGTTCGGATCAGTATCCGCGAAATAAGGGTAGTCGTTTAACTTATCGACAAAGGCCTGAAGTCGCGGATACTTATCTAAGTTAAAACGCTCACGGAAAAGCCCCCAGCTAAGGAAACAACCTAAACGTAGCTCTCCGTCACTAAAGGGATGAGGCCCTTCATAAGCCACCGCATGCTCTTTATCTTCCATCAGTTGCAGTATGTCATCAATACGCTGCTGTTGGCGTTTAACATACTTAACACTGTCAGCTGTTACGCCTTCTCTCTCCAGCAAAAACACGTTAATTGCCGAGTCCATCGCCGTATTGACCAGACAGTACTGATCAAAATCTTTTACATCGGCAAAGAAGCGCTCATCCGCCTTGTCCCGCACGTATTTGAGAATGCTGGTAGAGTCGTGCAGGCGCAAATCATTGTGGTGAAGAAAGGGAACCTTTTTCGCCGGACTTAATTTGGCACTGGTTTCAAAATCCGTTTCGGTAAATGAAAACTTTGTCTTGGTTTCAAGTAAAGCAATACGGCAATGTCTTACGAACGGCGAGGTATAACTTCCGAACAATTCCATGATCTTCTCCTGTTAATGGTCTCGACAAGCTTCGTCAGGGTATTCCAGTTCAATGGTGGTATGAGCTAATTCAAACGCTGCCAGCTGCTGTGATATTTGCTGCTTTAACAGTGCGCGCTCTGAACATTCCAGTTCTTTTGATACCACAATATGCGCGGTTAATACATGACGCTCGCCATCCAACGACCAAAAATGCAAATGATGGGCGTCATCAACCAGTTCCAGCGAGGTCAATTGCTCACGTATTTTCCGGTACACTTCGGGGTCTGGTGAGGCCTGAACAAAGAGCTTAACGGTAGAACCCAAGTGACGAAGAACGTTAACCAGAATGAACAAAGTGAAGCCAATGGAAAGCAGAGGGTCAAGAATAGGCCAGTCGACAAAGATTAAGATAATCGACACGATTAAAACAGCAACCCAGCCCAGAACGTCCTCTAGTAAGTGCCAGTTAAGTACGCGTTCGTTTAACGATTTACCATGAGACAATTTAAACGCCGCATAACCATTCACAATAACGCCGAATACCGCCAGTAACGCCATACCCTCCGCCATTGGCATTACCGGGTTCCATAAACGGGGAATGGCTTCAAATAAAATCCAGATTGAGCCTGCAGTCAGTACAACCGCGTTAATAAAAGCGCCAACCAGAGATAAGCGTTGATAGCCATAGGTAAAGGTCTGCGTGGCATCTTTACGACTGAATTTATCCAGCAACCAGGCCATACCAATAGAAATGCTGTCGCCGAGATCGTGCACCGCGTCAGCTAAAATGGCCGTACTATTGGTTAATATCCCACCGATAAATTCAATAACGGTAAAGCACAGATTAAGGAAAAACGCCCAACCAATTCGCTCCGATGAGCTCTCGTGGTGATGATGGTGATGGTGCATAAAGCTCCTTATTACCAATGTTAGCACCCATTCATCTTAATACTAAGCGAGTCAGAATTCGACATCAGAGATTTACTGTTATAATATAACATTACACTTAAACACAATAACTGAGTTGTCTTGGACCCATGAAATACCAAACAGTTACCTTAAGTTTACTCTCTATCATAAGTATGGGCTCGTTTGCGCAAGAACAGGAGTCTTTCGAACACATTGAAGTCAATTATCGTCAGGCTTACCGCGGAGATGTTCCTGTTTCAGAAATTCCTCAGGCAATTACTACGCTGGACCGCAGCCTGGTGGATGATATTAATATTTCCCGTTTTCGCGATATTTTGCTGTTTTCTCCGTCAATTGCTTTGCAAAACGACGGCGGTAACTTATGGGACAGCTACTCCATGCGCGGGTTTCCGGGCAACGAAAATGTACCTACTGGTTATTTAGTTAATGGTTTCTCCAGTGGTCGCGGATTCGGCGGGCATCGGGACGTTTCCAATATTGAGTACGTAGAAGTTCTGAAAGGCCCGGGCTCTGCACTGTATGGCCGCTCGGACCCGGGAGGGGTAATTAATGTAGTTACTCGTAAACCACAATACGCGCCGGAAGGATACTTAAAGACTTCCCTTGGCAGCGATGACCGCTATCGTATTGAAGGTGACTACACCAGCGGCCTTAGCGATAGCCTCGCCATGCGGATAAACGGTGCAATACAGGACGACGACAGTTTCCGCGATCATGTCAGCAGCAAGAAAAAGGTTATTAACCCGTCGCTGCGCTGGCAACTGGATAAAGACACCTCCATACTTTATTCGTTTGAGTTCATGCAGCAGGAGCAGTTGTTTGACCGCGGCATTGTCGTTTTAGATAACAACATTAAAACTGTTCCACGAGAACGCTTTCTGGGCGAACCAAGTGATGACCCTACTAAAATCAATTCACAAGGCCACCAGTTAACCTTTGAGCACTATCTGCAAAACGACTGGTTTTTAACCGGTGGTATTAATGCCAGAAGCACAAAGTTGGACGGCTACTCGTCAGATGCCGAGCTATCCGGCTCGCGCCAGAAACTATTTGAAGACGGCCGCACTCTGACACGTCAGCATCGCCGTCGTGACTATGACTCCGATGATTTATCAGTAAGGTTGGAATTAAGCGGTAACACAGAGCTGTTCGGTATGACCCATCACTTATTGATGGGAGCCGACGCATACCGTTATGACTTATACACCTTATTGGCTCGCGCCCGTCCGGAGCCAGGCACTTACGAGCTGGATATTTTTAACCCTCAGTATGGCGCAGCTAAACCAGAACTCCAGACTCAATACATTAACGATGAGAATCAAAAGGGCTTCGGTTTGTACGTGCAGGATCAACTTGAGCTTAATGACCAGTGGCATCTACTGCTGGGTTTAAGGCTGGATCAGTACACACAGGAAACCTTAGAGCTGGTTTCAGGTACGGAATCTGAACAGGATGACAGCCGGGTTAGCCCACGCGTTGCACTGAGCTACTTGCCAACGGATAACTTAACCCTGTATGCCAGTTATTCAGAAGGCTTTGTTCCTATTAGCGGCACCGACTTCGAAGGTCAGGGTTTTGACCCGGAAGAGAGCGACTCAGTAGAGCTGGGCATGAAATATTCCGCTCATGGCTTTCGGTTAAATGCGGCTGTTTTCGATGCCACCAAAACCAACATTCTTACGGATGACCCGGCTCACCCAGGCTATCCAGCCACGCTGGGCGCAGCAACCAGTAGAGGGTTTGAAATAGAAGGGGGCATGTCGCTAGGCAGTTACACCGATTTACAGGTTGCCTACAGCTACATAGACAGTGAAACAAAAAATGATATTACCGTTTACGACTGGGGCGTCAATGTCCCTGCCGGTAGTGACCTGGTAAATATTCCTCAGAATACCTTTAACGCCATGGTTAAACACGACCTCAGACACTGGCAAATTAATGCTGATATAGGGCTTACTGCTCGCTATGTGGATGACCGTTTAGGCGCTACGGTCGATCAGTCGTATCGTCTGCCCAGTTATCAGGTGTTTGATCTGTTCTATACACACCGGTTAACCGACAACACTGAATTACAGATAAACGTTGATAACCTTTTTGACGAGTATTACATGTCGAACGCCTACTCTGCGCTTTGGACAACACCAGGAGCCCCAAGACAGTTTTCAGTGAGCCTGACTTATGAATTCTAAAACTATCACGCAAAGAATTAACAGTATTGATGCGTTGCGTGGGCTGGTCATTATATTGATGTTGCTGGACCACGTACGGGAGAGGTTCTTTTATAATCACCCGGTTGCAGACCCTATGATACTGGAAACTACGGAGCCGGGCTTATTCTGGAGCCGTTTTGCCGCACATTTTTGTGCGCCCATATTTGTGTTTCTAACCGGCCTTTCAGCCTGGTTGTATCAGCAAAAGCATGACGGTTCGCCCAGCGTCGCCCGTGAGTTTTTATGGAAGCGCGGACTGTTCCTGGTGATATTGGAACTTACGGTCATCAACTTTTCATGGTTTGGCGCCTACGAAACACTGTACCTGCAAGTAATATGGGTTATTGGTCTGTGCATGCTCATTCTGGGTGCCTGCGTTAATTTACCGTACCGGCTTCTGTTTGTGTTGGGTCTGCTTATTGTTGCCGGGCATAACGCGCTGGACTTTATCCACCTTAAACCGGGTGAGTGGGGCTATACAGCCTGGACCATTCTTCATGACCGCGGCTATATTTTACAGTCCGACGCATTATCAATACGAGCCAGCTACCCGTTACTGCCGTGGATAGGCGTTATTTTGCTGGGTTATGCGGCCGGACCTTTGTATTCCAAATCCTTCTCATCTGAGCGCAGAGCCTATTGGTTATTAGGGCTAACGACGTTTTGCCTCGCCGGCTTTCTGTTGCTGCGTGGTTTTAATATCTACGGCGAGACACAGGCCTGGTCTCAGCAAGAGAGTTTAGCCGCCACCGCGCGGGCTATATTCAATGTGACCAAGTACCCGCCATCGCTGAATTTTCTGCAAATAACCTTTGCCGGCATGTTTGCCATGCTTTACCTAATGGAGCGCTTACAAGGAAAGTGGACGGAAGTTCTGACCGCTTTCGGTGGCGCACCCATGTTTTTCTACATAGTCCATCTTTACGTTTTATTGCTGCTTTATACTCTGGCTACCGCAGTTTTAGGGGCGCCGGAGGAAGGCTTTATGAGTCTGCCCAACATTTATTGGGTGTGGTTAACCACCATTGTACTGGCCGCCTTACTGTATAAGCCAACGCAAGTGTTTAACCGATACAAACGTCGCAGCAATAAAGCCTGGGTGAAATATTTATGATGGTTAAGGAGAAAGGCATGAGTGACAGACTCGGTATATTTTTCTCTGGCCTGTGTTTTGTTCATTGTCTGGCAACGCCAATACTGCTTATTTTTCTGGGGACAAACTCGTTAGCGAGTGTTCTGGAAACGCCTTTGTTCCACCGGCTATTATTGCTGCCGGTGTTAACCATGGCGATATTTCAGGGGTATTATGCCTGGAAAAACCCGCAGGCGAAGCTCAGTCGGGTACTACTGCCGCTTGGTTGTTTAGCGGTCGTTATCGCCCAGTTTTTTCATGGCCCAATTGAAATCTTACTCACTATTATTGGCTCGCTTACCTTAATTAGTGGTCACTTTTTTCATTTAAAGCACGAGCACTGCGCAGATCAGAACTGACCCGCGCTACTTGTAAGATAAAAGCCCATTCCGCCTAGCAGCCAAAGAACACTGATACCACACAGCCCATTCATAACCTTGTCACCTAAAGACGAACCGCCGCCATGGTCATGATGATGGTGGTGTTCGTGTTCTTTTTGCTTCTGCCGCCAAAGCACAACCATAACCACGCTCAGCAGTAAGAAAATAAGGTTGAGAACAAAACCATAGTCCAACTTAAAGTGCTGTTGTTCTGCCGGAGAGGACCACTGCGACGCATCCGGCAGTAGATCAAACGCCAGTAAACCATAATGCATAGCTAAAGACGCCGCTACCAGGCAGGTAAATAGCATTAAGGTAATATACAGTGCCATTTTCCAGCCATAATAACGCGCATTAATTTTAACAACCGGCAGTACAATTAAGTCGGAGAAAATAAACGCCATAACCCCGGCAAAGGCCACACCTTCACCAAACAAAACGGCCGCTAATGGAATGTTGCCCATAGAACCAATAAAGGTGAAAAATGCAGCCACCGGACCCACTATCGCTTGTTGAAGTAACGACCAGAAACCCGGGTCACCCTCTGTACCCACACCAATAAACAACCATTCAAAAAACGCACTAGGCAAAAAGGCTGAAATAACGCCGGCAACGGTAAAACCAATGAGTACGTCTTGCCAGACCATTTGCCATTCCATTACGTACTTTTGGCCAACTTTCTGCCAGGTATCCTTACTGAAAAGATCCGATAATGTGCTCTCGTGTTGATGTTCGTCGTCCTCTTCGTCTTCTTTTCGCGCATTCTTAATTAGGTTTTTAGGGTTGGTTAGCGTAATAAAGAGCCAGACGAATAGAATTAGCAACAACCCGCCAACGTATTCACCAACTACAAACTGCCAACCAAGGAAAATAGAAATAACAAAACCCAGTTCAATAACCAGATTCGTGGAGGCCAGCATAAACGCCATTGAAGCACTGAACGCAGCCCCTTTGTTAAACAAAGCCCGGGTGGTTGATAGCGCAGCAAAACTGCAGGAACTGGAGATAAAGCCAAAGAAAGTACCCAGCGACACAGACTTAAGATCATTGCCGCCCATAGCCTTGCGCATTCGCCGCTTAGTGATAAGCACTTGGATTAAGCTACTGATTAAATAACCTAATACAAACGCCCACAGCGCCATCCAGAAAAAACCCAGGCTGGTATAGGCCGACTCACCCCATAGCGATAGAAAATTCTCCATGCTGGCTCCTTGGTCTGGTTAAATTATTTTAGAATTCAGCAGATTAAAATAAAAATATGACTACATTCAAAATAGTAGCTTACGTTAAGCCTGTCCAAAATTGATCAAAACGCCTTGTTCCGTGACAGTCTCGTGACGTTTTCTTAAAAGAGCACTTTTGAGCCGCTTTCGTGTAGCCCCTTTTCATTTCCAGTTAAGCTGAGCTTTTAATAAGAGTCTTTGAGTGTTCTTTATAGAAGCGCTGGCGGAAAAACCAGGCGGAACATACCATCAACACGCTACCCAGAAGAGCCGTAAAGTAAGCGCTCTCTAATAGAAAGTTTAGCCAACTTAGCTTTATTTCAAAGAAGTTACGGTACAGCAGTATACCGACGGTTCCCGCATAACCCATAGCATCCGCGATATAAATAAGAAATCCGGCATTAGCTTTGTCGTTTATCATCGATAACATGCGATCGAAAATAAGACAGTTAAAAGGAACATAAGCCAGATAAATCCCAATAGTTAGCGCTATCATCCATGATGAACCTGAAATTCCACCGCTTTGATAGAATAAGCTGCTAACACCTAAGAGAAGAAATCCCCCAATAACCATCAGATGGTTAACCATAAATGCCCGAAAATTGTTTTTAATCCACATTATCGAGCTTAGCAAAAGTAGAACAGTCAATGACGTATACAGCGCAACGGAAGAAAATATTGCGGGTCTGTCGCCATACCCTAGTTCTATCCATATTTCTGCTGCAAAATTGTCACTGAAGTCGCGCATAGCGGTCAGTAATATATAACTGACGACCATGCAGCCCAAACCTATCGAGTATTTCCGCACTAATTGGATCCTATCTTCGGATGTCATTGGCTCCCTTTTATGGCGTTCCTCTTTATCCTGGTGTGTCGGCGGGGGAATCCTGGAAAGAAAATATACGGAAATGAATAACGGGATAGTAAAAATAGCGCCCGTGGCAGCCGGCATCCAGTATTCGCTGACTTGTAAGTCCAGCATCAGGTATTTACCGACGGTTTTTACGACACCAGAAGACACAATGAAACTAATAGATAAAATAGCACCCAAGACTTCCGTGGTTCTTCTTCCCTCTAAGTAACTGAAGACCAGGCCCCAGATTATGCCTAACGGTAAACCGTTAAAGAATAGCGCGACTAGCTTCCAGTTCCCCGGCGCAACGGCAAAAGCCATAAGTGAGCACTGTGCTGCCATTACCAACGTGAGAATGGCAACACTGCGATAATTTGCCGTCATTTCCGATACGACTTTAATACCGACAAACTTGGATAGGGCGTAACCTAATACCTGCGCAATAATTAATGCACTTTTGAAATCGATCCCTGCAACGAACTGAGCCTGTTCGTAGCTTGCCACGGCAAAAGGCTTCCGGAACGCATACATACAAAAATAGGTCGAGAAAGCGGCACTTGAGGCGTAGAGAATAAACCAGAAGGTGTTACTGCGCTTTGTATTCTTAGTGAGAGAAACCATAAGTGCCATTCCTACCATTGTGAGAACGGCCAATATTACGCGCAGAATATGAAGAATTTATGTTACTACCCGACGCTAACCTGATAGCGGGTTAACGGCTACAAATAACCTCCACTTGGGCATTATCGAGTGCAGATTTCAACGGGTCTTCGGGCGGTTTATCACAAACTATCGTATCAATTTGGTCAAAATCGGCCAGATGAACGGAACCAGCCCCACTAAACTTTGAAGAATCGGTCAGTACGACTTTTCGGCGAGCTCTATCAAGAAGTGAACGCTTAAAATTAGCCTCATCAATACTGAAATCAAGTAGCCCTATGTCGGAATGAATACCACCGATAGACAGAAATAGCAGATCGGGTGTGAACTGCCGAGCCTGAATAATAGCTTCCCGCCCGAAAGCGGCCCGGTAATCTGGATCAATTTGTCCACCAGTAAATGCTAACCGCCAATCATCGCGACCAATGACTTCATTTGCTACATCCAGCGAATTTGTCACTACCAGTAACTTCTTAGGTTTGGTCAACATTCTTGAAAACCAGTAACTGGTTGAACCACAGTCAATAAAAACCGTCATCCCATCTTCGACTAATTCGGTAGCTTTCTCTCCAACTTCTTTTTTAGCCGCAGCATTCAAACTTACGCGCCCTTGGTATGGGGGCTCTAGAGTTGAAGTGGAAAGACGAACTCCACCATGCACTTTAACCACTCTGCCGGTAGTTTCTAACTGCCGTATATCACGTCGTATGGTTTCTTCTGACACCTCAAAACGCTGTGAAAGATCGACAACAGACATTGATCTATGAAGCCTAATCAACTCCAACATAGTGATTAAACGCTCAGACATATTCACATCCATCCCCACACGTTTATTGGTTGCGCGCATGTAATTCAATGAGTTAACAAGTTGCTACTTTAGAGCAGAAGTAAATCTTAATCCACTTCCAACATTAAAAACCACATAAACTCACATTATTAATAATTAATACAACAAAATATCACACCACTGTCACATTTTAATTCTATATTGGCCTCGCTCAAAATCATAGCTGGAGGTGAAAGGTCATTTTGGTCCTATTACTTCCACGTTTAGCATACCTGGGGAGATACACATGAACGGCTACAAACGATTTGCACTTTCACCATTAATACTGGCAATAGCCTCAGCATCAGCGATAGCTGATCAGGATAAAGAAGAAACGAGTAAAAAAGACGAACAAATGGAAGAAATCATTGTTGTAGGTAAGAGACAGACTTTCGCCTCAAACACGGTTTCAATGGATATGATTTCACGTCGTCCAGCCAATGCTTCAGTAAACACTGTTGTACAGGAATTACCCGGAGTTATTGTACAGGAAGCTGATACCTTCGGTTCATCTGACTGGATGACTAACATCCGAATGCGAGGCTTTAATACCAATAACGGGCAAATTGGTACAACGCTTGATGGCTTACCAAACGGCGGCTCAAACTACGGCGGCGGTAGTAAAGCGAATAGATTTATTGACGTGCTCGATCTTGAAACCGTGGAAGTCAGTCAGGGAACGGCGGATATCAGCTCGAGATCAAATGAGGCATTAGGTGGAACACTGAATTTCATTACTTCCGATCCATTAATGGAAGAAAACTTAAGCTTACTCTATATGGCAGGCGACCAGGACGCGAGTAAGTACCGTTTCCGTTACGACTCAGGTGAAATTAGTCCAGATACCTACTTCTATCTCAGTGGCTCATCTTCGCAAAATAAGGACGTTTGGGATAATGAAGCTATCACGGAGAAAGATTATCTTACGGGTAAAATCACAACCATTATTGATGGGTTTCATATTACAGGCTTCGCTACCTACAATTCGGCTAATGAAAACGAATATGAATATGTTTCTTTAGAAGATTATTATGAAAACCCTCGTCACGACGGATTACACATGAACTGGACCGGAATTCCTGGTCTTGATGAAAACTATCGCGATGGCTGGCGTGCACTGCGTGATAATTCATTTTATAGTTTTCAGGTCGAAAAAGACTTTGGCAACTTTTCATTCAATACCGCCGTTTATTATCACAGAATGAAAGGCCGTGGTGACTGGATCCCTCCCTACATTACCGATGTCGATGGAGATGGAAACCTGGATAACGAACGCTCCGGTAACACAATTTATGGCGATTACGAGGGTGACGATATCTTTTTCGTTAACGCCGGTACAAATGTACCAGGTACATTGATTGACTCTTGCACTGGTCGATATGGTTTAGACGCTGAAAAAGATCCCAATTGTTATGATGGCAATGTCGAAGGGGTTGGCTCATATCGTACGTCAAATTATGCCAATCATCGTTATGGCATAACGGGGGATGTTTCCTACGACTTTGAAACTGGCAACATACAACATACCTTACGCAGCGGGTTTTGGTATGAAAACTACGATGCCGATGTAACGCGCTCATGGCATTTAGTTGAGAACTCGGCAATTAGCCCGGAATTCAATGAAACCCCTTACTGGATTCAATATAAAACCGAAGCAAACACTAAAGAACTCATGTACTACGCTCAGGAAAAAGCGGTTTTAGGCCCGCTGAGCGCAAGTCTCGGCGTAAAACAATATCAGGTCGATACTACGGTTGATCACTTCTATAACGATGACAGAACGGGTCAATTAGACTCCACTTCAGATCCGTTACTCTACGCAGGGTTAACCTATACAACACCGGTTAATGGTTTAGAGTTATTTGCCGGCTACTCTGAAAACTATAAATCCATTGTTCCTGGTATCATTGATTCCGGTTTATCTAATTCAGAACTGGGTGGCATTGATCCTGAAACGGCGGAGAACATTGAGTTAGGCTTCCGTTATATCAACAATGGCTTTAACGCAGCGGTTACCTTATACGACATTAAATTCGATAACCGAATTGTACAATTGGATACTAGTGTATTGGATGGTATCGATTACAAAGAAGAAGTCGACGGCAGCTATGTGAACGTTGGTGGTCAGAAGAGTCGCGGCGCTGAACTGCTCACCTCATATCAAGTTACCAGCGGCCTGAGAGTTTCTGGGTCTTATACCTATAATGATGCTGAGTACCTTAGTACAGGTGATACCGGTCTTGACCAAGACGCAGAAATTCGGGCTGGGAACCAAGTATACGGCGGACCAAAAACTTTCTTCACCATCGCAGCTGATTATGTCGGTAGCAACATAACGAGTGGAATCTCTCTGCGCCATATTGGGGATAGATTTATCAACTTTGAGAACTCAGCCACCGCGCCTGGGTATGAAGTGGTAGATGCCTACATTGGTACTGATATTCAGGGTGTTTCCTCCAGCATATCGGCTCTTCGCCTGCGTTTGAATGTGAATAACCTGCTCGACGATGAGTATATATCGGCTGTTGGCAGTAACAGTGTTTATCCCGGTTCACCAAGAACGGTGACTTTCTCTGTTAGTGCTGATTTTTAACCAGATGTTAGGTAAGAGGCATTAGATTTCGAAATCTAATGCCTCTTCAAGGAGTTACTTCTATGGTCGATATTAGTCGCCGTCGGTTTCTTTTAGGGGCAGGAGCTGCCAGCGTAATGGCTTCTTTTCCCGCAATATCAAGAGCTTTGGCTATTCCTGCTGCGGTACGTACTGGCACGATAAAAGATATTGAGCACGTGGTTATTCTGATGCAGGAAAATCGGTCTTTTGATCATTACTTCGGTACCTTGTCAGGAGCACGAGGTTTTTCCGACCCTTATCCTGCACCAGCTAAATCGTTTGACCAAATCAAAGACCGTACGATATTCACGCAATTAAACCAAACTGAAATAGGCCCTAAATTTGTCACCCCATTTGCGTTAAATACACGCCAAACATTCGAACATATGCGTGTAGAAGGCACGCCTCATTCCTGGCCAGATGCGCAAGCGGCTTGGGATAACGGGCACATGGATCGTTGGCCAGAAGCAAAAAATCTGCACTCAATGGGTTACTTTGAGCGCGCGGATATGCCATTTCAGTACGCCTTAGCCGATGCCTTTACACTATGCGATGCTTACCATTGTTCTATGCATGCGGGAACCAACTCCAACCGTTTGTTCCTCTGGTCCGGAACCAACGACGGGCAGGCCCAATTTGGTGGGCCGAGTATTGGTAACTCACATGACCGTTTACCTGAAGATGGTGGTGCAGCCATTCCATACACCTGGACAACCTACGTGGAAAGGTTGCAGGAAGCAGGTGTAAATTGGCGTATTTATCAGGATATGTCGGATAATTTTACGGACAATCCGCTTGTCGGGTTTGCTGCGTTTCAAAACTCAGTAGCAGGTAAGCCAGGTTCAAATCCAGAGCTCGCAAAACGAGGGTTAACGACTCAGGCTTTAGACCAGCTGCGAGAAGATATTATGGAAAATAAGTTGCCTTCTGTATCTTATATTATAGCAACAGCGGAAGGTTCCGAGCATCCTGGACCATCTAGCCCGGCACAAGGGGCTGCATATACCTCAGAGGTATTAGACGCTCTAACGGCGAATCCTGAGGTTTGGGCAAAAACAGCATTGTTTATCATGTTTGATGAAAACGACGGATTTTTCGATCACGTACCGCCACCAGCACCGCCTTCAGAAGATCCAGCATCACCCGGCGGATATGCAGGCCATTCTCAGGTGTCTACCCGAGGGGAGTATCATACTCATCGATCCGAAGCGGATGAGTCGTTGGAAGTACAAGACTACATGGGAAGACCCTACGGATTGGGACCACGCGTTCCAGCCTACGTAATTTCTCCCTGGAGTCGGGGCGGCTACATTAACTCGGAAGTTCTCGATCATACTTCGGTTATTCGTTTTCTGGAACAACGTTTCGGTGTTTTAGAACCCAACATTAGCCCCTGGCGACGGGCTGTTTGTGGTGATTTCACAAATGCTTTTGACTTCGTAAATCCAAACAGGGACTTGCCGTTAGCTTTTCCTGACCCCACAGCTGACGCAAAAAGGGCAGCGGCACTGCCAAAAAGAACAACGCCTAAACTTCCGATTCAACAGTCGATGCCTGCCCAGGAACCGGGTATGCGTCCACACCGGCCTAGCCTCTATAAGCTGGATTTAGAGTGGGATGAGCTGCCGGAAACCAATACATTGAAGCTGACCTTCATTAATAAAGGCAAGCACGCTGCTGTATTCCATGTTTACAACCGACTGAATCTGGACTCAATTCCGCACCGATATACTATCGAAGCCAAAAATAAAACGAGCAGAGAGTGGACGCTAATTGAAGATGCTTATGACTTGCAAGTCATGGGGCCAGAAGGTTTTCATCGTCGCTTAGCAGGAAAACATTCTGAAATACAACCCGGAAGAGATATTAGCTTTATCAGTGACGGCAAGTACTGCGGCCTATTGGCTCGTAGTGACGGCTTTACCTACTATCTTGGACAAGACGTTGATACGAAAAAAAGGCTGCCTCAAGGACAGGTCGTTCATATACCGACGGACAGTAATCAACGCTACGATGTCTCAGTGACGAGCACCTCATCTGATTCTTTTCTTAGACAATTTGCCGGCCGCCTGAATCGTTAAGGTGTACTTAAGGACGTACTTTAATAATGACAAAACCAAAGCTTACTGTATTTGACCTTGATGGCACCCTGGTTGATTCAGATAGTGCGCAGGACTGGATGTACTTTTTACGAAAAAACTCTTGGCCTTACAGCAAAGAAGCGACTGAGATTTGCAGCGAAATCATGCAGGATTACAGTAGCGGACGAATGAATATGAAGGATTATATGCAGGCATGGGTTTTACCCATAAAAGGTAAACGGGTTACTGAAATCAGAACTCTGGCTGCCGAATTTGCTGAACACTATATTAAGCCTCGCATTTATACAGAAGGTATGCGTAAAGTCAGGGAGCATCAGAAAGCAGGAGACATTCTTCTGGTTATTTCTGCCAGCCCCACCATTATAGTAGAGCCCATTGCTGCTCTTTTTGGTATTCAGTATGTTATTGGAATCGATATTGAGGTCTCTAGCAATAAGTTCACACAAAACCTAATAGAGCCATTTAGCTTTGGAGAAGGAAAAGTTGCTCTTTTAAAGCAGTGGCAAAAACAGCACGACTTAGAAGACTTACCGTTAGGCTGCATATATAGTGACTCAATTAACGACGTACCATTACTGGATTACGCGCTTAACAGCCATGTTATAAATGGTAACGAACAAATGCGCTCAATTGCGAAAGAAAACGACTGGCATACTCACGAGTGGAGCATATAAGCTCAAAGGTCAGTTCGTTTTCTTGTTTTAATGAAACTGACCTTTGCTTTAAAATTCTATTCGCTGCAGCTCAGAACATTTTCCCCATCCAGGTTAAAACCCTCTTTCCATAAAGCGGATATTCCAACGTCAAGGAAGTAAGAGCAGGCATTACTTTCAAACTCCTGCTGGCTGATTTCACCCTCTGAGCCGTCTTCATAATATTCCTGCACAAACACCGCTTTGTTATTTTTCAGGAAAGTGTCCTCGTAACTCACGCATTCATTTCCGTAGGCATAACACTGTTCGTTTACGGCAAAATCAAAGTCATTAACCAGTTCATTCAGTTGGTCTACATCATTCTTTAAACCAATGCTTAACCCTCGCGAGTGTGCGGCATTGGCTAACCATTTATTGTAATTTAGCTGATCATCGTAAGTGATAATGCCTTTTGTCTCGTCAGTGTTTATATAGCCGTCGACATTGTCGGGTTCAACCGCATCACAACCTGCAGATTGAGCTAAGTCCAGACGCGCTTCCATAATGGGTTTGATGTTTTCATTCAGGACAGCCTCATTGTTTATGTCCAGCCATACTTCACCCGGCCAGTCCGCCATTTCACCGTTGGCAATAACCGCGTCTTCCGAAAATTCAGTCGCATCGGGCCGCCAGTCTTCACGGGTTCCGGCACTAAAATAACAAATAACCCGTTTACCGTTGTCCTTTAATGAACTGATAATACTGTCGTCACCACCCTCGGCACCTTCAAATAAGTCGATATCGAACGCCTCGGCGTCCTTGCTTATATCCAGGTTATCGTAGTTCTCCAGCTGCCAATGCCAGCTTGTTCCTGGCTTGGGTTGCCATATGCCGGATTCTTGGTGATCCGAGCTTTCTGAAGACGAATCAGAGTTACAAGCGGTTAGTTGCGAGCAGGCTAAAACCAATAAACTTGCAGCAAAACAGTTTCGGTAAAACATTGGTGTCATTCCTTAGGTGATCCTTTAGAGATTATCGAGCTTTGCCGGATGGGCGGCAACCTTATTTGAATAACCGACCCTAGAAACTAAGTTTAGGTTCGCGAACCCGCTATCTGGATATTATTTTAAAGGTTAATTAATATACTGGGTGAAAAGTTGATTCAGACACAACGGAATGAGAAGTTTCAGAAGGAGACGCTATGTTAACCAAAGCTTTTTTTGCCCCTTTTTTAACAGCTAGCTTGCTGCTGATATCGGTATCGACGACAGCACAGTCAGTTTCGCAGAAAACCGATATGCTCCCCAATAAATCGAATACACCCGCTTGTAAGCTTCTGACAGAAAAAGACGTTCTGGATCATATTCCCACCAGCGAAGGCGTTCATATAGCAGAAGAAAGAGCTGAGCAAGGTTATTCAACCTGCGTTTGGGTACGAAATGATCTGGATCCTGACTTGGCCACCAAAGAGCCATTTCAGTTGACTGTATCCTGGGACTACCACGACCATGAAAGTGACAACATGGGAGGCTATGTATTAACCCAAGCTCGTCGATTAGGTGAGCCAGTCTTAGGCATTGGCGATGAAGCACACTGGATGCAAGGCGCAATGCCAACACTGGCGGTCTGGTATAAAGAACAAAGCGTGGCTATACAGCTTTTAGGAGGAGAGCCTCAGCGAAAAGGTAGCAAAATTTTAGCCAGCAAAGCATTACGTCGGATAAAAGCCGGTAATATTGCTCAAACGAATTAGAGCTGTTAATCCCCAGGCGTTGACTCGTTGTCACTGCTTCAATAAAGTTATTATCACTAAGGTAAGGAAGTAAAAACCTTTAAGTTTATCTTAAACACAGGAATATGACTGATGAAATCAACAGGAATAATGTTTGCAGCCGCCCTTACTTTAAGTCTCTCCGCTAATGCACAAACACCACCTGAACAGTCGATGGATAAGCCATGGGAATCTTTGTATGAAAACCCAGGTAAAACACCTTATGACAACGACCAGTCTGAGCATGGCAAGCTGCTGCAGGCCCGTTGGAAAAGTTGCTCTGGTATGGTTTTAAAAACCAATATGGTCGCCAAAACAGTGGCTGATCTTAAAGATAACCCGGACGACTACTACGTAACCGAAGAGCAGAACCGCAAACAACTGGAGCGCTTCTTTCCCACGACTTCCGGTACCTACCAGGACGCCATTAACGAAAAAATATTAGCCTTAGGCTATGAACACTGGAAAATGGGCCGAGGCGAAGCCGACAGCTCACCGGAGCTGTCTCAATTAGTATGGGACTGGTGTACTAGTCAGCCAGCCAAAAATTTTAAAGGACTGTGAGTTTCTCGTTTAGTAGCGTTATCTAAAAAAGAAGAAATATTCCCCTCTTAAATCAATTAAGGTATAGCTGCATGTTAAGTAAAAAAAGCACTCTATTTTTGTACGCTGTACCTTTTATTATTAGTTTACTTTCTTACTTTTTTCAGTTCAGTTTCATAAATGAAGTTACTGGAAATAACGGAATAGGGTTGATAGTAACAGGCATCTTATCACTGTATTTTATCGTCATAACGTTACTCGCTTTCAGTTTAAAAGAAGCCGTCACCCCATTACTGTCGTTAGCTATACTGGCTCTTATGTTTTTACCTGTTAGACAAAATATTTCTGTCGTCAGCACTTTAAAATCAGATTCCAAAATCTATTGGATAGAGCGCTCGTATTTCACAAGCTTTTTGAGTGTTCATAAAGCTAATAATGAAATTATAACGAAGCCTGAAAGAGTACGCTTAATAGAAGATGTTGTTTACGAGGCACAGCTTAAAGCCATTGAAGGGGAAGTTTACTTAGTCTACAAAGAAAACGAGAATGACCCTGACATTTCAGAAAAAATCTAAAAATGACTAAATTACAGGTTCTAATCCTTGAAGAGAGTGTTCAATATTCTGTGTCAGCCAAGTTTTCATAAATCTATGTGGCCATCCAGTCGACCTTCAAAGTGGATGGTTAGCTGAGACAGTGTCA
>NZ_SNWT01000012.1:0-73372 GCF_004362265.1 Idiomarina sp. 017G | reverse complement strand
TCATTCAAAAGTTGCAATACAAATATTTCGTTTTGCTTAACTTCTGCAAGTGCCCACACAGTTTGCTTGGCTTGATATAATTGTTAAAGAGCGTTTCTCAGCAACCTTGGCTGCGAGAGGTGCGTATTCTACACACCGTGTGTTTTCCGTCAATACTTTTTTGAAAAAAGATTTTTTAGAAAACTTAGGTTTTCGGCGGCTTCGTTGCCTGCCTTGAACGTGGAGCGCATTTTAGAGATTTAACTCGTCCCGTCAAGCGCTTTTAGCACCTTTCTAACTGTTTTTTTACTGACTGCGTAAAGTTTCAGCAAATGTGATCAAATCCAACATAAATAAAGGGCGTTGGCACATAAAGGCATTGATGCGTAAAATAGAAGCCTGACTAATTACTGGCAAATATGGCGTAACCTCATAATGACTTACAAACGAATCGATACATCTGAATACCCACAACAACTCGCACAGAAGGCAGACCGGGTTAGAGAGATGTTTCGTCCTTTTCACCTTAATGAAGTGGAAGTGTTTGAATCGCCCGCCAGTCACTACAGAATGCGTGCTGAGTTTCGAGTTTGGCACGAAGGCGATGACTTATACTACATTATGTTTAACCCTGAGACGCGTGAAAAAATCCGCATGAATGAATTCATACCAGGGAGCCTGCTTATTAATGAACTAATGAAAGAGCTTATTAGTTTATTAAAGCCGAATGATGTTTTACGTCGCAAACTGTTTCAAGTGGATTTCCTGACTACCACCACCGGTGAAGCCATTATCTCTTTACTCTATCATCGCCCTTTAGATGACCAATGGGAACAGGAAGCCATCCAACTTCGCGAAGCGCTGACCTCTATAGCTAAGGTTGAAGTTATAGGAAGAGCTCGTAAGCAAAAACGCGTGTTATATAAAGAAAGCGTCACTGAAGAAGTTAAGGTTGATGGAAAAAGCTATCTGTCTCTACAAACCGAGAACAGCTTCACTCAGCCAAATGCCATTATTAATCAGCAAATGATCAGTTGGGCTAAACGCCACGCGGGCAACAATTCGCATGACTTATTAGAGCTCTACTGCGGCAACGGCAATTTTACCTTACCGCTGGCTGAGAACTTTAATCGCGTTTTAGCTACTGAAATTAGCAAAAGTTCTGTTGCGGCGGCTCGCGAGAACGCAGAATTGAACAATATTAAAAATGTCACCGTTGTTCGTATGTCTGCCGAAGAGTTTAGTGCAGCGTTAAGTGGAGAGCTGGAATCTAAACGGGCGGCTGATGCTGAGATTCACAGTTTTGATTGTCAAACCGTATTGGTTGATCCACCCAGAGCGGGTTTAGATAAAGACACGTTGAAGCTGGTGTCTCAGTATCAAAGAATAATTTATATTTCCTGTAACCCGGAAACTTTGACAGAGAACATTCATGATTTATCCAGTAGCCATAAAGTGACTGCAGCGGCAATGTTCGATCAGTTTCCCTACACAGACCACATTGAAACGGGCGTTGTTCTGGAAAGGAAGAGTTAACCTTGAACGGGCTCTTCCGCAACCGGGGAAAAATTAAGCTTGCGGCTTAAGCGAAGGTTCGAGACATGGGCATAAATAATGAGACCGGCACCAAATAGAATAATGACAGGTTCACCCCAGTGTCCCAGAATATCGCGTTGAGAATAGATAAATGCTCCTAGTAGTAACAATGACAGCAGGTGCCATTTACCGTGCTTCCGCGCACCACTAATAAGAGATAATAGCCCGATAACAACACTGAAGCCTAAAATGGTGTTTTCCAATAGGTCTTCGCCGATAAAGGCTAAACCCGCCATAGCGAGCAACGGCAGAATAACAGGCAGCAATAAGCAATGAATCGCACACAAAGTGGTGACCCAAATTCCTGCTTTATCCAAATTTTTGGATGCTGTTGCTGACATACTAGAAACGACCTTCTGCATAAACCTAAGCTGTAATATTATAACATACGAAAAGAATAGCCAAGGGAGATCAGAAAAAATTGTTTTCTCAGGCGATACTGATCAAGCAGTTTGAATAGAGAAAGGCAGCACTTCGGTTATTGATTTCGCTCCACAGGCAATCATTAGCAGCCGATCGAACCCTAGTGCTACGCCGGAACACGCGGGGAATCCCGACTCTAACGCCGCCAATAAACGAGTATCTTCGGGTTGTGTGGGCAAATTCAGCTGTTTACGTCGTTGATTATCCTGGCTAAAACGCAGACGTTGCTCAGCTGGATCAGCAAGCTCATTATAACCATTGGCCAATTCCACTCCCTGATAATAAAACTCAAATCTTCTGGAGACACGCGGATTATGCTGGTCAATTTTGGCCAAAGCAGCTTGCGACTTTGGAAACTCGGTGATGCAAATCGGTATCTCCGCAGGAAACTGGCCTTCTATTAATTCCGAAAATGCCACTTGAAGAATGGTATTTTCATCGTCTTCTTTTGACATCCAGTCCGTTAAAGCGGGTTGTTCAATAAGCTCTTGTCTGATGTTTTCAACACCGCAAGTCGTCAAAGGGTCTTCGCCAAGGTAATCAAGAAAACACTGCTGGTAGGTGATGACTTTAGTTTCCGGCGCGTCACAGACTTCAGTCAGCAGCTCTGAAACTTCAGCAATTAGCTGAATATCGTCGTACCCAACCCGGTACCACTCAAGTAAAGTAAATTCCGGATTATGGAAGCGCCCTATTTCGTCATCGCGCACCACATGGCTCAATTGATAAATATCTTTTCCATAGGCTGCAAGAATTCGCTTCATGGCGTATTCGGGAGAGGTCTGCAAATAGAGTGTTCTATTTCCTGAAGCCAGCGGATACTTGAATTCCGTGGTGAGATTATTCAGATGACAATCGGTTACCCCAAACTGGGACAACAAATGCGTATCGACTTCGGTTACCTTCCTTTCATAAAAAAACTGGCGGACTTGTCGCATGAAATCAGCGCGTTTAACAAGCACTGACCAATCTGCTGCTGGCCGCCAGTCGGTCGTCATATCTATTTACTTTTGAACGCGGGAAACGTATTCGCCCGAGCGAGTATCAACTTTGATCACTTCGCCAATTTGTACAAATAACGGAACACGAACAACAGCGCCAGTGCTCAGTGTGGCAGGTTTACCGCCAGTACCGGCAGTATCACCTTTAAGTCCGGGGTCAGTTTCAGTAATTTCCAATTCAACAAAGTTTGGCGGCTGCACATTAATTGGCTTCCCTTCCCACAGAGTCAAAGTACAAACATCTTGTTCGACAAGCCATTTCTCCGCTTCGCCTACCGCCTTCTCGTCGGCAGGAACTTGTTCAAAGGTTTCGTTATTCATGAAGTGCCAGAATTCACCATCGTTATAAAGATAAGACAGTTCCAACTCAATAACATCAGCGCCTTCAACGGATTCGCCCGACTTGAAGGTTTTCTCAACCACTTTACCGCTGATTAATTTGCGAATTTTAACGCGGTTAAAGGCCTGACCTTTACCGGGCTTAACCATTTCATTTTCAACGATCGAGCATGGCTCGCCGTCCTGCATGATTTTTAAACCACCTTTAAATTCACTCGTACTATAATTCGCCATAACAAGACTTTCCTTTGTAAATGCCTGATCATTTGCGCGCAATAATAAAACAAATAGCGACTTTTTTCAGGTAAAATATGGAGTATTTGCAGCAGTCGCGGAGGCGTAGTGCCTGAGCCAGCGTATCCTATCTCTATAAATGATCGTCCTGACTGGCAGTTTGAGCTGAAACAAGCCTATACCCAGCCAGAAGAACTGCTACGCGCACTCAAACTCGATCCCGCATTATTTAGTGAGGATATCAAAGCCCGTAAGCTCTTTGCTATGCGCGTGCCAAAGCCTTTTGTTGCGCAAATGCAAGTCGGAGACTCTAACGATCCATTATTACGTCAGGTGCTCCCTTTGCACAACGAGTTTGAGTCGGAGCCCGGTTACAGCACCGACCCTCTGCAAGAACAGCAAGGCCCCGTAAATGGTCTTCTGCACAAGTATAAAAGCCGAGTATTGTTGATACTGCAAGGCGGTTGCGCAGTCAATTGCCGTTATTGCTTTCGGCGTCACTTTCCTTACGACGAATTAACTTTCAGCAAACGCCAACTAACGGAGACACTGGAGTACATCCGACAACACCCGGAAATTAATGAGGTGATTCTGAGCGGCGGCGACCCTCTAATGGCAAAGGACGAGCGGCTTAAAGGGTTGATTAACGAATTTGAATTATTGCCCCAACTCACCCGTTTACGTATTCATAGCCGGTTGCCAGTCGTGATACCCTCCCGCCTGACGCATAAGCTTAAAGAAGTGCTCAGCAACAGTCGTTTGCAAAGCGTCTTAGTGCTTCATGCGAATCATGCAAATGAGATTTCTCCTGAGTTAGCCGGGGCACTCGATGACTGGCACCACGCGGGTATCCATTTACTGAACCAGAGCGTCTTGCTCAGCGGAGTAAATGATAATTTAACCGCGCTTATTGAGCTTAGTGAAAAGTTATTTAGTGCCCGGGTTATGCCCTACTATTTGCACCAGCTGGACAAAGTTGAAGGCGCCAGCCATTTCGCGGTTAGTGACGAGAAGGCGCAAGCCTTGTGGCAAAAAATGACTCATGAATTACCTGGGTTTCTGGTTCCTCGCCTGGTCAGAGAGGAAGCTGGTGAACTCAGTAAAACCGCTATCATGCCGGACGGCACTAATACATTAACAGAGGAAAAACTATGAGCGATAACCTGGAAAGTGTAGAAAGCAAACTGCAGGATCATCTTCAGCAACTGTATCGTCAAGTTATTGATGCAGACCAGTACCTTGACGATCTGCGTCAACAAGGCAAAGCCAAGTTCCAGGGCGTTTTCGCCGAGCAAACGGTATTTGAAAGCACAGGCAACCGTTTTCAGCCCTACCTTAATGAAATTGCTGCCAACTTTGAAAAATGGCAGCAGGACAAAGAAAACGAGCAGCAGTTACAGTTACTGGTCCAACAATTACAGTTAATGACTGAAACTCTTGCTCGCCTTAAAGCTATTCGTCAGGCTGGCTAACAAAGGTTTCTTCGAACCACTGAGTCAGCATCTGCTTTTCAAAATATAAGTCATCCCGTCTCATCCGTGATGCCAGGCTGTCGTAATTAAACCCCATATTTTTTACGTGAGCCTGGCCTTCCTTTACAGCTTCTCCGGAATTACTCATTAAACGATAATCAAATTCCATTCTAGGGAAGTCAATTTCCCGAACAATGCGCACGTAATTTGAACTCGAGCGTCCAAATGTCGGTTCAACCCGGCCGGTTAAATCAACGTCTGTTACGGTAATTTCCAGCTTCTGATCTTCAGGAAGCTTTGCCGCCAACTCCTGAAAATGCTCCGTCAGCTTATCCATCACCTTTTTCTGGTAACGATCACGTAAGCCATCGGCCGGTCGAATATCTGTGTAACTATCAACATCTTTCCAGGAAACTTCAGCCGTACCAGCATATGCTGTAAAGCTACAGGCTAATAACGCCGCTCCCACTATACCCTGAACACGCATGCTATCTTCCTCCCATACAATCGCCAAGGGTGTCATCTCTAGGTTAGAACACAAATAATGAAAAAAATTCCATAAAAAAAAGGGGAGCCATCAAGGCTCCCCTTTTCAAAAGTGCGTTGGGAGGCTTACATCATGCCGCCCATACCGCCCATTCCACCCATGTCGCCGCCAGGCATGCCGCCTGCGTTGTCATCTTGTGGGATGTCAGCAATCATTGCTTCGGTGGTGATCATCAGTGCGCCAACAGATGCCGCGAACTGAAGTGCCGAACGGGTCACTTTGGTTGGATCCAGAATACCCATTTCCAGCATATCGCCGTAAGTGTCGTTACCGGCATTGTAACCATAGTTACCTTCGCCAGCACGTACGTTGTTAGCAACCACAGAACCTTCGGCGCCAGCGTTCATTGCGATTTGACGCAACGGCGCTTCCATCGCACGCAGGGCTAAACGGATACCAACGTTCTGTTCTTCGTTGTCACCACGCAGTTCTGCCAGTTTGCTCGCAGCGCGAACCAAAGCAACACCACCACCAGGTACCACGCCTTCTTCAACAGCTGCACGAGTTGCATGCAACGCATCTTCAACGCGCGCTTTTTTCTCTTTCATTTCCATTTCAGTAGCAGCGCCGACTTTAATCACCGCAACACCGCCAGCTAACTTAGCCAGACGCTCTTGCAGTTTTTCACGGTCATAGTCAGACGTAGTGTCTTCCATCTGCTGCTTGATTTGGTTAACACGACCGTCGATAGCGGTATCGTCGCCATTACCGTCAACAACAGTGGTGTTGTCTTTAGTAATCACAACGCGCTTCGCAGTACCTAAGTCTTCCAGCTGCGTTTTTTCCAGCTCCATACCAATTTCTTCAGAAACCACAGTACCGCCAGTCAGAACAGCAATGTCCTGCAGCATAGCTTTACGACGGTCGCCAAAGCCTGGTGCTTTAACCGCAGCAACTTTAACGATGCCACGCATATTGTTCACAACCAGAGTTGCCAGCGCTTCGCCTTCAACGTCTTCAGCAATAATCAGCAGAGGTTTACCGGCTTTAGAAACACCTTCTAATACCGGCAGTAACTCGCGGATATTAGAGATTTTCTTATCAATCAGAAGAATGAACGGGTTGTCTAATTCAACCGAACCACTTTCCTGGTTGTTAATGAAGTAAGGAGACAAGTAACCACGGTCGAACTGCATACCTTCAACAACGTCCAGCTCGTCAGTCAGTGCTTGACCTTCTTCAACGGTGATAACACCTTCCTGGCCTACTTTGTCCATTGCCTGAGCAATGATTTCGCCAATAGTGTGATCAGCGTTTGCAGAAATAGTCGCTACCTGAGCAATGGCTTTGCTGTCGGCACAAGGCTGAGAAATTTTCTTCAGCTCTTCAACTGCAGCGATAACCGCTTTGTCGATACCGCGCTTAAGATCCATCGGGTTCATGCCTGCGGCTACTGA
The DNA here is from genome assembly GCF_004362265.1 of Idiomarina sp. 017G. Classification (NCBI taxonomy): domain Bacteria; kingdom Pseudomonadati; phylum Pseudomonadota; class Gammaproteobacteria; order Alteromonadales; family Idiomarinaceae; genus Idiomarina; species Idiomarina sp. 017G. Next base: position 66,384 of record NZ_SNWT01000012.1, on the reverse strand, counting down.
CTTCAAGCCTTCGTTAACAATGGCTTGAGCCAGAACGGTTGCGGTTGTTGTACCGTCACCCGCTTCGTCATTTGCTTTAGACGCCACTTCTTTAACCATCTGCGCGCCCATGTTCTCGAACTTATCTTCCAGCTCGATTTCTTTCGCAACAGACACACCGTCTTTGGTGATAACAGGAGAACCGTAAGACTTATCTAATACAACGTTGCGACCTTTTGGACCCAGCGTCACTTTTACTGAATCAGCAAGAATGTTAACGCCTTTCAGCATTTTTTGACGTGCTGTGTTACCAAATTTGACTTCTTTAGCTGCCATTTTTGCTTTCCTCTTAAATTCGTTTAGTCGGTTGTGCTAGTAAGCGTTTCTGACGTCTTATTCTTCAACAGCCAGAATGTCGCTTTCGCTCATGATTAAGTACTCTTCACCGTCAATTTTCTCGGTTTTAACACCGTAGCCTTCATTGAACAGCACTTTGTCACCAGCTTTTACGTCTAGTGCACGTACCTCACCGTTATCCAGAATGCGGCCTTTGCCTACTGCTACGATTTCACCGCGAGTAGATTTTTCTGCCGCAGAACCAGTCAGAACAATGCCGCCAGCCGATTTCGCTTCGACTTCAGTGCGCTTAATAATGACTCGATCGTGTAAAGGACGAAGTTTCATTGTTGATAACTCCTCAACCTATTGTTGTTAGTGGTTAATACCCCTAAGGGGCGGATAAAAATGTGTGTGCACATTAAATGGGGGAGGAATTTTTGTTATCAAGGGGGAAGCTCAAAAATTTTTATGCTAATTTGCAAAACTGACAGGCGCTATAGGGAGGTTCTATGACTCAGCAACCACAATTGATTTTATGCACCACAGACAGTTCTGACTCGGCTAAACAGCTGGCGCGTTCTCTGCTCGAAAAAAAGCTAGTGGCCTGCGTCAACATAGTGCCTAATATGACCTCTATTTACTCCTGGCAGGGCGAATTGCATGAAGACCATGAGTGGCTTTTACTGATAAAATCGACTGCGGAACGTTTCAGTGACATAAAAAGTACCATCAGTGCTATTCACCCTTACGATTCTCCAGAATTAATAAGCATCAATATTGAAGATGGTTTACCCGATTATCTGACGTGGATACAGGACTCAGTTAAATGATACAAAGATTCATCACATGTCTCGCAGCCTTAACTCTGGTTTTTGCCGTCGTTGCGCCAGCACATAGTGTGCAGTCGAATCCATTCCAGCAGGACAATCAGTTTTTATCGGTAGATCAGGCTTTTGATTTCGACAGCGAAGTTAATGACAGCAAAGTGACGGTCAGTTGGGTTGTCGCTCCCGAGTACTATTTGTATCAACACCGCTTTAAGGTGGTTCCCGAAAATGCATTAGCAGCAGAACCCGAACTCCCGCAAGGCGAGTCTCATAACGATGAGTTTTTTGGCGAGTCAATTGTATACCGCAACTACGTTGAGTGGTCTTTTACACCTAACCCGGAGTTTTCCGGCGACACCATTACCGTTCAGTATCAGGGCTGCGCAGATGCGGGGTTATGTTACCCGCCCACTGAAAAGCAGATTAAACTCTCCAGTACTAGTGAAACGGCCCCCGCCACCGCACCGCCAAACACCGACAGCAGCCTGTTCGGTATAGGTGAACAACATTTAATCATTACATTGTTACTCTTTTTTGCTTTGGGTATTGGCTTAGCTTTTACCCCCTGCGTGTTTCCTATGTACCCCATTTTATCCGGCGTTGTGCTGGGCAACCGTGAACGTAACTGGAAAAACACACTTTGGCTTTCCTTTATATACGTTCAGGGTATGGCCATTACCTATTCTCTATTAGGCCTGGTTGTGGCATCAGCGGGTATGCAGTATCAGGCTTACTTTCAGCATCCGGTGGTGTTAATTGTTCTTGCAGTATTGTTCGCGCTTTTTGCTTTGAGTATGTTCGGAGCTTATACGCTGCAGCTTCCTATTAGCTGGCAGTCAAAACTGCAAAGCTTTAGCGGCCAGCAAAGCGGAGGCAATATCGTTGGCGTCTTTATTATCGGCGCTATTTCCGGCCTGGTAGCATCACCCTGTACCACAGCCCCCTTGTCAGGGGCGTTACTCTTTATTGCGCAATCGGGCGATATGGTAAGCGGCGTCGCTATTCTTTACGCATTAAGCCTGGGTATGGGCGTGCCGCTTATTCTATTCGGCTTAAGTGGCGGCAAGCTTCTGCCCAAAGCCGGCGCGTGGATGAACGTGGTTAAGCAGTTCTTCGGTTGGCTGTTATTGGCAGTTACCTTATTCTTAATTGAGCGCCTTATTCCGACCAGTATTAGCATGTGGCTGTGGATTTTTTACTTTATTCTCGCCGCCGTATCTCTGGCTGTTTCGATAAGCCAGCCGCTTCGGATCACCACGAAAGTTATCACTATTGTACTCTTAGCAGCGGCGGCTACTACAGGCAGTTACTGGCAGGTTAATAAAGCGCAACTGGAACAAAAAAGTCACGGCCTTTTTACTGTTGTTAGTAATGTCAGCGACATACAACAACAAGTAGCAGAAAGTGACCGATGGGTAATGCTAGACCTTTATGCGGACTGGTGCGTGGCCTGCAAGGAATTCGAGCAGTACACCTTTTCAGATGAGCAGGTTCAGGCGCAGTTTCAGGAGTTTAAACTCATTCAGGCCGATGTTACCCGCAATAACGCGCAAGACGTTGAGATTCTGAGTCGCTACAAGGTGCTGGGGCTACCCACCATTCTGTTCTTTGACCCTGAAGGCAACGAACGCCCTGAATACCGGGTTACCGGTTATATGAACGCTGAGGATTTCAAAAAGCATCTGGAAAAGATAGTTTCCGAGTAAACTTGTGCCTAAATGCGCTGATAAGACCAGTAAAGTGCTGCAATCTTGCTTTTTTTCCCTATAATACTGTTGTTATAGGAACCCAAACTGAAAGTTGTGGTCACTTTTAATAGTTTCCGTAACTTCACAGCAAATGGCGGCACAATGGCAGAACGTTTTAAAATATTAGTGCTCAATGGCCCGAATCTAAATTTACTGGGGCAGCGTGAACCAGAGCTTTATGGTAAGCAAAGCCTGGATGATATCGCTGATTCGCTGGGAGCCATTGCTAAACAACACGCAACAGCACTAGATTTCCGTCAGTCCAATGCTGAACACCAGTTAATTGACTGGATCCAGCAAGCCGCCAAAGACTCCGTAGATTATATTGTGATTAATCCGGCAGCCTACGCACACACCAGCGTGGCATTACGCGATGCGTTATTGGCTGTGAAAATCCCTTTTATTGAAGTGCACCTTTCCAATATTTATCGCCGTGAGAGCTTCCGCCACCATTCTTATTTGGCAGACGTGGCTGACGGTGTTATCTGCGGGCTTGGCGCCCGTGGTTATGAATACGCATTACAAGCAGCTTTAACTACATTGAACAATACAGATAACTAAAGGTAGACGTTAGCATGGATATCCGAAAAATTAAGAAACTGATCGAGCTCGTTGAAGAATCTGGCGTAGCAGAACTGGAAATTACCGAGGGCGAAGAGTCAGTTCGGATTAATCGTTACAGTGCGCAGCCTGCACCGATGCAATACGCGCCACAACCGCAACACGCCCCTCAGCAAGCGCCACAATCAGCTCCGGCAAGCCAGCCAGCGGCTGAACCAGCCAGTGAAGAAATTAGCGGCCACGTTGTTCGCTCTCCTATGGTTGGAACCTTCTACGAAGCTCCATCTCCTGATGCAAAGCCTTTCGTTACTGTTGGCTCTCGCGTTAATGCCGGCGAAACACTGTGCATTATTGAAGCAATGAAAATGATGAACCAGATTGAAGCAGACAAATCCGGTGTCGTTAAACAGATTTTAGTAGATAACGAAGAGCCGGTTGAATTTGATCAGCCACTGTTTATCATCGAATAAAGTAACCGCAGGTATTTGTCATGTTAGATAAAGTGGTCATTGCCAACCGTGGCGAAATTGCACTGCGCATACTGCGAGCCTGTAAAGAGCTCGGCATTAAAACAGTGGCAGTTCATTCAACGGTTGATAGAAACCTTAAACACGTTTTACTTGCAGACGAAGCAATTTGCATAGGTAAAGCGCCAGCGAACGAGAGCTACCTGAACATTCCCCGTATTATCAGCGCAGCTGAAATTACGGATGCAGCAGCTATTCACCCGGGTTACGGCTTTCTGGCCGAAAACGCCGATTTTGCTGAACAAGTTGAACAATCTGGCTTCATTTTTGTTGGACCAACGCCGGATCTTATCCGTCTTATGGGCGACAAAGTATCAGCCATTAAGGCAATGAAGAAAACTGGCGTTCCTTGCGTTCCGGGGTCGGATGGCCCTCTGGATGACGACGACGAACGTAATAAGAAGCTTGCTAAGCGCATTGGTTACCCCATTATTATTAAAGCAGCAGGCGGCGGCGGTGGTCGTGGTATGCGGGTTGTACGCGAGGAGAGCGAATTGCTCAGCTCTATCACTATGACTCAGAACGAAGCTCGCGCAGCCTTCGGTAACCCTGTTGTCTATATGGAAAAGTTCCTTGAAAACCCTCGCCATGTGGAAATTCAGGTTCTGGCCGATGGACAAGGCAATGCCATTCATTTAGGTGAACGTGACTGCTCGATGCAGCGTCGTCACCAGAAAGTGGTTGAAGAGGCACCTGCGCCGGGTATCACCCCTGAAATGCGTAAATTTATTGGTGAGCGTTGTGCCAAAGCTTGTGTAGAGCTTGGCTACCGTGGCGCTGGTACATTTGAATTCTTGTACGAAAATGGCGAATTCTATTTCATTGAAATGAACACCCGTATTCAGGTTGAGCATCCGGTTACCGAGATGGTCACAGGTATCGACTTGATTAAAGAGCAGCTGCGCATTGCAGCCGGTCGCCAGCTTTCGGTCAGCCAGGAAGATGTTGTCATTCGTGGTCATGCCATTGAATGCCGGATTAACGCCGAAGACCCTGAAACCTTTACACCGTCACCGGGCACTATCACCCGTTTCCATTCTCCGGGAGGTTTTGGTGTTCGCTGGGACTCTCACGTTTATGCCGATTACAAAGTACCGCCAAACTATGACTCGATGATAGGTAAGCTAATTACTTACGGCGAAAACCGCGATATTGCTATTGCCCGTATGCGTAATGCCTTAAATGAATTGATCATCGAAGACATTAAAACCAATATTCCTCTGCAAAAGTCGATTATGGCAGATGAAAATTTCCAGCATGGTGGCACGAATATTCACTATCTTGAGAAAAAACTTGGTATAGGCGGGCATTAATTAATGCCCTGGATCCAACTCACCCTTTCCTGTAGTGAAGAGCATGCACCCCAAGTGGGTGACATGCTCATGGCTAACGGTGCTCAAGCGGTGACTTATCGTGACGGTGCCGATTCCCCCATTTTTGAGCCCCGCCCCGGTGACGTTATATTGTGGGAACATACTTTAGCCACGGGCTTATTTGACGCCGACGCGGATATCAAAATCATTATTGCCAACCTGAAAAAGTCCAACGTTTTCAATGACGACAATTTACAATACAAAGTCGATGCACTGGAAGACAAGGATTGGGAACGCGAATGGATGGATAACTTCCACCCCATTCGGTTTGGTGAAAAACTGTGGATTTGTCCCAGCTGGCGAGAAATACCAGAACCCGATGCCATTAATATTCTCCTCGATCCCGGTATGGCGTTTGGTACCGGAACCCACCCAACAACAGCAATGTGCCTCCGCTGGATAGATGCCAACCCGCCAACCGGAAAAACCGTGGTGGATTTCGGTTGTGGCTCAGGAATATTAGGCATTGCCGCATTACTATTTAAAGCAGAGCACGTAATTGGCATTGATATTGACCAACAGGCGCTGATTGCGACCAAAGATAACGCTGAGCGTAATAAGGTGGGCGATAAATTCAGCCTTTACCTACCCAGCCAGCAACCTGAAACCCAGGTGGACCTGGTACTTGCCAATGTCCTCGCCGGCCCTTTACGAGAGCTAGCTGATACCATACTCGGCTTTGTTGCCCCCGGCGGACAACTGGTTTTATCCGGTATACTGGAACGGCAAATAGAAGGGGTTATTGAGGCTTACCAACCCCACATAAAATTCGATACCCCAACTATAGACGGCGACTGGGCAATGCTCAGCGGCACCCGCGTTGGTTAACAAGCGTACGCTTTGTCAATAGTAAAAAATGAAAAAAAGACTCAAATTGCGTAATAAATAGCCTTTTCTTTATTGCGCAAATTCCCTAAAATTCCTCACCCTTTCGCTGAGTAGTTTTTAACCGATGCGGATTGGTCCATATCAACTCGACAATCAGGTCATATTAGCTCCCATGGCTGGAGTTACTGATCAGCCGTTCCGTCAGCTGTGTTACAGCACGGGGGCTGGGCTTACAGTATCAGAGATGCTGTCCAGTAACCCCAAGGTATGGCAGACCGATAAATCCAGGCAACGCATGGATCATTCGGGAGAGCTGGGCATTCGTGCTGTGCAGATAGCGGGCTCGGAACCGGCATTAATGGCCGAAGCAGCGCGCGTGAATGTGAGTATGGGTGCGCAGATTATTGACATAAATATGGGCTGCCCGGCGAAAAAGGTAAACAAGAAGATGGCTGGCTCGGCGCTTATGCAGCATCCCGGGTTAGTAGAAGAGATATTAACAGCTGTGGTTGCAGCTGTTGACGTTCCGGTAACACTGAAAACCAGAACCGGTTGGGATCCTGAACACAGAAACGGTATTGATATAGCGCAGCTGGCAGAACGCTGCGGTATTCAGTCTCTTGCCATTCATGGTCGTACTCGTGCCTGCATGTACAAAGGCATTGCGGAATACGACACCATTAAGGCAATTAAGAAGGCTGTTTCTATCCCGGTAGTGGCTAACGGCGATATCCGTACACCACTTCAGGCTCAACAGGTTTTAGAGTACACCGGAGCCGACGCCATTATGATTGGTCGCGGCGCGCAGGGTAATCCCTGGCTGTTTAGAGAAATAGCTCATTTTCTTGAAACAGGACAGGAGCTAAACCCGCCGTCCTTAACCGAAGTGGCTGAGACCGTTATTCATCACGTTGGCAAACTGCACGAATTTTACGGCAGTTACCAGGGTGTCAGAATCGCCCGGAAACACGTTGGTTGGTATTTAAAAGAAAAAGCCAGCAATGATGAATTCAGGCAAACATTTAATCGTCTTGAGGATGCCAGCGAGCAACTTAAGGCACTTGAAGATTATTTTGTCACTGTAGAGAAGAGATAAGCGCATTATGTTTGATCAAAACCCTAGTCGTGAGAACGTATCTCCCCTAACCACTATCGGCAATAACGCACAGCCAAAGCCACTGCGTGATTCCGTAAAACAAGCATTGAACAGTTTTTTGCGTCAGCTTGATGGTCAGGATCCTGAAGAACTTTACGAGTTAGTGCTATCTGAAGTAGAAGCACCGTTACTTGAAGAAGTCATGACTTACACCCGGGGTAATCAAACCCGCGCCGCAACCATGTTAGGCATTAACCGCGGCACCTTACGCAAGAAGCTGAAAAAATACGGCATGAATTAAGAAGTTTTTTGGGCGCCTTTTGGCGCCCTTTTTTTATTAACCTCCCCGTAAGTTAACTCAGTATAGAAAGGCAAAACAATGGAAACCCGTCCAATCCAACGCGCTTTAATCAGTGTTTCTGATAAAACCGGTATTGTTGAATTCGCTCAAGCTTTGGCTAAAAAGAACATTGAAATTCTCTCTACAGGCGGTACCGCCAAACTGCTTCGTGACTCAGGCATTGCCGTTATTGATGTTTCTGAACACACCGGTCAGGAAGAGATTATGGGCGGGCGGGTAAAGACACTGCACCCTAAGGTTCATGGCGGTATTTTAGGTCGCCGCGATGTCGACCAGAATGTTATGCAGGAGCAAAATATTGCTCCTATCGATATGGTTGTAGTGAATCTGTATCCCTTTGCTGAAACTGTTGCTAAAGAAGGCTGTTCTCTGGAAGACGCTATTGAGAATATCGATATTGGCGGTCCGACTATGGTTCGTGCGGCTGCTAAAAACCACAAAGACGTAACCATTGTTGTCAATGCCAATGACTATCAGCGCGTGCTTGCTGAGCTCAACGAGCACAATGGAGTCAGCCACAGCACTCGCTTTGACTTAGCGGTAGCAGCATTTGAGCATACCGCTCAATATGATGGCATGATTGCAAATTACCTTGGTAAGCAGCTTAGCGAAAACGACTTTGCGCGTACGTTGAACCTGCAGGTATCGAAAAAGCAGGATTTACGCTACGGCGAGAACTCACATCAGGCAGCGGCATTTTACGCAGAGCGCAATGCACCAAAAGGGACAGTTTCCAGCGCGACTCAAATTCAGGGCAAAGCGTTGTCCTTTAACAATATTGCCGATACAGACGCGGCACTTGAGTGCGTAAAAAGCTTTGTTGAACCAGCCTGCGTTATTGTTAAGCACGCAAACCCTTGCGGTGTTGCAATAGGTGAATCTATTTCCGACGCTTATGACCGCGCCTTTAAAACCGACCCAACTTCCGCATTTGGTGGCATTATTGCTTTTAACCGCGAGCTGGATGAAGCAACCGCAACCGCTATTGTTGAGCGTCAGTTTGTGGAAGTTATTATCGCTCCGAGCGTCAGTGAAAGCGCCAAGACAGCTGTTGCCGGCAAAAAGAACGTTCGCTTACTGGAATGCGGTGAATGGTCAGATACGGTTGAACAGCTGGATTATAAGCGCGTCAACGGTGGCTTATTAGTACAGGACACGGATAACCAGGACTTCATTCAGGATGACCTAAAAGTGGTTACGGAAAAACAGCCAACAGATGCGCAAATGACCGACTTATTGTTTTGCTGGAAAGTGGCTAAGTTTGTTAAGTCTAATGCCATTGTTTATGCCAAAGACGGTATGACCGTCGGTGTTGGTGCAGGTCAGATGAGCCGGGTTTACAGTGCCAAAATTGCAGGTATTAAAGCCGCTGATGAAAACCTCAGCGTACCAGGTTCGGTCATGGCGTCGGATGCTTTCTTCCCGTTCCGCGATGGTATAGATGCAGCAGCTGAAGCAGGCATCACCGCTATTATTCAGCCAGGCGGTTCCATTCGCGATGAAGAAATCATTGCTGCCGCCAATGAACACGGTATCGCGATGGTCTTTACCGGCATGAGACATTTCCGTCACTAAGCACCTCTGCTGATAAGTACAGCATTGCGTCAGTAACGTTTGGGGGCTAGTCTTATAGGCTAGTTCTCAACTCTACAGGTGATAGTATGAAAAAAATAATAACTTCTGTTTCCGCCATTGCACTAGCAAGCGTCCTTGGCGCCTGCTCGCCGGCTCCTGAAGCCGACTCTTTGCAAGCTGCTGTTGACCATGAATCACGTACTGACAAGTATCAGGCTCGTGACGAGTTCCGCCATCCCCAAGAAACGTTAGAGTTCTTCGAATTAGAGCCAAATATGACGGTCGTTGAAATTTGGCCGGGCGGCGGTTGGTATACCGAAATACTGGCACCTTACCTTGCCGAAGAAGGACAGCTTTACGCTGCACATTTTCCTGAAGATTCAGGAAGCGATTATTACCAGCGTTCACTGGAAAAATTCAAAGAAAAATTAACCACCAACCCGGTTTATGGGAATGTAAATTTAACTGAATTTGCCCCGGGTTCTGATAGCGAAATTGCACCGGCAAGAAGTGCCGATAGAGTTCTCACTTTCCGCAACCTTCATAACTGGTATATGCAGGAAGGTGAAGAAGGCGTAGTGCAGGCATTCCGTCAGTTTTATCAAACACTAAAACCCAATGGCATGCTGGGTATCGTTGACCACCGTCTGCCTGAGTCGAAAGAGACTGAAGCATTCAAAGATTCGGGTTATGTAAAAGAAAGCTGGGTCATAGACTTAGCCGAGCAAGCAGGCTTTGAGTTTGTCGCCAGCGCCGAGATCAACGCAAACCCGAAAGATACAGCCGATCACCCTAAAGGCGTATGGACTTTACCTCCAACCCTAACTTTGGGTGATGAAGATAAAGAAAAATATGAAGCCATTGGTGAAAGCGATCGTTTCACCCTGAAGTTTCGCAAACCCGTTACAGACTAACAGGACAAAGCTAACCTTATGAAAGTATTGGTCGTTGGCGGCGGAGGCCGTGAACACGCTCTGGCGTGGAAAGCAGCGCAATCAAACCAAGTTGACTGCGTTTATGTTGCACCCGGTAATGCAGGTACAGAGCGTGAGCCAAACCTGACGAATGTTGCTATTGGTGCTGAGGACATTGAGAGTTTGCTCAACTTTGCTAAAAGCGAAGACATTGAACTGACTATCGTTGGCCCTGAAGCACCGCTCGTTGCCGGTATTGTTGATCGCTTTAACGAAGCCGGACTAGCTGCCTTTGGCCCAACAGCAAAGGCTGCACAGTTAGAAGGCTCTAAGGCCTTCAGCAAAGACTTTTTGCAGCGTCACAACATACCCACCGCCGACTACCAAAACTTTACCGAGGTTGAGCCTGCTAAAGCTTATGTCGCTGAAAAGGGTCTTCCTATTGTCATTAAGGCCGACGGACTGGCCGCTGGCAAAGGCGTTATTATTGCCGAAAGTCAGGAACAGGCAGATGCCGCTATCGACGACATGCTGGCCGGTAACCGTTTCGGCGATGCCGGGCATCGCGTGGTTATCGAAGAGTTTTTACGTGGCGAGGAAGCCTCCTTTATCGTGATGGTTGACGGTAAACATGCAATACCTTTTGCCTCAAGCCAGGATCATAAAGCCCGTGATAACGATGACAAAGGCCCAAATACTGGTGGTATGGGCGCCTACTCTCCGGCTCCGGTCGTTTCTCCGGCCATCCATGACTGGGTTATGCGTCATGTCATTAAGCCTACAGTGGACGGAATGGCTGCAGAAGGTGCGCCTTACAAAGGCTTCCTATACGCGGGTTTAATGATAGCTGAAGACGGCACCTCCAAAGTTCTGGAATACAACTGTCGCTTTGGTGACCCGGAAACTCAGCCCATTATGATGCGGCTGAAGTCTGATCTTGTCGAACTTTGCCTCCAGGCAATTGAGGGCAAACTCAACCAGGCACCTATCGACTTTGACGAGCGTGCCGCAGTTGGTGTGGTTATGGCCGCTGGCGGATACCCTGAAAGCTATGCGAAAGGTGACGTCATTCACGGTTTGCCGGATCACGCACCTGAAAACCAGAAAGTATTCCACGCCGGTACTAAAATGGATAACGGTAAAGTGGTCACTAGTGGTGGTCGAGTTTTGTGTTGTACGGCTTTGGGTGACACTGTTACAGAAGCACAAAAACTAGCATATCAACTGGTTGATCAAGTGAGCTGGAATAACGTCTATTACCGTACTGATATCGCTCACCGCGCAATAAACCGCGAAGGCTAAATACTTACCTCCTGTCATAGCACTGTCATAAAATAAAACTAAGCTTTTATGTTGTGCTGTAACAGGGGGTTCCATGTCAGGGTCTGATTTAACTAAAGAGCTGCTTAGCCTTATTCAGGACAAACAGCTTTATCCTCTATTCCAGCCCGTTATGGACACTTCCCGTGGAATTGTTATTGGCCACGAAGCTCTTATTCGCGGGCCTAAAGGACATCCACTTGAATTCCCGGATCGCCTATTTTCTCTCGCCAGCCAGGCACAGTTACTGTCTGAACTGGAACTAGCCTGTCGCTCGGCAGCTATGGAAGCGTTTCAAAAAAACGCTATGCAGGGAAAGCTGTTTCTTAACGTAAACCCTAACGTGTTGCAGGACGACAGCCACCCTCATGGCTCAACGTTACGCTTGTCTCAGCAATTCGGCATAGCGCCGGAACAAATCGTTATCGAAATTTCAGAGCGCTATCCAATTGAAGACACCAAGAACTTAAAACACGCCATTATTCACTATCAAAAACTGGGGTTTATGATAGCAATTGATGACTTAGGTGCCGGCTATTCAGGTCTGAAACTCTGGTCAGAATTACGTCCTGACTATGTGAAAATTGATCGATACTTTATTCATTCTATTGAAAAGTCCTCTGTAAAAAGAGAATTTGTACAAAGTATCTTATCGCTAGCCACCAGTCTGCGCACAAAAGTTGTCGTAGAAGGCATTGAAACGCCAGATGAGCTTGAACAACTGCAGGTTATGGGCGTTAATTATTGTCAGGGCTTCCTGCTTGGCAGGCCCGCGCCTTATCCGGTGTTGAAGGTTCCGTCCTCACTACTGTTACCGCATCATCATGTTGCATTAAACTACCAAAGTACTATCGCCAGTGTGGTCGATACCATTCATTGCGTATCAGCTCATACGCGCTCATCTGAAGTACTAGATACCTTTACACAAGACAAAACCTTATCTTCACTGCCCGTTATTCATGAGAAGAAAGTCGCCGGAATTATTCGCAGAGAAAAAATTATGGAGTTCTTTTCCGGTTCCTACGGTCATGCACTTTATGCCAACAAACCGGTTTCATACATAATGGACGAACACCCTCTTTCCGTTGACTGGCAAACGTCGCTGGAAGAGGTGAGCCAGCTTATTACCGATAACGACGAAGTCGATATTTATCAGCATATTATTGTGACTAAAAGCGATGTTTACTACGGTGTGGCATCCATTAAAAACCTATTACGCAGAATCACCGAATTAAAAGTTAACAATGCACGACATGCTAACCCCCTAACCCAACTGCCGGGCAACGTTGCCATTAACCAAATTATTGAAGAACAACTTTCCCGAGTACGATCATTCCACGTCGCCTACTTTGATCTGAACCATTTCAAGCCCTATAACGACATTTATGGGTACGAACAAGGCGATCAAATTATCAAATGGCTGGCGCAGATACTGCAAAAGCAACTATTCAGGCATGGTCATTTCATTGGCCACATTGGCGGGGACGACTTTGTGGCCATTTTCAAAGACATAGATAAAGAACAAACCGAAGAGCAATGTAATAAAATTATCAGAGACTTTGAGCAGGATATTACCCGCTTTTATCATCAGGAACACATTGATTTAGGAGGCATAAAAGCGTTATCCCGAAACGGTACGCCGGTTTTTTACCCTTTACTGGGCCTTGCTATAGGAGTTGTTCAGCCTGATCCTTCCGAGTGTTTATCGCATCACGATGTCGCACTGCTGGCCAGTGAAGCCAAAAAAGAAGCGAAACAATCTGACGGCAGCCGTTGCTACATGTGCCACCGCCAAAAACCCAGACGTTTACGCCAAATCAGTCCTCAACAATAAGGTCATCTTCGGTGTCCGAGGCTGAACTGAAAGTGTCATCAGCAAATTTACCCCGACCATACATACTGGCAACTTTAGGGCGATGAATTCGTGCCTGATACTTGGCCCAAACCTTTTCTACAGTACTTACCGGAGCTTGCTCACCTTTGCACGCGGCCAGTAATTCAATGTCTTCTTTTAACGTCGGCTTAAATTCACCGTTCAGCATGGCTGTAATCAAACAACCATAATGAGTCAATGCATCGCTTTCACGAATTGAAAAGTCGCCAGAGCGTGAAAAGCCATAAGGATAGTTGCGGAAATCGTTAAACGGTTTCTTTAACAGTGATTCACGGGTCATCTTGGTCATGGGTAAGCCCTTCCTACAGACTAAAAACCGAACAAAAGTCTGTCGTTGTATACGACAAAGACGATATAGAGCTAACTCAGAATTTTGTCAATGAAAATTTTTGTAAAATGCCTTTTAACAAATTTTTACAGCATCTATAAATTAGCCTCACGTAATCAAATATGTCACTTTGTTTCAAATTATTTCGCGAGTAAAAGGAAGAGCACTATGAATAAGTTAATGTTAACAACTCTGGCTACCGCTACATTAGGTCTGGCTGCATGCGGAGGATCAGATAGTAATGACACTAACGATGTCGCTCAGTTCTCTTTAGGTATCAGTGACGCCCCTGTCGACAATGCAGAATCTGTTGTCGCCTGCTTTAATGCCATTGAGCTTACGGGAAATGGCAGCTCTCCGCGGACTTTCACAGTTGGTGAAGATATCGAGGCTCCTGAAGAAAATGATCTTTGTACTAATGAGGAAGGCCAGCCCATAGCCAACACCATAGGTATTAACTTATTAGAATTCACCGGCAACGATTCAATGATGTTTCTGGAAGATGCTGAAATAGCAGCCGGACAATACGGTCAACTAAGACTGGTTATGGCGGATGGCTCATACATTATGACCGACACAAATGGTGACGGCGAAGCCGAGAAGGTGAGTATTCAAGTCCCTTCTAATGAACTTAAACTGGACGGTTTTATTGCCGATGCCGGTGGCAACCTTAACTTTACTGTCGAGTTTGACTTACGCAACTCAATGACAAATCCGGTAGGCCAAAGCCACTATATTCTTAAACCCAGAGGCGTTCGTTTAGTTGATAATTCTGCGGTCGGACACCTGAAAGGAACCGTCGCTGAAGGCGCACTGCTGTTTAACGACACTTGCACCGTGGCACCGGAAAACACAGATGAGCCAGTAGCTTACGTGTATTTATACGAAGGCAGTGATCTTGACGAAGCAACTCTGGCTGATAACGGCGGTTCGGAAGAAAATACGCCGTATGCCAGCACAGCGGTTTACTTTGATGGCGTTAGTACCTACGACTTTTCGCTTGGGTTTATTGCCGCAGGAGACTACACAGCCGCGCTAACCTGTAACGGTGACGACGACCCTGAAGCCGATGACGAAATTAATTTCCTATTTGCTGAAAATGTCAGTATTGAAGCGTCCAGCGAACCACAAGAACTGGAGTTTGTTGGTGCCGCCAGCGAGTAACCTCAAATTAAAATAAAGCTACAGGGACGTAGCTTTTACCTACCAAAATCCAAAAGCGGAACCAAGACTTCTGCCACTCAGCACTACAGAAATCAGAAAAATAATTGCGGCTAAAATATTTTGCAGCAGTGAGTTGCGATATTTTCCCAACAGAGGACTTTGACAAAGCCACCAGAGAAATCCGACTATTATGGGCAACAAGATGCCATTAGCCACCTGTGCAAACCAGATAACAGTTACGGGCTTAATACCAACGCTGGAAATAATAATGCCAATTACCAGAATCGTGAACCAGATAATCCGAAAAGCTCTGCTGCGTAAATTAACGGACCAGCCCATAATTCCACAAAGCGCATAAGCACTAGCTAAAGGCGCGGTTGTTGCCGACGAAATACCCGCCGCAAACAACCCTATTGCCATTAAATAAGTGGCTCCGTCTCCAAACAATGGTCTTAAAGATTCAGCCAAGTCACCAGCACTCTCTATCTCAACTTGCTGACCAAAAAAGGCCGAAGCAGCTGTAGCCACAATGGCCATAGAAATAAGGCCGCCAAAAGGAATAGAGAGAAAAAGGTCACGCCGCGCGGCTGGCAATTCTTCTGCCGTTTTCCACTTTTTTGAAACACTGGATGCATGCAGGAAAATATTATAAGGAACCACAGTTGTGCCAATTAAAGCCACAACTGTTAAAGTCGCTCCGGTAGGCATGGAAAAACCAAAGGTACCATTGAATACCGCCCCCCAGTCAGGGTCTGTTAATAGAAACGTGCCGATAAAAGCCACGCTCATTAACAGCACCATAACGATAAGAGCTCGTTCTATCACCCGCGCATTACCAGACCAAAGTATTAATAGCGCAATAATACCAATAATAAGCGCCCAGGCATTACTCAGCCAGACATCAAGTACAGGTACCGGTCCAAGCAGTTCGCTGGCACCCAGGCTTGCCCCGGAAAGGTTGCCCCCCTGATAGACACTATTGCCAATAGCAATAGCACTAAAAATGAGCAACAGCGCCAGCCACCGAAGCCAGCCAGAGGTTAAGTTATTACGAATATTCTCGCCCAGACCAGCTTGAGTGACTAACCCAATACGGGCAGACATTTCCTGCAAAATGACACAGGCGACAACGGAAAACAGCAATGCCCACAGCAATGCATAACCAAAATTAGCACCAGCTAGTGAAGCAGTAACTACCGTACCCGGACCAATAAAAGCCGCAGCGACCAGGGCGCCTGGGCCAAAGTTAGACAGTTTCAACATAAGTATTCCTGTGCCCCGGAGACAACAGAAAATTTAATTTTTTGATTAACCCATTTATTGTTTTTATTTTGCATGGGAAGCATGTCCGTTTGACGGTAATTTAACCGCTGAGTCTATCTCACTTTAGAGGATTGCACAAAGCACCTCACTGCGGTAAAACAGTGCTATGACAAAGACAAAATTAGACTGGTCAAAAATACTGAAATCCGGGCAGAGGATCTTTATAGGTTCTCACGCGGCGGTGCCTACGGCCCTTATTGATGACCTGATAGAAAATTCGAAAAACCTGCACGATATTGAAATTGTGCAGTTAATGACGCTGTCTGATAACAAATGGGCAGGTCCGCAGTATCAGCAACTCTTTAAGGTAAACACCTTTTTTATTGGTGGGGATACAGTACGAACTGCGGTTAACGAAGGACGCGCAGATTACACTCCCAGCTTTATTTCCGACATTCCTAATTTATTCAGTAACGGAATTCTGCCGCTGGATGCGGCCTTAATTATGGTCAGCCCCGCCGACAAGTACGGTTACCATTCTATGGGCGTGTCGGTTGATGTGGTTGCCGCGGCAGCTAAGTCTGCCAATACGGTAATAGCGCAGGTTAACCCTAATATGCCGGTTACCTATGGACAGTCGTTTCTGCACACGAACCAGATTCACCATTTTTGGGAACATGCGGCGCCACTACCGGAGCTGCCGCCGCCAAGCCTGGAAAACAATAAAATCATTGAACGTATAGGCCAGTACATTGCTTTGCTGGTTGAAAATGGCGCGACTCTGCAAATTGGTGTGGGTACCATTTGCGCGGCGGCACTGCGTTACCTGAGCAATCACAAAGATCTTGGCATTCACAGTGAGCTTATCACTGACGATGTTATGCACCTTATGCTCAAAGGGGTCATCAACAATCGTAAAAAAACCTTTCACCCGAACAAAATCGTCACCAGTTTTTGTATGGGTTCTAAAGCTCTGTATGACTTTGTTGATCACAACCCCCACGTTGGTTTTTACCCTAGTGAGTACGTTAACTCACCGGCCAATGTCGCCCGCAACGACAAACTCGTGGCTATTAATAGCGCCATTGAAGTGGACTTAACCGGACAGATTGTTTCCGACTCCATAGGACATCAGTTTTATAGCGGTATTGGCGGGCAAGTTGACTTCAGTCGTGGCGCTTCCTTAAGTAAGGGGGGTAAGCCCGTCATTGCTCTGCCGTCAACCACCGAAGACGGCAAAGTATCGCGCATTGTGCCTTTTATTCGTGAAGGAGCCGGAGTGGTCACCACGCGAGGGCACGTGCATTATGTCGTAACCGAATTTGGGGTGGCGTCGCTGCGCGGAAAAAGTATCCGCGAACGCGCATTAGAGCTGATTCGTGTTGCCCACCCTAAATTCCGTAGCCATCTGTTACAGGAAGTACGCAAACACTACTGGGTGCCCAACTATCAGCAACAAACGCCTGTCGATGTGCCTGAACTTGGTGACATCGGCTTTAAAAAGCTAAAAATTAATAATGAGTCTTTCGACTTAAGACCTCTCTATCCATCAGACGAACGACGATTGCAGGAGTTTTTCTACTCTCATACCAAAGAAACCCTGCAGTTACGATACAACGCAGTGCCCACCAACATGACCCGGGAAAAATCCTGTAACTTGGTCAGCGTTGATCAGTCCAGAGACCTGGCCCTTTGTATTGTTCGCCAGAAGGGCTCAGCGGTTCAAATTCAGGCCGTAGGACGTTACTACTTCATTGAGTCTCAAAATAGCTGTGAAGTGGCTTTTGTTACCCGTGAGAAGTATCAGGGGCGGGGCATGGCGGGCATGTTACTGGATGAAATGATCCGTATTGCCAAAGAGCGCAAGCTGGACAGTATGCAGGCCTATGTTCTGGCAGCTAATAAGCCCATGCTCAGCGTGTTCGAGCGCGGAGGCTTTAAGCGCCTACCCAGTGAAGAGCCCGGAGAAGTGCTGCTGAAACTCGAGCTGAACGAGGACGCAGACTAGCTATGTCTATCGTTGTTTTTAGTCATTCAGATTGCCTGGAGCATATTCCGGATGAACAACACCCAGAGTGCCCGGCTCGCATAGCGGCCATTAACGACCAATTGATCCGCTCCGGAATGGACTTTGTTCTGGTCAGAAAAGACGCTTCCGACGCGCCACTTGAGGCTATTTACAGAGCCCATACCAAAGAGCATGTCGATTTTGTTTTCGCGCAAATTCCGGAGTACGACCACGAGTGGATTGATCCGGACACCTTAATAACCGCAGGCAGTAAAGCCGCCGCGCTGAAGGCTGCCGGAGCCGCCATCAATGCAGTCGATGATGTACTGACCACTTACAACAAACAGGCCTTTTGTGCCGTGCGCCCGCCCGGACACCACGCCACCCGCGACAAAGCGATGGGCTTCTGCCTGTTCAATAATGTTGCTATTGCTGCTTACCATGCTCTGGAAACGCACGGGCTTGAACGCGTTGCCATTGTCGATTTTGACGTGCACCACGGCAATGGAACAGAAGACATTGTTCAGAGCGATGAGCGTATTTTATTTTGTTCGTCTTTTCAGCAGGCGTTTTACCCCTTTACCGGCGAAGACACCAGCGCCGACAATATCCACAACGTTCCCTTACCCGCAGGATGCAAAGGCCCACAATGGCAAGAAGCCGTTAGCCAAAAGTGGTTTAAGGCGTTAGATAACTTTGCACCACAATTAATACTGATTTCCGCGGGGTTTGACGGCCACGCCGAAGACGACATGTCGCAGTTCTTATTGAAAGAAGAAGACTACCACTGGATAAGCCTCAAACTGAAAGAAATTGCCGATAATCATTGCGACGGCCGTATCGTATCTTGCCTGGAAGGCGGGTATAATCTCAGCGCTTTAGGCCGCAGCGTGGTTGCGCATTTAAAAGGCTTGCTCTAATTAGCTAAGGCTTAAATAGCGCCTAAAACAGCAAGCTTCCATTCGTAAAAACATTCATAAAAAGAGTCGAGTATTATGGGATTAATTCTTAAGCTAATTGCGGGTATTGTCGCCGGTATTCTCATTGGGCTATATATGCCCGAGTGGGTCAGCCAACTGTTATTGACCTTTAAAGCTCTGTTCGGTCAGTTGTTATTCTTTACCATCCCATTACTTATTTTGTTCTTCATTACCAGCGGTATTGCCAGCTTACCAAGCAACTCCGGAAAAATGCTCGGTAAAACCTTAGGTATAGCTTATGCCTCTACCGTCATCGCCGGTAGTGTTGCGTTTTTCGCCGCCAGCCTTGTCGTGCCCTGGCTGACCACCGATGCTCAAAGTGTTTCTACCGAAGCCAAAGCCACTATAGAACCTTTTATTGAACTGTCAGTTCCGCCACTTATGGAAGTCATGTCAGCTCTGGTTTTAGCCTTTATATTCGGGTTGGGCATTGCCAGTACTAAAGCTGAAAGTTTGAAAAAACTGTCGGATCAAGGCCGCGACATTATCGAGCTGCTGTTGGTTAAAGTTATTATTCCATTACTGCCGCTGTATATTGCCGGTATCTTTACAGAAATGGCCGTTGCCGGCACGGTGTTTAATACCCTGAAAACATTTGGTGTCATTCTCATACTTGCCGTTGCCCTGCACTGGGTTTACATCACCTCTATGTACATTATGGCGGGTATAAAAACCGGTCGTTCGCCACTGTTTTTAATTAAAAACATGCTGCCAGCCTATTTCACCGCGTTAGGTACTATGTCCAGTGCTGCAACTATTCCAGTCACCCTGCAAAGCGTGCGTAAAAACAAAGTTGATAATGACGTAGCCAATTTTACCGTGCCACTTTGCGCTACCGTTCACTTAGCTGGCTCCACCATTACCATTGTTAGCTGTGCGGTCGCGGTTATGGTGCTGCATAATTCACTGGCTATTCCCGGCTTCTTTACCATGCTGCCGTTTATTTTAATGCTTGGCATTGTCATGTTAGCCGCACCAGGTGTGCCCGGCGGCGCCGTTATGTCAGCGGTTGGCCTGTTAGGTTCCATGCTGGGTTTCGGCGAAACCGCAGTCGCCTTAATGATAGCCTTGTACATGGCACAGGACAGCTTCGGTACCGCCTGTAATATTACGGGTGATGGTGCTATTGCTATGTTTGTGGATAGTTCGAAAGAGAGTTAGCAAACGAAGGTTCAGAACATTGAGTCGCTGGTGCGTATTAAACTCAATTTAAACGTACTAGCGATTAAAACTTGGAGCGGGAAACGAGATTCGAACTCGCGACCCCAACCTTGGCAAGGTTGTGCTCTACCAGCTGAGCTATTCCCGCGTATTGATACTTCTGGTGGAAAGACTGACGTTGGAGCGGGAAACGAGATTCGAACTCGCGACCCCAACCTTGGCAAGGTTGTGCTCTACCAGCTGAGCTATTCCCGCTTCGTCAGTGCGGCGTGTATTCTACTGATACCACCGATAAGGTCAATAGTTTTCGCGCCGCAATTGGTTTATTTGCTGAAAAAATGCTCTCGATAGTGCTGTAATTCTGCAATAGACTCACGAATATCCGCTAAAGCCTCATGCGCACCTGACTTTTTAAAGCTATTAGCAACTTCCGGATTCCAGCGTTTGGCCAGCTCTTTTAATGTGCTGACGTCTAAGTTCCGGTAATGGAAAAAAGCTTCCAGTTCAGGCATATGCTTTGCCAGAAAACGGCGATCCTGACAGATACTGTTACCGCACATTGGCGATACGCCAGCGTCAATGTACTGCTTTAAAAACTCAATCGTCTCTGCAGCCGCTTTACGCTCGTCGTGCTGACTCTCCTTTACCCGCTCAACGAGACCGGAGCCGGTGTGCGTTTTCACATTCCAGTCGTCCATTCTGTCCAGGTACTTTTGCGGCTGATGAACCGCAATAACAGGGCCTTCGGCCAGAGTGTTTAACTGGGCATCGGTGACTATGGTAGCCACTTCAATAATATGATTCTCATCAGGCTCCAGGCCTGTCATTTCAAGGTCAATCCAAATTAAGCGTTGTTTCTTATTGTCCTCGGTCATTACCCTGCTCTCTCAATACAATTTGTTGTATGATAGCGTCATTTCTAGCACGACAACAGGTTAACGGGCTTGGTAAAACGCAGACGTCTTAATAAAGGTCAGCAACGGCAAGTATCAGTCAATCAGAAAAAACGACTGAAAAACACCGATATAGAATGGACTGACAGCCAGCTTAATGCACCGGAACCCGGTCGCGTTATAAGCCGCTTTGGCCAACATGCCGATATCCGTGATGAGCAGGGGAATACCTATCGCTGCCATATTCGCAGGGTTATCAGCAGTCTGGTGTGTGGCGACAGTGTTTTATGGTCCAGATCTTCGGTTGAGCAACAAGGCATGCAGGGCGTAGTGGTTGCTGTTCAGGAGCGCGACAGCTTGCTCTCGCGCCCCGACTACTACGACGGTCTTAAACCGGTTGCCGCTAATATTGATCAAATCTTTATTATCTCGAGCGTATTGCCAAGCTTCTCCTCTCCGATTATCGATCGCTACTTAGTCGCCTGCGAAGACATTGGCATAGAGCCGGTTATTGTCCTGAATAAAGCCGATTTACTGCCGGAAATAGACGAAGAAGAGCGCAACCATATCCAGCAGCGCTTAAAAGACTACGAGAGTATTGGCTATAAAGTCCTTAACGTCAGCAGCGCGACTCAGGATGGTCTGGATGCCCTGCAGGACATGCTGAAAGACAGTATTTCTATTGTGGTTGGACAGTCGGGGGTGGGTAAATCCTCGCTGGTTAATCAGCTGTTACCTGACGTGAACGCCGAAACAAATTTAGTGTCCGATAATTCAGGATTAGGACAGCACACAACCACAGTCGCGACTTGGTATGACTTAAAGCAAGGCGGCGCATTGATTGACTCCCCCGGGATTCGGGAATTTTCATTGTGGCATCTGGAACCCGAGCGAATCGCTCGTTGCTATGTGGACTTTCGCGACTATTTAGGCGGCTGTAAATTCCGTGACTGCAAACACGCAGACGACCCAGGTTGTGCATTACAGGAAGCTGTCAGCAACAATCAATTGCATGACTGGCGTCTTTCTAATTATCATCGCATTATTGAGACTATGAAAACACAAAAGCCCAGTCGGGCAATTCGAGGTAAATAACTGTGGCTAAGACCGATAAAGTCAAAATATTCTTCCAGCATGTCATGCCTAAGCATTTAATTTCCCGCTTAATAGGAAAGTTTGCTGCGGCGCGTGCCGGATGGTTTACTCAGCTGTTTATCCGTTGGTTTATCCGACAGTATAAAATTGATATGAGTGAAGCCATTGAAGAATCGCCAAAAGCTTATAAAACCTTTAATGCGTTTTTTACCCGCCATTTAAAACCTGAACTCAGACCCTTAGAGGCCAGCGAAAGCGAGCTGGCTCATCCGGTCGATGGTGCTGTCAGCCAATTGGGCGACATTGAAAACGGACGTATTTTTCAGGCCAAAGGCCACGATTATTCGTTACAGGAATTGCTGGGGGGCAACGAAGAAGACGCGAAACCTTTCGTTGACGGTAAATTCGCAACTATTTATTTGGCGCCGAAAGACTATCATCGCATTCATATGCCCTGCGACGGCGTGCTGAAAAAAATGATTTATGTGCCAGGTGATTTGTACTCTGTTAACCCGTTAACGGCGGCTAATGTCCCTAACCTGTTTGCCCGAAATGAGCGCGTGGTTGCCATTTTTGATACCGAAGTTGGCCCCATGTCATTGGTATTGGTTGGCGCTACAATTGTTGCCAGTATCGGTACTGTATGGTCCGGTACCATAACGCCTCCTACCGGCGGGCGTATTCAAAGTTGGTCATATCCAACCTCGGGGCACTCTGCGATACACCTTAAAAAAGGTGAGGAAATGGGTCACTTTAAACTGGGCTCGACCGTTGTGTTGACCTTTGCTAAAGACGCCATTGAGTTTAACGACGAACTTAAACCTCTGTCAGTGACCCGTATGGGTGAAGTCATGGCAGAAATAAAAGAGAGCGACGATTGATTTTATGGGCTCACCGAGGAGCCAGTTATGAGGCTCCGGAAAACACGCTCGCCGCGTTCTCGCGCGCAATGGACAGCGGAGTGCATGGCATAGAGCTGGATGTTTACGCCATTGACGGTGAGCGTTTTGTCTTTCACGACCGGTATTTAGAACGCCTGACAGCCACCCCGGGCAGATTAAAAGATTTAACCGCAGAGCAAATTCGGCATCTGAAAGTCTTCGGTCAGCAGTCTATACCCACGCTGCGAGAAGCTTTAGCTCATATTAACGGACATTGTCATGTCAACATCGAGCTTAAAGGCGATGTGCCGACCAAAGAGCTGTTACTGGACGTTGATTACGCTCTGCAGAACTCGAATTTTAAGCCCGAGCAACTGCTGGTTTCGTCTTTTAACCACCATTGGTTACAACGCCTTAAAAAGCGTCGTCCCAGCATTAAAATTGGAGCGTTAAGTGCCAGTTGCCCTTTGAGTTATTGCTACTTCGCTGAAGAACTCAAAGCCTTCTCAGCTCATTTCGCTGTCGACTTTGTGACACCTGAGTTAGTCGCAGATGGTCATCGCCGGGGCTTACAAGTTTATGTCTATACTGTGGATGGTCAGCACGACATTGAAGAACTGCACGCAATGGGAGTCGACGGTATTTTTACCAATCACCCTAGTTATGCACAAAACGTCGTTGCCGGCCTGACCACTGCCGGCAACGAACCTATTCTGCACTATTAGCACCGCAGACCATCAACTATGATGGTCTGGATACTCTTCCTGTAAAGATTCCAGTTTACGCGTGATAGCCATTGGTGAGCTGGTATTCTTCGCCAGAGCGATATACAGAGCAGGAATAACAAATAACGTCAAAAATGCTGACACTGCAACCCCGGCAAAAATAACCGTACCAATGACCATACGGCTTTCAGCTCCCGGCCCAGAACCGAGGATAAGTGGCACGGAACTCATTAGAGTTGTGAACGCCGTCATCACAATCGGTCGTAAACGCTGTTGCGCAGCTTTAAGCACAGCTTCTTTGAACTCCACTCCTGAATCACGCAACTGATTCGCAAATTCAACAATAAGAATACCATTTTTCGCTGCCAGACCAATGAGCATTACTATGCCTATCTGACTGTATATATTGATGCTCATTCCGGCCAGATACAGCGCCATTAAAGCCCCAACTATAGCCATAGGTACCGCCAGCATAATGACCAACGGATGAATAAAGCTTTCAAACTGCGCAGCCAGAACCAGGAAGGTAATGACCAATGCCAACCCAAAAACAAAGACAATTGAACTACCACTCTCTTTGTACAGTTGAGACTCGCCTTTATAGTCAATTGAGACATCTTCCGGCAGTTTTTCCTGCACCACGCCTTCCAAATAACTCAACGCTTCACCCAGTGAATATCCCTCAGCCAGATTCGCTTCAATGGTGACACTGCGCATACGGTTGTATCGGTTAAGTCGGGCTGAAGTGGCCTGCTCAGTAATGGTTACGAGGTTAGAAAGCGGAATCAATTCGTCACTTTTACGCGAACGTACATAGATATTATCTATGGCGCTGGGGCTACGGTAATCGGCTTTTTCGCCCTCCAGCATCACGTCATACTCTTCACCGCGATCAAGGTAGGTTGTCACTCGTCTTTGGCCTAATACAGACTGCAAGGTGATACCTATATCCTGCACTGAAACTCCTAAATCAGCCGCGCTGGCTTCATCCACCTGAATCAGTAATTGTGGCAAAGTTTCTTTATAGTCACTGTCCAGATCCTGTAAACCCGGGTTGGTAGAAGCTTCCTCAATAACAATGTCACGAAATTCAGCTAAGCGCTCGTAGGTATTCCCCTGCAACACGAATTCGACCGGACGCCCGCCTCCGCCGCTAATACCACTCCGCATAAAAGCGAACGCCTGAACGCCGACAACCGAATCCAACTGAGAGCGCATTTCTTCCATTAGATCAAAACTTGACCAGTCACGCTCGTCAAACGGAACGGCACCGACGATAGCAATACCGGCGCTACCGCCCCAACCGGGAGCACGAACAATCAAACGGTCAATCTTGCCTTCATCAATATAAGGCAAAAGAATCTGTTCTATTTCGTCCATATGTCTGGAGCTGGACTCGAAACTTGCGCCTTCGGCACTGCGCACCTGAATATAAAAAGTACCGCGGTCTTCAGGTGGCGCGAACTCTTGTGGAATAAAGCTGAATAAACCGAACGCAACAACACCCGACATAACCACCAACACGATTGCCATCATAGGCCGCTTCACGCTTTTCTCAAGCACGCCACGGTAACCTTGTTCCAGCCAGTTGAAAGTCGCATCAAAAGCTTTACCAAATTTACTGGTACGCTCTTTTTTACTCAGTATTTTAGAGCTCAGCATTGGCGTTAACGTCAGTGCAGCAATACTGGAGAAAGCAACAGCAGCGGCTATGGCAAGGGCAAACTCCGTAAAAAGCTTACCGATATTTCCGTCTAAGAAAGCCAACGGTACAAATACCGAAATCAGTACCAGGGTTGTCGCAATAACCGCAAAGCCCACTTCTCTGGCTCCACGATAAGCAGCCAGAACCGGAGGCTCTCCCTCTTCTATACGGCGGTATATGTTTTCCAGCACGACAATAGAGTCATCAACCACCAGTCCAATAGCCAGTACCAGCGCCAGCAAGGTTAACAAGTTTATGGAAAAGCCCAGTGCGAATAGCACCATGTAGGACGCAATAATCGCCACAGGCACCGTCAGCGCAGGAACAATAGTTGCCCTTATATTTCCTAAAAACAGGTAAATAACGACAATAACCAGTGCCATCGCCACAGCCAGAGTATTATAAACTTCGTCAACTGAGCCCTGAATAAATATCGACGAGTCATAGCTGGGTGCCAGATACATGGTTTCAGGCAGGGTTTCCTGAATTTTTTTCATTTCCCGGTGAACGTTCTTCACCACATCCAGGGTGTTGCCCTTCGACTGTTTAATGACACCAACACCAACCATGTTAACGCCATTACCCCGGAAGTCGGTTTTGTCATCTTCGGCACCCAGTTCTACCCGGGCCACTTCACCCAACCGGACTAAGTAACCATCGTCGCCCTGTCGTATCACCAAGTTTTTAAAGTCTTCCGGCGATAAATACGCGCGTGCCATACGAACCGAGAATTCTCTGTCGGTTGACTCAACTTCACCTGCCGGAAGCTCAACGTTTTCTTCTCGCAAACGGCTAACAATATCGGTTACCGTCACCTGCCGTGCCGCCATAGCATCACGGTCCAGCCATACACGCATGGCGTAACGGCGGTCACCACCAATGACTACCCGTGCGACACCGTCGGCAACTGACAGACGGTCTACGATGTATCGCTCCGCGTAGTCAGTTAGCTCCAGAATCGACATGCTCTCGCTGCGAAGGTTATACCAGACAATGGTACTCTCATCGCTTGAGGCCTTTGAAACTTCAGGGGGGTCAGCTTCTTCCGGCAGGTTATCAAGTACCCGGGACACCCGCTCACGAACGTCGTTAGAAGCGGCATCAATGTCGCGAGTCAGATTAAACTCTATACTGATACTGGAGCGCCCGTTGCGGCTGCTAGAGCTAATGTTTTTAATGCCTTCTATGCCACTAATACGGTCTTCGACTAACTGCGTGACCTGAGTTTCTACAACTTCGGCAGAGGCGCCGGGGTAGTCTGTATCAATAGTAACTATAGGACGATCGATATCCGGATATTCTCGCAACGGCAGCATGGTAAAAGCTACAATACCGAAAACCACCAGCAGAATATTCAGTACGGTTGCAAAAACCGGACGTTTTACAGAAAGGTCTGACAACAACATAATTTAACCTCCCTGCACAGAAACGGGTACACCGTCACGAAGGCGAACAATACCTTCTA
The DNA here is from genome assembly GCF_004362265.1 of Idiomarina sp. 017G. NCBI lineage: Bacteria > Pseudomonadati > Pseudomonadota > Gammaproteobacteria > Alteromonadales > Idiomarinaceae > Idiomarina > Idiomarina sp. 017G. The sequence goes on along the minus strand of NZ_SNWT01000012.1, from coordinate 39,374 downwards.
TAATAACTTCTTCTCCGGGTTTAAGGCCGCCTGTAATTTCCACAATACCGGGCTTACGTCGACCAATAGTGACTTCTTTTTGGCGCGCGCGATTATCCGGTGTTAACACATACACATATTGTCTGTTTTGAATGGGGATAAGCGCTTTTTCCGGCAACAAAAGAGCTTCATCAATGCTCCGTAGCAAAGTAATTTGCAAAAGCATTCCCGGACGCAGGCGTTCATCATCATTGTTAATTTTTGCACGGACTTTTACTGACCGCGTTACCGGGTCCACACGAGAATCAATGCTGGAAATACGCCCAATAAACTGTTCGCCCGGATATGCACGGCTGCGGGCAATCACTTCCTGATCTACGGCAATACTAGCGAAATAACGTTCAGGAACGCTGAAGTCCACTTTAATAGGTTTGATATCATCAAGCGTTGTAAACACATCCCCCGGACTGACCAGAGAACCGGCGCTTATTTCACGAATACCGACACGGCCTGAAAATGGCGCATAAATCTTCATTTCTTTTAAAGTTGCTTCCGCAACTTCTAAATCGGCCTGGAGCCCATTTACCCGAACTTGTTGCTCATTAAGTTGTTGTTGTGAGGCTGCATTACCACGACGCAATTCGGTTATGCGTTCCAGCTGTCGTTTTGCTTCGTCTAAACTAAATTTGAGTTGTTGCACACGAGCTACTTCTATACGCGCATTTAACTCAGCCAGCAGTTGTCCCTGCTCAACTAAGTCGCCGCTTTCAAAATAGATTTTTTCAACAACGTCCTGAGTTTGCGCGGTAATACGAACCGTTTCATTGGCCATGGCGGTGCCTAACGCTTCAATAGTATCGCGGAACTCACTAATTTCAGCGGTCTGAGTTTTAACCGGAACCGACTGTTCCTTTCCCTCTTCAACCTTAGTTTCAGGCGGAAACCCAAACAAATACACAGCTGCCGCAGTCAGGACAACGACAACAATAGTAATGGGATTAATCCAGGAACGTTTCGCCATGCTTACCTCTAGGTTCTTTTTACAACGGTTTTAACATGGACTATTGTACGCAAAACACCGCCTAAAGGCGGTGCACTTAACGAGGATTCTGGCGGTTTAATCGCAAATTCAATCGTTTGAATGAAACGCGGGGCTGTATTTGTGAATAGCTTCAATAAAAGCAGCAGCATGCTCCGGATCTACTTCGGGGTGAATTCCATGCCCCAAATTGAACACATGGCCAGTACCTGAACCATAGCTTTGTAATATGCTTTGTACTTCTTCCTCAATCCGCGCTGGTTTCGCATACAGTACGCTAGGGTCCATATTTCCCTGCAGCGCGACTTGCCTACCAACACGAGCTCTGGCATCGGATAAATCGGTGGTCCAATCCACACCCAGCGCATCGGCACCGCTGGCAGCCATAGCTTCCAACCATTGCCCACCATTTTTGGTAAATAAAGTAACCGGCACTTTGCGTCCGTCGGCTTCCCGCGTAAGACCCGCTACAATTTTCTCCATGTAAGCCAGAGAAAATGCTTTGTAGTCACGTGGTGATAAAACTCCCCCCCAGGTATCGAATATCATGACCGACTGCGCACCTGCGGCAATCTGCGCATTTAAATACTGAGTAACGGACTCAGCCAGTACATTCAGCAAGGTATGCATAGCTTCAGGATCAGCAAACATCAGTTGCTTCACCTTGGAGAAGTTTTTGGTGCTGCCACCTTCAACCATGTAGGTCGCCAGTGTCCAGGGACTTCCGGAGAAACCAATAAGTGGCACACTGCCATTCAGTTCGCGACGAATAGCGCGCACAGCATCCATCACGTAACCCAGCTCGTCTTCCATATCGGGCACAGCCAGATTTTTAATAGCAGCCATGCTGCGAACCGGGTCTTTAAATTTTGGACCTTCGCCAGCCTCAAAATATAAACCCAGACCCATAGCATCCGGAATGGTCAAAATATCACTGAAGAGTATAGCGGCATCCAGGTCGAATCGACGTAACGGTTGCATGGTCACTTCACAGGCCAGTTCAGTGTTACGGCATAATGACATAAAGTCGCCAGCCTGACCGCGCACTTCTTTATATTCAGGTAAATAGCGCCCAGCCTGACGCATCATCCAGACGGGTGTGCGATCAACAGGTTGTTTTGCCAATGCACGAAGGTAACGATCATTTTTAAGCGCCGGAGCGGTCATAGCGAATCCAATTATTTATCAACATCAATGCCCGGCATTTTATCAGTCCACAGGCATTGGCTCCATGAAAACTTATGCTTACCTCTTTTGAGATAGGTCAATCAACGTTCTTGCTATGGTCCCTTCCGGCGGAATATTCGGAAGGCTGTCAAAAGCAAACCAGTCGCCTGTCACCAATTCGTGCGGATCAATATGCAATTCGCCTTCTGCCCAGTCTGCAGTGTATCCCATCATTAATGAATGAGGGAAAGACCAGGGCTGGCTTAAATGGTACTGAATGTTCTTAACGCGGATACCTGCTTCCTCATAAACCTCTCGCTCTAATGCCTGCTCCAGACTTTCGCCGGCTTCAACAAACCCTGCCAGTATAGAGTGCAACCCAGGCTTATGCCGCTTACCCTGAGCCAGTAAAATTTTGTCACCTTTGCGAATAGCCACGATAATGCATGGCGACACGCGCGGGTAACAACGGTGCTGACACTGGTTACAATGCATCGCCAGCTCCCATTCAATGGTTTGCATGCGGGCACCGCAGCGGCCACAAAAGCGATGAGTATTCAAAAAGTCGCTGAATTGCCGGGCTCTGCCTGCCATCGCAAACTTTTCCATGTCATCCACGGTAAGTAATTGCCGTAAAGGCACGAACTCACCACCAATGAACTGCTCATCCATATAGTCAGCCATGACCAAATAACAGCTACGCTCCCGCAGTTCTCCTATTTCCACTACCCGGTAGTCATTTAAGTCTGGAAAGCTCAGATCTTGCAGGCAGCCAAAAGGGACTTCTCCGCTGTCATCCAGAAAAAGATGGTCAGAGCTCACCACAAACCACCAGGCAGGTTCATCACCCGCCGGTTTTGAATACAAAGTCGCCATATTAATCCCGCGTATCAAATGCGTTTGGTTTTCTGTAAAATCAGTTGAGTTCTAATGCTTCTGAATTTACATTAGGTACTGAAACTATAGACGGAGAGTATCATGTTAAGCCGTAATGAGCAGGCAAAAAAGCGCTGGGGCGGCGCTCATAAAAGTATCGACCTATGGCTATCCGAGCGCCAGGACTTACTGGTGAATTACTTTAAACTTGCCGCGCTCCCGCCTTATGAAAGCATTCGCTCGGGCTTACCCGACGTCACTGATATCCGTAACTTTTGCGGTCAATTAGTCGACTACGTATCGAGTGGTCATTTTGAAATTTATGACCAAATTGTGCGCGAAGCTTCATCTCAGGGAAACTCAGTTGATGATTTGGCTGATGAGTTATTCCCTTTAATTTCTGACACAACCGAAATAGCGTTAGATTTTAACGATAAGTACGGTGAGATAAGCTCAACTGACCACTGTGAAACCTTCGATAGAGATTTATCGGCACTTGGTGAAGCATTGGAATTAAGAATGGAGTTTGAAGACAAACTTCTCAACCATTTAGACGAGCATAATTTAATAACAGCTTAAGCTGACTTTTATTGAATTTATAAAAACGCCGGTAATTCGCCGGCGTTTTTGTATAGATGAAAACTCAACTGAGCTTATTCGGTATCCGGTTCGTCTTTTTGTACGTTAAGTAATTCAACGGTAAAAATCAGCGTTGAATTTGGTGGGATTTGACCATCACCCAATTCACGATCTCCATATGCAAGTTCAGACGGGATCACAAAACGGTACTTAGCACCTTCCTTCATCAACTGCAGACCTTCAGTCCAGCCCGGAATAACTCGGTTTAGCGGAAAAGATGTAGGCTCGCCACGTTCATAGGAGCTATCAAAAACTTCCCCATTAACCAACGTGCCTTCGTAATGAACTTCTACCATATCGGTTTCGGATGGACTAACACCGTCACCCTCTTTAAGAACTTCATACTGAAGACCTGAATCCGTTGTTTGAACACCTTCTTTTTTCGCGTTCTCGGCTAAATACGCTTTACCTTCTTCCGCCGCTTTCTTACCCAATACGTTTTGACGTTGCTCCATAACTTCTTTGCGCATAGTGTTCAGGATTTTTTCAGCTTCCTCATCACTTAACTGAGGATCACCTTTAACCGCATCCACAAAGCCAGCAATAACAATATCGCGTTCCAGCATGAAATCCGCTTCTTCCTGACGTTCTAAGTTACGTGCAATAAACCCGCCAACAGAAGAGCCTAGAGCGTAAGCCTGCTTGTCTTTGTCTGTTTTTAATTCCGTATCATTCGCCGGAAATTTTTCTTGTGAGCAGGCCGCCAGTACCAGCGCGATAGCTGAAATAGCTAACGGCTTCATCAGTTGTTTCATCGTTTTCTCCAATTATCGTCTTGCATCCTTTCGGACTATGCCATAATAGTGTTATCTAACAGAACCATACTACACAACCACAAGGAACTTGCCTATGCCTTTTCTTAAGCTCTGCGGTGCGTTTATTTTGCTGGTTGTAATTACCGGTTGCCAACCTGCACCGGAAAAGGTCAAGAAAACGATTCACGCTGAAAACGGCACCTACGCCGCTGATATTTCCGACGACGGAAACTATAGCCTAGTCTCTACAGATGAAACTGGTTTACTGCTGTGGCCACGTTATGCCACCAACGCCAAGTACCAATGGCAGCATAATGAAAACACCGTCTCTCAGATTATAGACGTTGATATTAGCGCCGACGGGGAAGTGGCGGTTGCAGCATCGCGTAAAGAATTCTCCATGTGGGATATTAATAACGGCGAAAATCTGGGGTTCTGGCAAATAGGTTCAGGCGAGATACAAAAGCTGGTGGTCAGTAAAAAAGGTGGAACGGTGGTGCTTGGAAAGCAAGACGGTACACAGGTTGCTTTCAACCCCGCCTCGGGTCGACGTATTGAATTTTATGGGCATACCGAAAGTATTAATGTTCTTGATATTTCGCCCAATGGTTTTTATGTTCTAAGCGGTTCAAACGACCATTCGGCTATACTGTGGGATACCCGGAGCGGGCAAATTGTGCACCGTTGGCCACTGGAAGGGCGGATCACACAGGTTGCTCTGCACCCTGATGGTCACTTCGCGTTTATCTCAGATGCAATCGATAATTCGATTATTCACTCACTACCAGATGGCGAAATTGCCTCAAAACTTAAATTCATAGAGCGCCATAAAATTTTTAGTGCTGCGCGTTTTAGCGCATCCGGTGATTATCTCATTACCGGCTCGCCATCACGTCAAATTGCAATCTGGGACACCTCGACAGGAGAAGAGCTCACGCACTGGCGGGTAGATTTACGCGACGGAGGACGTCCCAGCAACGCTGCGGTGTTAGCCGTCGTCTTTGATGAAAAACAGCAACAGGTCATTAGCGAGAGCTCTGCCGGTCTTGCTGAGTGGTGGAATATTGATTTAACAGGTAGTAAAGAATGACAGTAGAGAAGATAGAAGCACAATTAACTAATCTGGAAATGCAGTTAACATTCCAGGAAGACACTATTCATTCATTGAATAAACTGGTTACTGAGCAGACTCAGCAAATGAGTGAAATGCAAAAGCAAATTCGCTGGTTAGGAAAGCGCCTAAAACAAATGCAGGAGAATCAGTCGACTGACTCAGATCCGGCAGACGAACCACCCCCTCCTCATTATTAAAGCGTTGGGTTTACCTTGACCTTAGTAAATCAGGTCAGTATAACAACTGTTCTTATTTAGTTTGCGAGAATGTTATGTCATCAAAGCACCCGATTATTGCCGTTACCGGTTCATCAGGAGCAGGAACAACCACCACAGGTCAGGCCGTACGCCATATCTTTCGTTCGTTAGATGTGAGTGCAGCGTTTGTGGAAGGTGACAGCTTTCATCGCTACTCCCGCCCTGAAATGGACTTGGCTATTCGCAAAGCTCAGGAACAGGGTCGTCATATCAGTTATTTTGGTGCCGAAGCCAACGACTTTGACCGGTTAGAATCGTTATTCCGCTCTTATTCGCAAACCGGCAACGGTAAAGTCCGTCGCTATTTACACAGCTTTGATGATGCGGTTCCTTATAACCAAATGCCCGGTACTTTCACGCCCTGGGAAGAACTGCCTGAAAGTACCGATGCACTTTTCTATGAGGGCTTGCATGGTGGTGTTTGCGGAGACGGCTACGATGTAACTCAATATGTTGATTTATTAATCGGTATGGTGCCCATTGTTAACCTTGAGTGGATCCAGAAATTAATTCGCGATACCTCGGAGCGGGGGCACTCACGTGAAGCGGTTACCACCAGCATTATTCGCGGCATGGAAGATTACATTCACCATATTGTTCCGCAGTTTTCGCGTACTCATATCAACTTCCAGAGAGTACCTACGGTTGATACGTCCAACCCTTTCAGCGCCAAGGATATTCCATCACTGGACGAGAGTTTTGTTGTTATTCGTTTTCGCGGTATTAAGAACGTCGACTTCCCATATTACCTGCAGATGATAGACGGCTCGTTTATGTCACGTACCAGCACCCTAGTTGTGCCCGGTGGGAAAATGGCCTTAGCCATGGAGCTTATTCTGACACCGCTGATTGAACAAATTATGGAAAGGAAAAACCAGGTTCGCCGTCAGGTTGACTGGATATCAAGTAAGTAACTACTCACCAACTAACCAGCGACTGTGAAAGTTGGCACCTTTATCCTGAGCCAGAGTCTTGCACAACACGGGTAACAGATGCTCGCTGTCCTGTACCACGCCATAAGGCGGATTAACCCAGAGAAAGCCACAGCCGTGAAGCCCTTTACGCTCATCATTGGTGCGTATATTCAGCTCCATGATCAGAGTCTTAGGCAGATCCGACAAAGCGCCAACGTCGCGATGAAAAGCCGCCGTTTTCAGCTCATCTTTAATGGGATACCAAACCGCAAAGCTGCCGCTTTTCCAGCGTTTTAAGCCCTGTTCAAGCGCGCTGACCACATCGTCAAACTCCGTGGTGTTTTCAAAAGGCGGGTCAATAAGTACCAAACCACGCTTTTCAGCCGGGGGCAGTTGCGCACGCACAGCCTGATAACCGTCCATAGGAGCCAGTATTTGCACTTGTTTGTGTCGCCCCAAGGGGGTGTTTTTAAGAGTCTCTGCGTCTTCTTTATGCAGTTCACAAACAACTAACCGGTCATTTTCGCGTAAAAATTCAGAAGTTATGACCGGTGAACCGGGGTAATACCGAAGCTTATCCTGCTCTTCGTTTAATTGACGCACGGTGCTTAAGTATGCGGCGGCTAAAGGCTCTTCAGCTGAGTGCTCAGCAAAACGAACAATGCCCTGCTCAGCTTCAGCAGTTCTTATTGCCTGATCGCCTTGCAAATCGTAGTAGCCGATACCACCGTGGGTATCGAGTACAAAGTAGGGCTTATTCTTTTGCTGAAAATACTCTAGCGCCCGCGCCAACAGCAAATGCTTAAAAACATCGGCAAAATTGCCAGCATGAAAAATGTGTCGATAATTCAAAGATCAGTCGTCTTGTTGAGGGGATTCAATACGGTAACTGTGGGTAATATTAACCGAAGCTTCCAGCATCTTAGCCACCGAACAGTACTTGTCGGCTGACAGTTTCACCGCACGCTCTACGTGCTTTTCGTTGATATCGGTGCCCACGACCACGAACTCCAGGTGAATGTCGGTAAAAACCTTTGGTACTGAATCGGCACGTGTCCCTGACAACTCACAATAGCAGCGCTGAAAGTTCTGCTTAGCTTTTTGCAATATGCTGACCACATCAACCGATGCGCAACTTCCCGCAGACATTAGCACCATTTCCATAGGGCTGGGCGCCTTGCCCGGGCTGTCACCATCCATAACCACTTGATGACCACTACCTGAGGTAGCCACAAAAGTCATGTCCTCTACCCAGGTGACCTTTGCATTCATGCTATTTGCTGACATTGAAGATCCTTGCTGAACTCAATAAAAGACTACAGTCGGTAACTTTGCAGACGCTCATCGAAAAGGTTTTTTACCAGACCGACAAACTCGTTAATGAAGGCTTCCTGCTGCGGAGTCGGGTGTGTATCCAGAACTTTCGATAACACCTCTTCTAAATCGTAAACGATAGCATCCGTTTCCCGGACAATATCCAGCCGCACAGCCTCATCAAGCTCATTCTGCTCAAACACTGCCATCATGCTTTCTGACAAGCGCTCTTCCATAAAGTCGCGCAAAGTGTAATCCGCAGTTCTTGCGCTGCTACTTTGTTCAGTGAAGACCGGTAACTGACCTGTCAGGTACTGGATTAACTCAATGTATCCGTCTGTTTCAACTATCATCTGTTTCTCTTTGTCACGCGGCCAGGCAACCCATACGTTGCCCAGCCACTAAACTAGCACAGATTGCGATTAAAATTTAAGCCCTGGTGCTAAACTCTCAGGTAAGCTCATGCTGTCAGCTTCCACAGAGGCGACCGGATACGCGCAATAATCCGCCGCATAATACGCACTAGCGCGATGATTACCGCTTGCGCCAATACCACCAAAAGGTGCGGCACTGCTGGCACCAGTAATCGGCTTATTCCAATTCACAATACCTGCACGAATGTGTTTAAAGAAGTAACGATAGGTTTGTTCATCGTCACACAATACACCAGCAGACAAACCATAACGCGTGTTGTTCGCTTCTTTAATAGCCGCATCGATATCTTTAAAACGATACACTTTCAATAATGGTCCGAAATGCTCCTCGTCCGGTAAATCTTCAACTCCGGTTACATCCACAATACCCGGAGTGACAAAGCCTTTCTTCGAATCGGTCTGCTTCATACGAACTAATGACTTAGCTCCTTTATGTAACAGCTCATTCTGTGCATCGACCATTTCGCCCGCAGCTTTAGCAGAAATCATGGCACCCATGAATGGCTGTGGATCAGCTTCGTAGTCGTCGACCAGAATATTCTCAGTCACTTCAATGAGGCGTTCCAGTACAGCACGACCTTGCTCAGAATCTTCGATGAACAAGCGACGTGCACAAGTGCAGCGCTGACCAGAAGTGATGAAAGCCGATTGCACAATATTGTGTACCGCTGCATCAATATCAGCCACATTAGTCACCAACAATGGGTTATTACCGCCCATTTCCAGTGCCAGAATTTTATCCGGACGACCGCCAAATTGTTTATGTAGCAGGTGACCGGTATTTGATGAGCCGGTGAAATACAGACCATCAATTTGTGGATGCGCTGACAATGCTTTACCGGTTTCCACTTCACCCTGAACCAGGTTAAGAACGCCCGCTGGGATGCCTGCTTTTTCCCATAATTTCACGGTTTCCTGAGCCACCATAGGGGTCAGTTCACTTGGCTTGAACACCACGGTGTTACCCGCAATAAGTGCCGGTACAATGTGCCCGTTAGGCAAATGCCCCGGAAAGTTGTAAGGGCCATAAACAGCGACCACGCCGTGCGGCTTGTGGCGGATAAAGGCTTTTGCACCCGGCATGTCGTTTTCAACGGTACCGGTGCGTTCATGGTAGGCTCGTTCTGAAATAGCCACTTTCCCCATCATAGCGCCCACTTCGGTACGAGTTTCCCAAATAGGTTTACCGGTTTCTTTGGCCATGGTACGAGCCAGGTGCTCTTTATTTTCTTCCAGCAATTCAGAGAATTTTTGGCAGATAGCCAGGCGTTCTTCAACACTGCGGCCAGACCAATCCGGAAATGCCGCCCGTGCTGCCAAAATGGCTTTTTCAACCTGAGTTTCACTGGCAGCTTCGCCACTCCAGATAACTTCGTTTCGTGCTGGATCAATCGATTTGAACAGCTGGCCTTCACCAGCTTCCCAACAACCGTCTATAAATTGAATACTGTTCGTCATACAAATACTCCTGCTTAGAGTGCAACAATGCGGGCTTCATCGCCGCTTTCTAAATGCATTGCCTGGGCTTGTTCTGTCGTCAATATGAGTTCGTCTGCACCTGCTGGTAAAGACAGTTTGGTTGCGCGGAAGTTCTTCAGTTGCGTGTTGCAGACAATATGAGGAATACCTTCATCTTCCGCTGTAGATCCGCTGACAGTTACCGTCACTAAACGACTGTTACGGACACTATTAAGATTACACACTTCGGCTTCAACCGTTGGCCCTGCGTCAAATATATCGACGAAGCCTCTGAACCGGAAACCTTCCGACTCCAGCAATTTCAGTGCCGGGCGGGTATTGTCGTGAACTTTACCGACAACCGCCTGCGCTTCCTTACTCAACAAGTTGGTATAAATAGGGAAGCGTGGCATCAATTCAGAAATAAAGACTTTATCACCAATGCCGCTTAAGTAATCGGCTTTAGGAAAGTCCATCGAGAAAAAGTTCTCTTCCAGCCAGTTCCAGAATGGCGAATCCCCATTTTCATCTGAAACACCGCGCATTTCGGCTATTACCCAGTCGCTGAAACGCTGTTTAAACTGCGCTAAAAACAGCATACGGAAACGAGATAAAGTACGTCCGTTCATATTGTGCCGGTAGGGTTCACGCAAAAATAGAGTGCATAGCTCAGAAACACCTGTGTAGTCATTACACAAGGTTAAGGTTTCCAGCGCATTATAAATATTAAGCTTTTCTGAATGATGCACAACTTTACCCAAACGGTAATGCCAGAAGGCTTCATTCAAACCCACCGCAGCTTCAATACCACTGACACCTGCAATAGTACCGGTTTCGGTATCTTCCATAACAAACAGGTAGCTTTCATCGCCCGGTGTTTCAACGGTGTCTTTAGCGAATGCTTTTTGCGCCGCATTAATGCGGCGCTCCAGCAGCGACTGGTCTACCGGTAAGGAAGTAAAACCATGACCGGATTCAATCGCGCACTGATATAACGCTTCGTAATCTGACGGCTTAATGGGTCTGATTAGCAACATAAAACAGCCTCAGTTATTGACCGACGACCTGAGCAACAGCTTTTTCAAAGCGCTGCAGGCCTTCTTTAATGTCTTCTTCAGAAATAACCAGTGACGGGGTAAAACGCACCACATTAGCACCGGCAATCAGTACCATCACGCCATGCTCCTGACCGGCCAGCAAGAAGTCGCGCGCACGCCCTTCGTACTCTTTATTCATTGCCGCGCCAAGTAATAAGCCCTGACCTCGAATTTCGCTGAACACGTTATATTTTTCGTTAATTGCGGCCAGTTGCTCTTTGAACCACTGCTCACGTTGCTTCACGCCGTCCAGCGTTTCTTTCGTATTCACAACATCAAATACCGCTTCTGATACAGCACATGCCAGTGGGTTACCGCCGTAAGTACTACCGTGAGTACCAGGTTTAAGATGCTCAGCAATTTCCGTTGTTGTCAGCATAGCGCCAATAGGGAAACCACCGCCTAAAGCCTTGGCTGAAGTCAGAATATCCGGCGTTACGCCCAGCTGTTCATAAGCATAGAGGCTACCGGTACGGCCAAAGCCTGTTTGTACTTCATCAAAAATCAATAACGCGTCGTTTTCATTACACAGTTCACGTACCGCCTTCACGAATTCCACGTCAGGGCTTACTACGCCGCCTTCACCTTGCAATGGCTCCATCATTACCGCGCAAGTTTTGTCGGAAATCAGTTCCTTAAGCGCGTCGATGTTGTTGTAATCCACATGCTCAATAGCACCAGGTTTTGGACCAAAACCGTCAGAGTAGGCTGGCTGGCCACCCACGGTTACGGTAAAGAAGGTGCGTCCGTGGAAACCTTTGGTAAAAGCAATAATTTGTTGCTTATGCTCACCGTGCTTTTCAATTGCCCAGCGACGCGCCAACTTTAATGCCGCTTCGTTGGCTTCAGCACCTGAGTTAGCGTAGTAAACGCGATCAGCAAAGGTGGCTTCGGTTAATTTCTTCGCCAGACGAATTGCCGGTTCGTTGGTAAAAACATTACTTAGATGCCACAACTTCTGGCTCTGTTCCTGTAGGGCTGACACCATCGCTGGGTGGCAATGACCAAGACAGTTCACAGCGATACCACCGGCAAAGTCGACATACTCACGACCTTCTTGATCCCAAACACGAGCACCTTCTCCTTTAACTGGAATCATCGATGCCGGGTTGTAGTTTGGAACCATTACATCATTAAACATTTCACGGTTTACTGTCTTATTGTCTGTCATTACTCTCGTCCTTATCGCCTTAGCGAGTTAACAAAGGTGTCAACAAATTCATCTCTAAAAGTAGCCGGCTATTATGCCAAAATTTGTGCAGTTTGTCTGTGATAATTCGGTTATAAATCCCTAATCCCGAGGGTTTACGCTTTTCTTGCATAAGATACGAATAGTTATGCTAATGCATACTGAAACCATGAATCTTTAGTCATTATTTTTTAGGTCACGAAAATGTTTTCTCCGAATTAACATTTAAGTACGCAGAATTACATTGATCTTTAACTGGTGTTAATTTAGCCTGACTTATTGAATAAATGTTCGGCAACAGAAGACGTTATGGAAAATCAGACTCCGCCCCTGAACGCCTCATCTCAACCACAGTTAAAGCTTACCTACTTACGTCCGGGCGACGTAATTGATGTTGAGTTTTCTTCGGCGACCAAGGTGCGCACCAAGCTTCAGGTTGTGGGCTTTGATACCGGTAACTATTTATTGTTAAAACAGCCGAATCCACGCACTGACGGCAGCTATGCCGATGTGTTATATGAAGGCAACCCGGTTATTGTTCGCTTGGTTTTAGAGGGAGAAGCGGGTGAATGCCTGGCGTTTAAAACAAAGATCCGGGCCGTCTCAAATATCCCGTTCAGGTTGCTGTATCTGGATTATCCGAAAGAAATTGAGAATCGCGCACTACGCGCACAGCGGAGGGTTCGAACACACATTCCAGTCGATGTTACTGCTGACGGCAGCCAGACTAACACTAAAAAGAAATTGGCCAGTGGTGTTATCGTCGATATCTCTTCTGCCGGGTGTCGAATTGTGTTTAAGGCGCAGAACCAGACAGGTAATGTCACTCATATGAATATAAAAATCAGTATTGGCTCGGGTTCTCAGAAAGAGCCTCTGACTCTTTCAGGTCAAATTATGAATCAGCGCAAAGAGCATGGAATGATAAGTGTTGGCGTGCGCTTCACTGACGAGGAAGCGCATATCGGTAAAGTGTTCGAGCATTTATTAATCGACACCGAGTTTGAGTGCTGACCTCTCTATTCCGGCACGACAATTGGCGGGCGTTTTAAGCTCACATTGTGCAAGCGAGCAACAGTTTCTGACGTTATTGAATGCTTATTGAGTAGATGTTTACCCTCTTCCAGACTGGCAAGGTCCACTTCCCGCAGCATTCTGAATTCGCAATAAGCATTAGCTTGGGCTAAGGCTTCCGCGTATTCAGATTCATAGCCTTTGTCTTTCGTTTTGCTTTGCGTAAAAGCCAATAAGTGTTTGCTTACCGGAACACGCTTTAACCCCCAGCCTTCAGCAACCAGATAGCTCACGTCTTTATCCTTTTCCAGCATTAAGTCGCGTAGAAAGCGTTCGTCCGGAGTTAAAGTGACAATAGTATTGTGGCGCTCGGGTGACTTATCGTTAACGCTTTGCATAGCGAATTCGCGCTGCACATCATCAAATAAACGCAAATACAGCTTGGTTAAGGCAATTTTTCCCAGCTCATGGAACATACCAATGGTATAGGCTAGAACCGGATCTCGCAGGTTACGCTCTACCGCAATATTGTGTGCAGCAATAGCCGTACCCAGCGAATGCTCCCAAATTTTGCGGCGGAATAAGGTGAAGGGTTGCGTTGCCGGCGGCAGCCAGTTTTGCATAATATAAGCGGGAGCCAGCAGGCGTAGGTTTTCGGTGCCCACAAAGCTCATGGCTACCCTAAGGTTATCAATTTTCACCTGCTTATTCCGGTCGATAAACGGTGGTTGATTGACCGTACGGATTAACCCCGTATGAAACCAGTCCATACCTTGCACAACGGATTCAATCCGGCGCATAGAAGCAGCTTTCATGCTAAGCGTATCGAGCAATTCAGGTAGCTTTTCAGGTAATGGGATCAAGCGTTCGCGAATGTAGTCACCATCTTCGATGCTTTTCAACGCACGATGATAAATCTCTTCATGCAATTCATCGGAAATACGATCGGCGTAACGTTGGCGCGCTTGCGCTTTACGGTCGCGCTCTTCGTAATTCAGACGCTCAACTTCTAAAAGCTTACGTCGCTGCTCATGCTCTTCGTCGTCGGTACCATCTTCTTTTGAGCGAGTTTTACGCGCAAACGGAAAGCTTATCAGATAGTTGATAAAGCGTTTTTCTAAGCGCAGGGCGGGATCATTACTACCGCCTTCTGTGGTACCCGCAAAAAAGTGGAACATGTTACCTCGGTATTAGCTGAACTGCGGCAGTATTATGTTGAATAAGCAGAGAAAATACTACTTACTGATTATCGTATATAACGTAAAAAATTCGCTAACAGATTATGTCCTTGTGCTGTCATCACAGACTCGGGATGAAACTGAACACCAAACAGCGGCAAATGCCGGTGCCTTATTGCCATAATCTCGCGCTGGCCTTTTTCGGTTTCTGTATCGGCATCAATGACAAAATCTGTTGATAAGCTTTCAGGAGAAACAACAAGGGAATGGTAGCGGGTCACTTCTAAAGGGTTATTTAGCTGTCGGAAAAGTCCCTCGCCGGAGTGTTTAATCACACTGGTTTTTCCATGCATAACTTTTTCTGCCCGAATAACATTTGCACCAAAAACCTGCGCCAATGCCTGATGACCAAGACACACACCTAATATTGGCAGTTTAGTCTGAAAGTGCTCAATAGCAGCTAAAGATATTCCCGACTCGTTGGGAGTACAGGGGCCAGGTGATATAACAAGTGCTTGCGGTGCTATCTGCTCTATGTCGGTAAGGGTTAATTCATTATTCCTGAAAACACTAACGTCTTCGCCTAATTCCCGAAAGTAGCGTGCAAGGTTGTGAGTAAATGAATCAAAGTTATCAATTAAAACAATCATACTGCTAGGACAGCCGCTCGCTTAGCCAGTCTTTAAAATGGACTGGCCGGGCGAAGTAGAACCCCTGCAATAAATCAGCGCCATTTTCTTTCAGTAATTTAACCTGAGTTTCAGTTTCTACGCCTTCTGCTACCGAGGAAACCGATAGAGATTTAGTCATATTCAGCATAGCCAGCAGCAGCCCCATATGTTTGTCATTCACCTCTGCGAGCTGAACAAACTCCCGGTCTATCTTTAGCTCGCCTATTGGCAGTTGCTGAATGCGCATGAAATTAGAATACCCAGTCCCAAAGTCATCAATAGAAAATACGACGCCGAGCCCGGCAAGCCGCGACATTGTTTGCTCGACTATTTCAGGGTCAGCTAACAGTAAGTTTTCAGTAATTTCAATGGTCAGTTGATTCAGCGGTGCATTTTGTTCGGCAAATATTCTTTGTACCGTCTCGACATAGTCGTCTTGTAAAAACTCAATTGGACTGACATTCACCGCTATACGATCATTAAGCCCTTTATCGCTCAGCTGCCGCACAACGAAAGCGACCTGACTCAACAATTCTTTAGCCATAGGAATAATCAGCTTAAAACGCTCCGCAATTGGAATAAATTGATCTGGAGGAATGATCTCTCCGGCTTCGTTGCGCCAACGCATTAGAGCCTCTGCACCATGAACAACACCGTTGGTATCCACTTTAGACTGCAACCAGCATTCGAACTGCCCTTTACCCAAAGACGCTCGTAAGGCCACTTCGGTTTCGGCATCGGTTACAACCGAGTTAGATATTTCAGCTCGGTGTACCGCAACTTTATCCCGGCCGCTATGTCGTGCATTAGACGTTGCCGTATCGGCCTGTGACAGCAGTCCGGAAGCATTTTCATCACCTCCACTTAAACTGACACCGACACTTGCGGTGAGATAATGCGTCTGGAATGCCGTTTTAAACGGCTCGCGCAGTACGCCGTGCAGCTTATCAATAATAGCCAGACTGGTTTCGGTAGAGTCCTGCATAACCCCCACCCAAAATCTGTCACCAAGATCTCTCGCTATCCAGCCCGAATCGCCAATAGTTTTTCTCATTCGCTGTGCAATTAACTGAATAACACGATCACCTTCCTCGTGTCCGTGAATTGTATTAACGCGATTAAAGTAGTCAATATTAACGGCTGCGACAGCAATGGGTAACTGACTTTCAATACGTTTCTCAACCAGATCAAGAAAACGATGACGATTTGGCAACCCCGTTTGCTCATCGAAGTTTGCTAAATATTCAAGCTTACGGGCATTTTCTTTTTGCTCGGTAATATCCCGTATAATGCCAACATATTGCGTTTCACCAGAATGCGTTATCTCGGTTACCGCCAAATCGATAGGAAACACTTCTCCAGTTTTGCGCTTAGCCTGAACTTCGCGGCCAATACCAATAATGCGGGCGCGGCCTGTTTTTTGATAAGCACTAATATAACGGTCATGTTCACGGGCATAGGGTTCAGGCATTAACACGCTAACATTTTTACCCTTCACTTCAGCGGCGCTGTAACCGAACATGCGTTCAGCCGGCACACTAAAGTTAATAATCATGCCGTTATTGTCGATGGTAATAACTGCATCCAGTAAATTGTCCAGTGTGCTGCGTAAGGTGTTGGCTTGCTCTTGCAACTGCTGCAAACGGTACTTTTTAACCGTAATATCCTGAATGGCACCAAACAGTGCCATGTCACCATTTTTCAGCGTTCGGGTAATGCCCGTAATAGCAACCCAGTGAATTATTCCGCTTCTGTCTTTAAGACAGCTTTCTGCCGACCAGCTATGGTGATTTTGAAAGCTTTGCTCGACCAGGTGCTCAATATTTTCACGGTATTCAGGAAGGTGAAACGCCATTGCCTGTTCATAAGTAATGGGTTCATCCTGGGCTACACCATGAATTTCTCGTAACTGAGGGCTCCAATATAAATCTCCGGACGCGGGTTCATACCAAAAGCTGCCAATGTTAGCCATGGTTTCAACACTGGTTAGCAACTCCTTTTCGCGCTGTTCCGGAGATTTATCCACCATAGTTAAATTTATCCCGGGTAAGGTACAAAACCTACCGCTTTATAAACATCTGACAAAGTTTTTGCTGAGGCTTCACGTGCCTTATCAGCGCCTTGTTTCATAACCTGTTGCAAAAATGCCTGATCATTACGCATTGCGTGATACCTCTGCTGTATCGGTTCCAGCATGGCAACCACAGATTCCGCCACATCCACCTTTAGATGCCCGTACATTTTGTCTTCGTACTCAGGTACCAGCTCGTCTATCGACTTACCTGTGGCAGCTGACATAATGCTAAGCAAATTCGAGACGCCCGGCTTTTCTTCCTGATTAAAGTAAATGCGCGCCTGCTCATCAGAGTCGGTAACGGCTTTCTTAATTTTCTTCAGAATCTTCTTCGGCTCTTCCAGCAAGCCGACAAAATTATTTGGATTATCGTCCGACTTTGACATTTTCTTAGTCGGTTCCTGCAGTGACATCACCCGCGCCCCGACTTTTGGAATCATTGGTTCCGGAATCGTAAAAATATCGCCATACAAGTTATTAAAACGTTCAGCAACATTACGCGTCATTTCCAGGTGCTGCTTCTGGTCATCTCCCACCGGCACTTCATTCGCCTGGTACAACAGAATGTCTGCCGCCATTAGCGCCGGATAAGTGAACAAACCCGCATTAATATTACTAGCGTGACGCTGAGACTTATCCTTAAACTGCGTCATGCGGTTTAGCTCGCCCATTTGCGTGTAGCAGTTAAGCACCCAGGCTAATTGAGAATGTTCCGGCACGTGCGACTGAATAAACACCGTACTTTTTGCCGGGTCAAGGCCACAAGCCAGGTACAAAGCCAGTCCATCAAGAGTTGCTTGCTGCAGTTTCTCGGCGTCCTGGCGTACAGTAATGGCGTGCTGATCAACCAACATAAACTTACAGTCGTGAGTGTCCTGCATCTTAACCCACTGACGTAATGCGCCAATATAATTACCAATAGACAACTGTCCCGACGGCTGACAACCACTTAACACAATTGGTTTCGACATTACTGTTTCCTCTAAGAACCTGTTACCGCAGCGATTTCATCGCGCATTGTCTGGATGACACTGGCGTAATCATCCGCATTAAAAATAGCTGAACCAGCAACGAACATGTCCGCGCCAGCTTCTGCAATTTCACCAATATTTGAAACCTTAACACCACCATCCACTTCCAGGCGTATGTCGCGCCCACTTGCTTTAATTCGTTTACGCACCGCTCTGAGCTTATCAAGCGTTGACGGAATAAAAGACTGCCCGCCAAAACCCGGATTAACCGACATCAGTAAAATGACATCCACTTTATCCATAACATGATCAAGGTAATGCAGCGGTGTTGCAGGGTTTAACACTAAACCCGCCTGGCAACCCTGTTCGTGAATAAGCTGTAAAGTCCGGTCAACATGGTCGGATGCTTCCGGGTGGAAAGTAATGATAGAAGCCCCGGCTTCGGCAAAGTCTGGAATAATACGGTCAACAGGCTTAACCATTAAATGCACGTCAATTGGCGCTTCAATTCCGTAATCACGTAACGCTTTGCATACCATAGGACCTATCGTCAGGTTAGGCACGTAGTGGTTATCCATCACGTCAAAATGCACGACATCGGCACCAGCGTTCAATACCGCGTCAACTTCCTCACCTAACCGCGCGAAGTCCGCAGACAGTATCGACGGTGCAATTAGTGGTTTCATTGTTCGTTTTCCTGACCTATTTCAAAATGATGCTTATTGTAGCAGTTAACCCATGACAAAAAAATTCGCAATGATGACTAGAATTTTTACAAAATCGCTGATAAATTAGTCAATCGAGACTTGAGAGGGACTTTCATGCGATTACTAACAATAATAACATCACTAGCATTAGCTGCGTTTACTGCGCTTGCTATCGTGAGTCCTTCCTCGCTCGTTGCTCAGCAAAACCCCACTCAGCGCTGCCAGCAGCTTGTCACTGAAATAGAACCCAGTAACACCTCTGTTGAGTGTCAGTTAGCTGCAGAGCAAGTGACATGGTTTAGCTGGTTAAAAGGCGACAGCCGGTCCGTACAATTTCACTTCTTCGACTTGATTGAGTTAATCTCGAGTTCAAGCCACAGCAACAAAAAACATTATCAAAACGAATACACTGATTAATGTCTGAATCTACCGAAAATAAAACCTCTAAACCAGGTGTCTTTAGTATGGTTATGAGTGTGTTGGCGGCATTTTTGGGTGTGCAAACAGAAAAAAACCGCCAACGAGACTTCCAGCATGGTAGCCCGAAAGCCTACATCATCATTGGCGTTATTCTTACCATTCTATTCGTGTTTGGTTTAATTGGTCTCGTCAACTTGGTTATGGCTATCGCAGCCTGATGTGAACATCAGGCTGTTATGCCGCTATGACGTAACAAAGCTTCGGCATTCGGTTCGCGACCACGAAATTCCTGGAATAAATCTGCGGCTTTACGGCTGCCACCACGTTCCAGAATGACATGTAAAAAGTCGCGCCCGGTTGTAGCGTTAAATATGCCCTCTTCTTCAAAGCGCGCAAACGCATCAGACGACAGCACTTCAGCCCATTTGTAACTGTAATAACCTGCCGCATAGCCGCCAGCAAAGATATGACCAAAGCTATGCTGAAAACGGTTGTACTCCGGTGGAATACGTACCGAAGTTTGCTGACGCACTTCACTCAGAATTTCACTAATACGCGCACCCGTGTTTTCGTCAAACTCGTGGTGAATGCGCATATCAAACAGCGAGAACTCCAATTGACGCATCATTTGCATAGCCGACTGATAATTGCGCGCAGCCAGCATTTTTTCCAGAAGCTCCTGCGGCAGCGGTTCACCGGTTTCATAGTGTCCGGATATTAATGCCAGCGCTTCCGGTTCCCAGCACCAGTTTTCCAGGAATTGACTGGGCAGCTCAACAGCGTCCCATTCAACACCGTTAATACCAGACAAACCAGCGGTATCGACCTGAGTTAACATGTGGTGCAAGCCATGACCGAATTCATGGAATAATGTCAGCACTTCATCGTGAGTAAAGAGTGCAGGCTTACCACCCACCGGCTTGCTAAAATTACAGGTTAAAAAGGCCACCGGGTTTTGCAATTCGCCATCGGCGTGCACTCTGCGGCCGACAAAATCCGCCATCCAGGCGCCTCCTCGCTTGCCTGAACGCGCGTAGAGATCCAGGTAGAAGCTGCCACGCAAATGTCCGTCGGCATCGTGAATGCGGAAGAAACGCACATTCTCATGCCAGGTTTTTACGTCTTTTTGCTCGCTAACCGTCATGCCAAACAGGCGCTTAACCACCTCAAACAAACCGTTTAGCACTTGTTGCTCAGGAAAGTAGGGGCGTAATAATTCATCGGAAATAGAGTAGCGCTGCTGCTTTAACTGCTCACTAAAGTAAGGAACATCCCAGGCTTCCATTTTCTCCACGCCTTGCTCTGCCGCAAAGGTTTCAATTTCAGCATACTCGGCTTTCGCCTGTGCTTTAGACTTATTGGCAAGCTCCTGCACAAAACCTAATACCTGCTCCGGCGACTCAGCCATTTTCGTCGCCAGTGACATTTCAGCAAAGTCGTTAAAACCTAACAGCTCCGACATTTCATGACGCAAAGCCAAAGTTTCGTTCATAACCTCAGAGTTATCGAACTCCCCGCCATTAGGTCCAGTTTCCGACGCGCGGGTCACAAAAGCCTGGTACATTTCTTTACGCAGCTCCCGGTCTTCGGCGTACAACATGACCGGCAGATAACTTGGAATATCTAAAGTGAACAACCAGCCTTCTTTTTCCTGGTCTGCTGCGGTTTCTTTTGCAGCTTCTTTGATGCTTTCCGGCAAGCCAGCCAGGCGGCTTTCATCGGTAATCAGGCAAGTCCATGCGTGGGTGGCATCCAGCAAGTTGTTGCTGAAGGTTGAAGACAAGTCAGACAGCCGCGATGAAATTTCAGCATAACGTTTCTTTTTGTCTTCGGGTAAATCCACACCCGACAAACGAAAATCACGTAGGGTGTCGTTAATGAGTTTTTGCTGGGCTTCGGTCAAACTGTCGAACTCGTCACTTTCACGCAGTGCCTGATAAGCGTCAAACAAGCCTTTGTGCTGTCCTACATAGGTTGCGTAGTCCGACAACAATGGCAGGCAACTGTCATGCGCTTCACGCAGTTCAGGCGTGCTTAATACGGAGTTCAAATGCGATACCGGTGCCCAGACATGCTCAAGCTTTTCATCCGCATCGGTCAAAGGTTCAATCAAACCATTCCAGCTAAAATCACCATGTTCCAGTACTTCATCAATGGTTTTTCGAGCGTGCTGTATGCACTCTTCAACAGCGGGTTGTATATGTTCGGGTTTAATTTGCTCAAAGTCCGGAAGCTGGCTCTGTTCTAATAGCGGGTTATGGCTCATTTTTACCTCAATTTTTCAAAATGCTTACAATGGATATTGGGGCTTTGCGCTAGTCTTCAACCACGCTTATGTGGTTTCCTGCGTTTTTTGCGGTATTATCAGTTCGTTAATAAATCAGAATAAAGGTAAATGTCATGTCTGACACCTCTTTTCGATCTTTACGCTTATTGGCCGGATTAACGGCCATTATTACCTTAAGTGCCTGTAGTAACCTGGGTGGACAATCCACTGCGGACTCCGATAAAGCTGACGTAACAGGTGTTAGCCAGCTGACAGCGGAGAAAATATTCGCCAGTGATACCTTCAATATTGACCGCCCGGCTCCAACTCGCTGGCTTGAAGACGGCTCAGGTTATACGACTTTAGAACAGTCCGACTCAGCCGATGGCCGCGATATTGTTCGTTACCACCCTGAAACCAACGAGCGCACGGTTTTAGTCAGCGCTAAACAGCTAACTCCGCAAGGTAAAAACAAAGCGCTGGATATTGCCGATTACGTCTGGTCAGACGATGGCGAGAAAGTACTTATTTTCACCAATACCAAGCGTTCGTGGCGCACCCATACTCTGGGCGATTACTGGGTGCTGAACCGCAACAACAACGAATTACGCCAACTGGGTGGTAATGCGCCCGAGTCGACTTTGCAGTTTGCTAAGTTTAATCCGCAAGGTACAAAAGTCGCGTTCGTTATGCAGAACAACATTTACGTGCAGGATCTTAGCAGCTTCACTGTCAGCGCGCTGACCAGCGACGGCAGCGACACTATAGTTAACGGTACCTTCGACTGGGTTAACGAAGAAGAGTTTTTCCTGCGCGACGGTTTCCGCTGGAGCCCCAATGGCAAGCACATTGCTTATTGGCAGCTGGACACCGAAGGCACGCCGGTATTCACCATGATCAATAACACCGACGAACTCTACCCAACGTTAAAAGAGTTCCCTTACCCGAAAGTGGGTGAAACTAACGCGGCTATGCGCATTGGCGTTATGCCGGCCAGTGGCGGTCAGACAAAATGGATGGATATTCCCGGTGCCCCTCGCCAGCATTACCTGGTGCGCATGAACTGGGCTGGCAACAGCGAAAAACTGTTAATTCAGCAACTGACCCGCAAACAGCACATTAATCGCGCTTTTATCAGCGATATTGAAACCGGTCGCAGTCAGGAGCTGTTACGCGAAAGCACCGACTCGTGGGCCGAATATGTCGACGACATTCACTTTTTAAATGATGGTCGCGAATTTACCTGGTTAAGCGAACGCAGCGGTTATCGCCATATCTATCGCGTGCATCGTGATACCGGCAGAACCACAGCGATTACCCGCGGTAACTGGGACGTGGTTGAAGTGCTGCGGGTAAACGAAGAAAACGGCTGGGTCTATTTTATTGCTTCACCGGAAACACCTCTGGAGCGTTATCTGTTCCGCGCCAGCTTAGACGGCAGCGGCCGCTTAGAACGTCTGACCCCGGACATGGACGGCACCCACAGTTACAGCATTTCGCAAGATGCCAAATACGCTGAACATACCTTTAGTTCGGTTAACCAGGTTCCGGTTACTAATATGATTTCACTGCCGGATCATGAAGTTATTCGTACCGTGGTTGACAATAAAGAAGCACAGCAAGCGGTTGAGCAGGTGCAGAAACAACCGGTTGAATTTTTCCGGGTGGAAGCTCGTGACGGGTTAGAGCTGGACGGTTACATTATGAAGCCGACTGACTTCGACCCCAGCAAAGAATACCCCATTTTGTTCTACGTTTACGGCGAACCCTGGGGGCAGACAGTGGCCAACCGCTGGGGCGGTTCACTGTATTTATGGCACACCATGCTGACACAGCAGGGCTATATTGTTGCGTCTATTGATAACCGCGGCACCAAATCACCACGCGGCTTTGACTGGCGCCGTTCTATTTACAAGAACCTGGGCGTTGTTACCGTACGCGACCAATACGATGCGCTACAACAAATGCTGGAACGCTGGGACTTCATTGATGAAAACCGCGTAGGCATTTGGGGACACAGCGGCGGAGGTTCACAAACGCTGAATGCTCTGTTCCGTTACCCGGACAGCTACCACATGGGTATGGCGCTGGCACCGGTACCCGATTTAACGCTGTACGACACCATTTATCAGGAACGTTACTCCGGCTTACTGCCTGAGTCAGCCGAGCGTTATAAAGAAACCTCTGCCATTACTCACGCTGAAAACCTCGAAGGCGACTTACTGTTAGTGCATGGTACGGGCGACGACAACGTTCACTTTCAGGGCAGCGAGCGCCTGGTCAATGAGCTCATTAAACACGGTAAGCAGTTTGAGTTTTTTGCCTACCCGAACCGCTCTCATGGTATTTACGAAGGTGAAGGTACAACCCTTCATTTACGCACCATGATGACCGAGTTTGTGAAAGAGAACTTACCTGCCGGCGAACGCCCGTCATCTGAGTAATGAACTGATCTTTCGATTACCGCTATCGGTATAAAAAGCATGACAACCCCGTGTCTTTATTTGCAAGATACGGGGTTTTTATTCAAGATATCCGCAGTTTTTGAATTGAGTACAGGAGTTAAGCAATATGACCAGACATTATGACTATCTTGCGATAGGCGCAGGTAGTGGCGGCATAGCCTCAGCCAACCGCGCAGCGATACGTGGCGCGAAAGCCGCCGTTATTGAAGCGAAACACGTTGGCGGCACCTGCGTAAACGTGGGCTGTGTTCCCAAGAAAGTCATGTGGTACGGCGCTCATATTGCTGAAGCCATAAAATACTCGCCGTCATACGGCTTTGAGCTTGAACAGAAAGGTTTTGACTGGGCGACTATGGTTAAAAACCGCGAAGCCTATATTGAACGCATTCACGGTGGTTACCATCGCGGCTTTCAAGGTAATGGCGTTGAGTTTATAGAAGGCTTTGCGAAATTCGTTGACCACAAAACAGTAGAAGTTAACGGAGAAAAGATTACCGCTGACCATATTACCATTGCCACCGGCGGGCGCCCCATGATCCCCGAAGTTCCCGGTGCTGAGCATGGTATAGACTCTGACGGCTTCTTTGCCCTGACGGAACAGCCTAAAAAGGCAGCCGTTATCGGAGCCGGTTATATTGCCGTTGAAATTGCCGGTGTCTTCCATGCATTAGGCACTGACACGCACTTAATGGTGCGACGTGATCGTCCGTTGCGTACCTTTGATAAAGATATTACCGATGGTTTGCTGGAGCGCATGAAGCAGGACGGCCCTGAACTTCATACAGAAACCACCGTTCGTGAAGTGGTTAAGCAAGACGACGGTACGTTAACGCTGCACTTTGAAGGTGGTCAGACAATGGACGGCTTCGACTGCTTAGTCTGGGCTATAGGCCGCGTGCCATCCACCGATAAAATTAACCTGGAATGCACCGGTGTAGAACTGGATAGCGAAGGCTTTATTAACGTCGATAAATTCCAGAATACCAACGTACAAGGTATTTACGCTGTAGGCGATAATACTGGTGCCGCAGCACTTACACCGGTTGCTATAAAAGCAGGACGCTTACTGGCGGAGCGTTTGTTTAACAACATGCCAAACGCGCACATGGACTTTGAAAACATTCCGACCGTTGTATTCAGCCACCCGACCATTGGTACCGTTGGTCTGAGCGAGGAAGACGCTAAGCTCAAATTCGGCGAAGACAACATTACCGTGTATAAGTCATCGTTCGCGGCCATGTACAACGCCGTTACCCCGCACCGAGCTCTTAGTTATTTTAAGCTGGTATGCCACGGCAAAGAAGAAAAAGTGGTCGGCATTCACGGTATTGGTGAAGGTATGGACGAGATATTACAAGGCTTTGCCGTTGCTTTGAAGATGGGGGCAACTAAAGCTGACTTAGATTCGACTGTGGCTCTGCATCCGACCAGTGCTGAAGAGTTTGTTTTATTTAAATAGCTAGTATCAAACAATCATCAAAACACGCTTTTAAGGGGATTCTGAAGGCAGCGACAACAGAAATTTTTTAGTTGAACGTTGCTTTCGAATCGCTCAAAAAAATCAATCAGCGGATTTAAGGTGCCAAATTCGTGCCCTTATCTAAGATTGGTGAGTAAAAAAGCGAGGCATAATTGAGCCATTAATCTTTTACGAGGATTGGCTCATGGCTCAATTACGCCGACACAAGCAATTTATCATCTACAAGTCCGTTAAGACCGTTGATGATAAGCTGGTGTACTGCAACGGACACACCACCGACCAAATGCATTTTCTCGATGACTCCAAGGGGAGAAGGGTCGAGATAGCAACATCCTACTTTCAATATCTCATCCTCGAGAAAACGCAAAAAGCGCTGTACCCGTCCGCTTTCGGCCTGAAACGATACTGGGAGTTCCTTGAGCAAAATGATATGCGCTGGGACGAGATGCCTTATGACAAGAGTCAGCGCCCAACGTACGCCTACCACCGTTCGCTGAAAAAACAGCTTCACCAAGGCGAAATAAAAAAATCAACGGCCAGTGCCTACATGCGGTGGGTCATTCAGTTTTACAAATACGTCATGTCAGAAGGGCTTGTCTCATTTTCAGAGGACTGCATGCCGTTTCGTGCTTACCAAACGAAAGTGCCGGCCAAATCCGGCGCCGTCTTTCAAATCTTCACCACTGATCTGCGGTTCCACGGGTTCCAAAGCTCCGAGCCTCAGCTCGCAGCCATGGGCGAGGAGACGCAACGAGCGTTCGAACAAGAGCTTAAACGTCAACCGCCGGTTTTTCGTATGCTCTGCGAGCTTGCCACCCGCGCCGGTCTTCGTATATCCGAAGCCACCAGCTTAACGCTGAGCGCGGTGAAAACGGCAAGGCAAAGCGTAATCAGACCGGATCACGTCAAAATTAATATCGGTCCTGAATTTGGCATGAAGACGAAATTCTCAAAGTCGCGAGAGGTTGAGATACCGAAGGCTCTATTTTCAGCGATACAGCGCTACATCACCAGTGAGCCGTATCTTGAGCTCAAGCATAAGCTCCAAGACAACGCCAAGCACGCCCCGGTTTTCATCACGAAACGCGGCACCCGGTACAGCCAGCACACGCTCTATGCGCATTGGTACAAGTTCAAAGCCAAACTAGCGTCTTTGTTTGAATTGGGTTTTAACGTGCGCTTTCACGATCTGCGAGCCACCTTCGCACTTAATTTCATGAAATCAGAAGAGTTAAACGGTCTGGGCGAAGAGCACAAAGCGTCCTACCTGCAAAGACTGCTCGGGCATAGCAGCGGCTTCACAACATTCATATACACGCTGTTGATCAGCAATGATTTGCTAAAAGCTAAAAATAACGAACGTAAAGAGCATTTGATGGATAAGCTTTGCGGTGGCATGAGGATCCGCAATGCGTGGTGACAACGGCGTTCGCGTCTGGGAAATGCCCGGCGGTAAATTAAAAACGCATGACTTCAATCGACTGCGTTATGCACTCGTACCCGACTCAGACGAGCTCAAAAAGCTCACACCGATACGCTCACGTGATTTCATGCGTGAATGCCTAGATGCTTTTGACCATATGCTAGGCTCAGCAGCCTCGTGGTCGAGTAAATTTAAACAACTGGCGTCATACGTTAGGTTTTGCGATAAAATCGCTCAGAATCCGTTTGAGGCGGTTTCAGTCAACGCTTACACCGAGCACCTTTTTGATAAACAGCTGCAAGGTAATATTCTTGACTCGGTTTATGTCAAAGCCGTATCTGAGTTGAAAGCGACGCTAGAGGCCATCAACAGCAATTACGCCGAATACTTTGACTTCGTACGCCGGCTCAAGCGCTCTCAGGCAACTTCCCATGAAGGATATTCTCAACGGGAGCTTGAACTGCTTGTTGTGACTCTCTACGACTTGTTCAGTCAGTTATTCACCGCCTATAAAGCCGACCCGACCGGGTTTATCGGCACCAAGTGGCAGTCTATCGCAACCGTGCAGATTCATGGAAAACAGCACCAGGTGACCGGCGCATTAAGTCGCTTCGTTGCCTGTGGCGCCTATCTCGTGAGTTTTTTTACCGGGCTCAACAGCAGTGTTTTGTTGAAAATGACGCGAGAGCTGGAGACGACGGTTATCGACGGTAAGCGATATCTCAAATACACACAGGTAAAACCCAGGGCGCGCTATGCGCATGTTTCGACGCCCATCCCGGAGGAATCGGGCTCTTATCTCAGTCAAATTTTTCGTTGTTTAGCCGAAGTTGCTCATCAGACAGCGCCACAAACCCCATGGCTATTTGCATTCCCGACACAGCAAGCAGAGAGACTGCAAAGTGCGCACCTCAGCAATTTTAATAAGTGGTTCAAAAAAAGCTTCGCGCTTAAAGCGGATGATGGCTCGGAGCTATTCCCGCTGATTTCAAACTTTCGAGTCAACGTGAGCCTTGAAGAAGCGAGAAGAAACGGCGCTCACTCATCAGCGCGTATGCTCGATAACCAAGTCACTCAAGTAACAAACAATTACTCTCGTACCAGCGCATTTGAGAGCGAGTCTCGCATGGCAAGTAGCCTGAAGCATATCTATCAAAACGTGACGCAACCCATTGAAAGCAAAGCGGAGTCACAACCTGAGACTGCGTCAGAAACCAAACACTCGCTTCAGTTAGAGTCGATTTTTAAGTGTTTCAGTTGTGAGCACCAGGCGTTAATTGACGAGCCCTACTCGGCCTGGCTCTACCTCAGTCTAATAAAGCAACTTGAGAGTCAAACATTAACATCCAAGTGGCCACTGATATCAGAAATGGCTGAGCGAAACTTTGAATGCTTTTCACAGGGCATCCGCAATGAAGCGCATGCCTTGTTCGAAAAGCTCGGTCCCCACCCGCTGTGGCAAGGAAACAGCTTAAAGCAGGTAACAGACAAATGTTAGCCGAAGACCGATTCCTGGAGCACACGGACAAGCAACTAAGGCTCGACCCACTGAAAGAGTTTGTCGGGCTTGTTCGGCGCATGGATACCGATACATTGCCCAATATGCCCGTTTTTTTAAGCTGTGAGTCCGTATTTAAAGATAACTTCTGGCAGCTGAAAAAAATGGTGCCGGGACTGCGTGATAAAAACGCTTACTCATTCGACTTCTCGCTGCTAAAGGACCATCCGAAACTTTTGTTTCAGACCAAAGTTATTGTCTACTTGTGGCTTAACTTTGAAGACCGAACTAAGATTTCCAGCAAGGCCACGCGCTTTGGAAAATTTAAGTCAGCGTTAAACTTTCTGATCGAACAACGGGCAGAATGTTTAAGCGAACTCCAGCAACCGATGTTACTCAACGAGTATTTTGAGCAACTCGCTGCAGCAGACGAAAGTGTCAGCACAATAAGACAAAAGCTCATTGCACTGAAAAAGGCGAGTCACTTTGACACGCTGTTGCCGTTTCAAGTCGGTCTTCGCGACCTTCCGCTGAAAGAAACACTTCGAAGAGTTAGCCACAAAAGACAGCAGCAGACGCTCGTCATACCACCACGACTGATGACCTGCATTTACTCAGAGTCAGTAGCGCTTATTGAAGAAGCGTTCAGTGTTAAAGATGAACTCTCATTTATCAAACAACAAGAATTAACGATTTATAACGACGCCAAAGAGAAAATTGAGCAAAAAATAGAATCTGGCATCTGGAAGTGGCTTCAGCCCTCAAGGTTCACATCAAAAACCGCGCACCAAAAAACAGTAACGGAAGAAATATCGCGTGAAGCAAGGATCGGGCGCAAGAAGCTGTATGAATCTGCTATAAAGCAGCTTTCAATCAGGCGCTTTAACATCAACTCGTACGCCGACTGGCTGGAGTATAAACGACAGTTAATGAATGCTTCTCTGCTCGTAACTCAGGCTTTCTCTGGTATGCGAAGCTCAGAGCTTTTAAGTATCGAAATCGGCGACTGGTTCTCGACTGAGCGTGACGGTGAAACCATTTATAAAGTACGCGCAGACAGCTATAAGTTCATTGCGGGCGGCGTAAAAAAAGCGACGTTCGTAGTCGCTCCCGTGGTATTTAGCGCACTTGAACTCGCAAAAGCACTCACTGAGTCAGAAAGATCAACACTCAAGTACAATGAGCTGCCCTATCAAAACCACCTATGGCTCAGCCAGAATAAACTAAGCAGAGTGCCTGTACCGGTGCGAAACAGAGGTCTTAACTCTCGCTACAATAATTTAGTCAGACATATTAACGCTGAAATAGAGCCCGGCGACTTAGAAGAGTTAAATATAGTGAACCCGGGCGCCTCAATGAAACTTTCAGTTGGTCAACTGTGGCACATCACCAGTCACCAGCTCAGACGGACTATGGCGGTATATCTCAGACGCCACGACCTGGCATCTGCGCATGACATTATGTATCAGTATAAGCATTTATCGTTAACCATGGCGCTTCATTACGCGAATGGCGCGACCGATGCCGCGCTTAATAACTACAAACCACCAACCAGAGTGCCTGAAGAGGGCGTCATTGCTTATTGGGAAGCAAAGACATTTAGTAGCCAAAGTACTCTCGAGGAGAGCGCTAAGCTTCTAGGTCACGAACATTCATGTTCATTGATCACTAATTGCATGCATGCCAGAGCGTGCAATTCCGGAATTCTGTCCTCCAGTACATTATCGAAAGAACTAAAGCACTGGGCACAAGAGAGGCTGCAGGTAATTCGTGACCAGCGCGACCAAGCTGATAATAACGCGCTGAATCAGCACTTCATTCAGATAGAAAACGTTTTGATGAAATTATTAGCAGAAAAGGAGTAGTAAAATGGAAAGACGTTTAAACGATACAGAGAGAAAATTGACCGATGCATTTAACCGAATTTTGCGTGGATGCCCGCAAATAATATCGAAAAAGAGAAAGCTGTCTGTCAAAGCAGTTGAAGATGAGGCTGGCTTGGGCCGAAACTCAGCGTTTCATTATGAGCAGCTACGCGCCGAAATAGCAGAGACGGTAGCCTCTATGTACGGTGCTAAACTGCCACGACCTGCTTATTCGGCAGGGAAAAGTGAAGGTGACCTGGCTCTTCGACGCGAAATAACAAAACTAAAAGCAGAAAACAAAGAGTTAAAACTAAAGAATGAACGGCAACAGCAAGAGTCGGATAAATTGTCATCGCAGCTCGCAACGTTAGGACAGCATTATAAACTGCTGCAGAGAGAGCACGAAAACAACAAAAGTTTATTGAAGCAAGCAAACGACGAGGTCGCTGAATTTAAACGCGCGAAGCTTGTGGCGATAAATGAAGGGTAGTTGAAATACTACATGTTCTAGAATACTCTGAAGTGTACTAAGAGTTTAGTGGTTTACACTGAATACACCCTATTTTCTTGCTGAGATAATACATACAAATATTTCACCAATGAGATCTTCAACTCTAAGATTAATTACCCATAGTTCCACGCAGAAAATATTTAAGGTTGACGGTGGTATATTACCTAAACAGGGATTTTTATTTTATTTAATAAAAAATTAACGAATAGAAACTACATCCCTGTTTTAAATGTTAAATCTTAGAGGATGATGATGCAAAACAACTTAAAACTCCAAGAAGAGACTAAGCTAGAGCAGTTTAGATCTGTAATGCAAATGGCCGCTATGGCTCTGAAAAGCGCCATGATAATTAATGGTGGCGCCGCAATATCATTACTAACATTCCTCGGCAATGTAAATGTTGCTTCAGGTATGGACTACTTTACTTGCGCTTTGAAATACTACATCTCGGGCGTAACGCTAGCCGCTCTAGCCACTGGAGTCTCATACTTAGCCCAGTTTAGATATCTACACGAAGTGAGAAACCCTCAAGGTATGAAGATCGGCAAGTACATTACACTTTTGACCGTAATCATCGTGCTTGCTTCTTATCTGGCATTTCTGGTGGGTGGGCTCCAGGCTTCGTCAGGATTTGATTCCAGGGTTTAACATAAACGACATTAGAACGCCTGCGCCACCAATATTTAAAACGTTAAGGAAACAGGTAACTTGGACATAATTCTCAATCCTCCATTACCAATTGCTCTTGAAGATTTCTACAGAACCCTGCTCTCAGTATCTGGAGTTCTATTTGGTATTGCTTTCGCTGCGATGCTATTCGTTCTACAAAGCGGGTTTTCTTCATTCAAATTCTCTAGACGAATGTTTTTAGAACTGTATTTGCACTTTGGCCGGCAATTGCTCTACTCACTGGCATACCTTACTGCGGCTCCCTTCTTAGCCCTGTTCTTTTCCGATAATTTAGCTGTGGCTTCTTGGCTATACGGCCTATATTTAATATATTTCTTGAGTGCAACGTTGGATTACGCTAAAGAAGAAGGATATATACTTACCATACATTCTACAAAATTCGTGCCCAGACATTATGGAAAAATACGAGCTTACTTCAGATATATATCTAATCGTGGAGCATTGAAGAATATCCTGTTGTTACTTCCAGTAATTCTATTTTTGCTGTACCCCTACGTTATATCTATAGTCAACTCTCATTCTTTATACCTTACGAAAACAGCCATCTTTTATAGCTGCGTCATACCACTGTTCTATACTCTTTATAAAATCACGAAGTTTATTCCAGAGTTCTTCATCTACACTGGAATGGAAATGTCGGCAAACTCGCAGGAAGCAGCAGAAGAACAGTCCGAGGACGAAAAGCAAAAAAATATCGTAGAGAAACGCGCGTTAAGAGAGTTCCTTAATAATCACGGGCTCTATGAGTTAAATCCAACGACTCCACGAAAGTTTATTGACGGCGAAATTTCCGTGAGCTTCCTTGATAAAATTGACAATGGTGAGGGGTGGTTTAATATCGATGTCAATATTTCGAACGTCACCCCAAAACAAGTTCGAAATAATGTATTTGAATACGCACACGAACTTGCAACGAGACTGTATGAATCCAAAGTCTCCATTAACACTTTTGTTTTGTCATTTCACATCAGAATTGGAAACCAGTCATCAAGAAACATGTTTTTTCGAATGTCTCGCAATGAACTAGATGAAATTTTTTCATTGGGAAGAGATCAACCAGAGGATATGGGTAAACTTAAGAATGTCGTATTTGATGAGCTGTTTAGGGAGTAACCTATCGTTAAGGGATTTGTTATGACTCAAAAAGGGATTTTCGCTTTTTTATCGGTTTTGGCTATTTCTTCTTGTGGCGAAAGCAGCGAGGAAAGAGTCGCGCGCGAAGCTAAGGAAAAAGACACATATAACCGCTGTGTAAGCCTTGGAGTTCAGTACTTTAAGGAAATAGGTTCTTATCCAACTTTAAAGTCAGCACCGAACGCTGGGAGGCACGCTATTGAGGTTGCTCGAGAGCGATGCGAAAGAGCGCCGGAAACCGCATTCCGGAAATAACTGGTTCTTACGTAGCTATCTAACAGCGATTCCCGCGCTACTTTAAAATTAAGGAATATCGATGAAGAAATTGTTGATTTGCTCTGCTTTATTACTGACGGCCTGCAGCAGTACTGGTGTCGTTCCTATGGATGACGGTGTTTACATGATCGCCCAACGAAGCGCTCAAGTTGGCTTTGGCCCTCCAGATGCAGTCAAGGCTGAAGTCTATGAAGAAGCAAATGCATTTTGCGCTAAGTCCAATAAGAAAGTAGAAACTGTGAATTTGGAAATGACAGATTCAGGCTTTGCAAAACCAGGGAACGTTTCACTGGAATTTCGGTGCAAATAACAGCCCGCAGTGAAGTCGAGAACCTGACTTACCTAAAACGCCTTTTATTTTTGCTTTAACAACCAGGTACTCTATGGACAGTCAAAACTTTACAGCATGGTGGGGAGCGATACTCTCAACCGCTTTACTTGGATGGAGCATTTTATCGTGGGTACTTTCTAAACCAAGGATTAACGTCACAACCTCCCCTAACGTATATGACTGGATGGGAAAAATTGAATACGAGCCAGGAAAAAAAATCATTGAAGGTGGAGCTGAAATGCGGCAGATGAAACCTTTTATAGCAGTAGAAGTTAAAAATCTCGGAAAATCAGCGACCACAATTCTTGAGATAAGGTTTTCCCAAAACGATACGCCCAAAGGAATGAAAAGG
This sequence comes from Idiomarina sp. 017G, assembly GCF_004362265.1. Taxonomy (NCBI): domain Bacteria; kingdom Pseudomonadati; phylum Pseudomonadota; class Gammaproteobacteria; order Alteromonadales; family Idiomarinaceae; genus Idiomarina; species Idiomarina sp. 017G. The sequence continues at coordinate 5,816 of NZ_SNWT01000012.1, read as the reverse complement.
GCTATGGGTGTAATGACTGAGTATCAACCGTTTACCCAACCTCTCCCTTATGTAATTGAACCCGGTCACGTTTGGTTATGCCGTTTTGATCAAGCAAGGGCGACACAAAACCACAAAGAAAACGGGATGCCCTATTTTTCTGTTGATATTAGATATACACACTCAAAAAAATGGATTCGAGAATCTATACAAATCAGATAGCTAGTCACGATTCAAACAGCCTTTCTTAAATAGAGTAACCTTCCCAACCAACGGCTAAATTAGAAAACGTTCAGTATCATTAACTGAATAAATCTTTACTTTATCTGTCAAGTTCGATTAACAGAACTCAATCAAATCTGACAGTCGCAAACGTGCCAAGAGCGGAAATAAAACGGGCGAACGTTAGCGAGGCCCGGCGACCGAAGGGAGGGAGTTTGATCGCCTTGCGATGCATTTTCACTTGAGGCCGTAATATTTCAGCGCAGCTTCGGTGAGAACTTTCGTGGCCACAGAGACCCCTACGCTCCATGTGCCTTCTGCTGCCTTGTTGAGATTGTTACCTAGCCATTTTCTGGCCTTCTCGCCAAAAGGCTCTTCGACGCTAGACGGTTGCTCCGTTGCTATAATTTCCGCTAATTCAGCTGCATCTTTTTCTGGGATTCCAGACTTAACAAGGTGGTTAATAAAAGACTCGCCATCTTTTTCGTTCACCGCAACGGCTATTTGGGAACCACCGCCACCGGCTACGGCGGTTGAGACATTTCCATAGATGATTTGCTGTGAAATTTGCTGAACTTGCTCAGCATCCTTTTTCTCTGCCTTGGCTGTTCCAAATGCCACATGGGCAGCACCGGGCACTGATCTCTCTAATTCGAGAGTAAGTTCAAGAATTCGGCTTCGAACAGCTTGCCGAATTTCATAGAACGAGGTGGGGGAAATTGACCCACTTATATCATTGCAGGCGTGACCCTCATATACCTTGCCTTGAAGTAGCAAAATTAGATTTGAGGAATCTATGCCGAAAGAACTTCCATCAGAGGCATTCTTTTTAACCATCTCATCCACAGCAGCAATGCTCTCCCGAACTTTGTACTTCGTCCAGTCTTCACCGGCGTGCTTTTCGATGAGATAAGGCGGTATTTGTGCGTTTTTGATGCCAGCACCAAATGCACCTGAAAAGGTGCCACGGTAGGTAACGCCAACCACTCGATAAGAAGGAACATCGAAATCTCTCGGATAACCCTCGGATTCGTGCTTCACCCACTCTTCAAGTATATCGCTACCAAGCCTCGCAGCAAGAAGGCGCAGCTTTAATAGAATTGACCCGAGATCGACTCCTTCTTGAACCACGGACTCCTGAATCTGTTGGAGAAGTGACAATTTAAACCTCCGTTCCCTTTATTGCATAGTGCTTGGTTTTGCGGCGCGCCGGAGCGCCAGTAGAGACGCTTGTGACAACAGCTACTCGTTATGACCGACCATGCATAAGCTCATAGTACTGCTGGTCGAACGATGTGACTTTTTCCGATACCCACCTTACAATAGACTTTTCTGAGAGAAGATCAGTAATCCAGCTGGAGCAGTCATCTTCGATCCATGTGGCTTTGCTTTTAATATTTAGCTGCCGCATAAGACCGGCTATTTTTCTCGATGGCGCTTCGTCTTTGCCAAGTAGATCGCCCTTGAAATGTATAAGTTCGTTTCTCAATGATGAGATGGTTTCAAAAGACTGAAACGGGTCTACCCCTGAATCCCAACGACAGCCGCCCGTAAGCGCGGCTATTTGACTCCATTTTTGAGGAACCGAATAGCTTCGTTCGCTTTCCTTAAGCTCGTCCCAACACTTCCGCTCATCCGAGCCCTTATCAAAGCAAATCCGCGCGACCGCAATCTCTTCATTTAGCTTTGCCTCCAAGAAACAAGCGGCATTCACGATGCAAGATGTGGCGTAAATCATAACTTCTTGCCCATCGTCAGTCTCTTCGGCTAAATCAGAAAACTTTCGACAACCCGCCAAAAATTCAACCGAAAATGGATGCATTGCAGCCCTAATTCGACGGCCTGCATAGGTATCTTCGCTACTATCGTCTAATTGTTCAGGCATAGAGTACTTTCGTCATAACATTTATAAAGTGTGCTTACGCACTTCAGAATTCGTTCAATAGAGTGCCAGGCCTTGTTAAGCATTCTTTTCTTTCGTTGAAATGGATTCGCTAAGTAACTGGAAATACGATTCATAGATGCCGACAACGTAAGAAAGAAAGCCACTTTTAATGACAACTTCTTCCTCACCATCTAATGAATCAACTTGCTTTATGAAGTCCTTTGCCGCCTTGATCGAGTTTCCCTGATAGTCACTGAGCTTCCCGTCCTGATGCACTATGACATTACGTATTTTTTGTATTTTTTTTATCTCGTTCCACTCTGATGATGTTTTATGAACATCTATACCTGCAACCTTTTCTAGATAGTTAGTTGATCTATCGATTCCTTTACGTTTTATGTCAGAAAGTGATGACTGGTAAGACCTTTCAGACTGGTAGAGCAAGCATAATTTATCAAGCTCGTGTTCAAAATAACCTGACAGTGTAAGCAGAGCTGACCGCCTTTGAAGGCTCGGAAAGTAATTAATGAATAATTCTGCAAGATCCCATGTTTCATCATCAAGACCTTGATGAACGTCAACCACTCGAGTATGGTTTTCCTCAGGCACTTCATCAAGTACTAGCGTTTTTTTCTTTTTTTCAAATCTAGCTACCGACTCATCAGCCTGAGTTTCAATACCTTCGATGAAGCTCTTTATAAGCTCTAACGAGAACGATACGTCATACAGGTACCAGTTAAGAACTACTTTCCTTGGTAAGTATAGTGGCATTTTCTCTTACTCCCTTGAGGTTTAACGCCAGCCTCGTGCGCTGGTTGTGAGGCGCGAGACGTCCAGCGATTCGAAGAATCTCCAGCCCTCACTCTCAACAGACTGCCAGATTAGTGCAAGGAACGGACGTTAAAGCCACCAACATGCGCAGATTTTTAGTGGAGGCGAAACCGCAACGAAAAGGCTGTCGCTCTGCTTGGCCTAGTTATGTCTCAAAAAATGCCCGCGGATAAGGCCAGCCCAGCAATTGCAACTATCAGCCCTATAACCGCTATACGTCTATCAAAGTTTTTCCACCATGGTTTTAGCGTTTCGCTTTCTTTTCCATCCTGCTCAGGATCCACTGATTCGATACCATTCTCCAGCTTATATAAGCGCGTTTTCTTTAGCATATCAACAGTCTTGCGTGCAGCGTCAACTAGCCTCAGTTGGTCTTCGTACAAGACGATCATTTGCTCGACAGCCCATGGGGTATTTTCAATCGATGCAGCAACTTCCTTAGCCTCTTCGGTGACCTTCTTTAAGTCATCCAATTGATATAGCCAACCCTTTTGTAGTGAATCGACGAAATCGGTAAGTGTTGGGTTTTCTTCTGGATAATTAAACCTTATTAGTCTGTCCGAAAGGGCTACAGCGCAGTCTCTACCTTGAGAATATACATTTTCAAAAGCACGACGCTCATTCCAATCCATCCTATAGACACGATCAAAATCTTCATTGTTTTTTAAACCTGGCCATGCTTCTAAATTATTCTTACGAAATGCTGCCGCATACTGGACAAGCCGATCAAGGTACTCAGATACCGATGTGAAATCCCTTCTAATTTCCACTATTTAACCTCGTTGACATAACGTTTGCAGCATGCGCGCAATGTAGTGGGTGTCGCCGTGCCTGCACTTGTTAGGCATTTTCACACCAAAGCCCGCCTCTATCACTCAGGTCTACTTCAGTGGCTGGCTTGCCTCCTAAAGTGGTCGCTGTTCCATTATCAAACTCACACAGATGAACCCAAACAAATTTGTTTCCGTCACATTCTTTCGGGAATAACATAAATACAACGTCAAACACTTTATCCGGAAAAGAATCCTCACAAAATTTGGCTAAACTTCGATACTTACCAAGTTCGCCATCCGTCAGCGTAAATTTCGTACAATCTTCAGTTGAGTGATACTTAGCATCTGCAAGAATTACCGAACCAGAATCTACCTCAATCAGATAATCCGGTCTCTTTCCACCATACTTTTTCAGTTCCTCTGCAAGGTTACACTTTCCTTGGGCGATCTTTTCGAACGTCCATCCAGAGTTCGCGAGCCAGTTTTCAGCGAACTTCTCACCGTCTTCGCCTGCTGTTGTTGAGCACTGCTTTCGCAAGGTGCTCCTGATTGACTCAATGGTTGGCACTCGCTTGCTCCTGTCTAACATTTGTATATTGTGCGTGCGCACTTCGGAATTCGTTCAATTGATAGTTTTCGGTTCTTAAGTTACTGATCAAGCTAGCATTACTGCCTTGAAATGTTCAGAGTTAGCAAAGGCAATTTGAACTTGCTCAGTTACACTCTACCGAGCGCACAATATCTAACCTTTATTTTTTTTTATACCATTGACAGTAAGCGACTTAAATACACAACACCAAAGCGCGCAATATTGTCGAAGTGAACGTGTCGCGCATCAATAATCGATAACTGGAAAGAAACTAAGCGCATAGTAGGTGTCCAACACCTAAGGTGCGAAGCTCATTAAGTTGTTATCTGTGATTACTGCCAATGCCATTTTTACTACTTGCAAAGTATGCAGTGACCGCACACCGCAGTGTTACTGTTGAAACTCAAGGGAACTTACTCCATCAATTATTTACTCACTAGAAGGCTCTTAAGTATATACCTCTATCTCAACCTCTATTCATGATGTGGTCATGTCCGTCTAACCTGTGAATAATAGACGCTACTTTATCACTGGGTATACCTAACTTTTCGTATAGGGCAAAAACAAGAAGTGTCTCTATAAATATAGACTTCTTATATAGGCTATCATCACTTTCGTGATAATCATTAGCATGAGTTATATCATTTCTAAGTTTGCAAATTCCATTAATATCGCTGTTAGAAAATATCCATTTATATCGTATTTCCTCAGGTAAAGATTTATAGAAATCGCCAATACATTTCGCGGTATTGTATTTAGAACCATTATATCTAGGCAGACCTTTTAAGAAGCTTGTAACTGACTTTTGATCGTCAAATCTTTTAACAAGGCACAGTTTAAACTTATCGATTAGTGAGCCTAGAACTTCTTCATCAACATAATTTTTGGACTTGTAGGCAAGGGACTCGAGGAGTCTAAAGTAACCTAAAAATCGCTCTTCAACGCTGTTCATATCTCTATATTTTCGATACTTCTTCCACTTTGATGAGTCATCGTTGTTTAACGAGAAAAAGCGGTCAAAGGCAGAAATGTCAAATTCGGGGTAACCAAAGGTATCGAAACGTAGATCTCTACCCAGTGGGTATAAGGGGTACCTGCTCTTACGTTGGCGACAATACTTAGTATGGGGATAATACAAAGATGCTTTAACTGTCGAGTACATAGTAGTGTCGAAAGCAATTTTCAGACTGTTAACACTAATATCATTGCCAATGATAAAGGACATTAGATTATAGAATCTGTCATACAACTCTTTAAGGTAGTCCAACGGTTGCTCTTCAGAAAGCATAACATGGAGTGACGGTGGAAAATGTACACCTGAAGAAAAATCGCTCGCAGAATAATGGGCGCTAACGTTGTATGCTAAAATAATATGACCAACACCCTGAAGAGGCAGCCTAAATTGGGTAGGGTCAAAATCTTTGTCGTTAAAAAGCGACTTTTGAGAGTGTTCAATATTCTGTGTCAGCCAAGTTTTCATAAATCTATGTGGCCATCCAGTCGACCTTCAAAGTGGATGGTTAGCTGAGACAGTGTC
>NZ_SNWT01000011.1:0-81228 GCF_004362265.1 Idiomarina sp. 017G | reverse complement strand
TGTGTTAGGCCTGCCGCCAGCGTTCAATCTGAGCCATGATCAAACTCTTCAATTAAAAGTAGTTCAATCAACTCAATGAATTACGCGTTTTTGCTTAGCTTCATTAATGAAACCTTGCTGAACACTCATTCAAAAGTTGCAATACAAATATTTCGTTTTGCTTAACTTCTGCAAGTGCCCACACAGTTTGCTTGGCTTGATATAATTGTTAAAGAGCGTTGCTTCTTTCGAAGCAGGGAGGCGTATTCTACACGTCCCTTTCGTTTCGTCAACCCATTTTTTTCAGCTTTTTCAGCCCGGTTAAAACAAAACGCCGTTGTCGGAATTTGTTGCAAATACACTTTGCAGATAACTCATGACAACGGCGGCGAATTATAGTGATCTCTCTGAGCCTTGCAAGATCTTTTTAGAACCTATTTGCTCGTTTGCTCAGAACTTCACCAATTTGCTAGTTTAATCTTCTTTCTCGGCTTTTTCTGCTTCTTTTTTAGTCTCTTTATTGTCATTAAAGTCGGCGTCATCTTCGTCATCGTCACCAACAACATGACCTAACTTCAATTTTTTTACATTCTTGATGGTTAATACCGGACCCGATAAGGCATACAAGAAGAATATTGAGAACAGCACTAAAGATGGTTGCGTCGCAACAATAACGAAAACCAAAACAATAACCAGAATAACGAGAAAAGAAACTTTGCCCTTCCAGTCTACGTCTTTAAAAGAGTGGTAGCGGAAATTCGTGACCATTAGCAGGCCAGCACAAATAGTAATAACGGCAGCAAAACCACCCATATCACTACCTTCGACACCGTACTCAGCGCCCACCCAGACTAAGCCTGCAACAATAGCTGCGGCGCTGGGTATTGCCAGACCCTGAAAGAAGTTTTTATCGGAGGAGCCGAGGTTAGTATTAAACCGCGCCAGCCGTAATGCACCACCAGCCACAAAAATAAAGGCTGCTAACCAACCTATTTTTCCGAGATCAGCCAAGGCATAGTTATACATGACCAAGGCCGGTGCCATACCAAAGGAGACGATATCGGCCATACTGTCGAATTCAGCCCCGAAGTCACTTTCGGTATTGGTCATTCTTGCAACCCGGCCGTCCAGCCCATCAAAAACCATTGCAATAAAAATTGCGACTGCCGCTTCAATAAAGCGATCGTTCATTGACGCGACTATGGCATAAAAGCCTGAAAACAAGCCTGCAGTCGTAAACAAGTTTGGCAGTAAATAGATACCGCGGCTCTTACCATTGGTATTTGAGCTGTCATTACTCATGTATAAAACACTCTTTAGTCACTAAATAGAAAGTAGTCAGGTTATCACATTAGGGCTTCGAACAGGAAATGCCCGAAGCCCTGTGTGGTTATTGCGTGATCACTAACCGCTCATTTTCAACACTTACTTTGATCGGTTTAGCAGGCTCAAGTTCCCCTGACAAGATTTTTTGCGCTAAAGGATTCTCCAACTCGTGTTGAATAGCACGTTTCAGAGGCCGCGCGCCAAATACCGGATCAAATCCCGTTCTTGCCAGATGAGATAAAGCCTTATCATCCAGTTCTAACTGATAGTCTTTGTCTTCCAGGCGCTTATAAAGGAGCTGCAACTGGAACTGCGCAATAGATCTAATTTCACTTTCCCCAAGAGGATGGAAAACAACGGTTTCGTCCACACGGTTAATGAACTCAGGACGGAAATGATGCGCCAGCACTTCCATAACCTCGGCCTTCATCTGCTCATAAGTATGCTCTTTGGCATGCTCCTGAATTAAATCAGAACCCAGGTTAGAGGTCATGATAATAACGGTATTTTTGAAATCGACCGTACGTCCCTGACCATCGGTTAAGCGGCCATCGTCCAATACCTGTAATAAGATATTAAAGACATCGGGGTGAGCCTTCTCTATTTCGTCCAACAAAATCACCGAATAAGGTTTACGCCGTACAGCTTCGGTTAAATAGCCACCTTCTTCATAGCCAACATAGCCAGGAGGCGCACCAACCAGACGAGCAACCGAATGCTTCTCCATGAACTCGGACATATCAATACGTACCATCGCATGGTCAGTATCAAACATGAAGTTCGCTAAAGCCTTAGATAATTCTGTTTTACCCACACCGGTTGGACCAAGGAATAAGAATGAACCAATAGGACGGTTTGGATCCCCAAGCCCCGCGCGTGAACGGCGAATGGCATTGGAAACCGCATCTACGGCTTCATTTTGACCCACTACCCGACTGTGGATTTGCTCTTCCATCTGCAACAGCTTTTCGCGCTCGCCTTCGAGCATTCTATTAACCGGAATCCCAGTCCAGCGTGACAATACGTCAGCAATTTCTTCTTCGGTAACACGGTTTTTGAGCAAACTCATATCCTGCATTTCGGCTTGCAAGGCTAAATCCAGTTGTCGCTCCAGTTCAGGAATCCGGCCATACTGAAGTTCTGACATCCGGTTTAAGTCACCGGCACGGCGGGCAATATCCATATCCGTGCGAGCCTGCTCTAGCTGCGCTTTAATATGTTGAGTACCTTGTACTGCCGCTTTTTCTGTATTCCAGACTTCTTCCAGTTCTTCATATTTACGTTCTTGCTCGTCTAGCTCGTCGTGCAGAATTTCCAAGCGTTTTTTGCTGGCATCATCTTTTTCTTTCTGCAACGCCTGACGTTCAAGTTTTAACTGAATAATTCGACGCTCCAGACGATCAAGATCCTCCGGCTTAGAGTCAATTTGCATACGAATACTTGATGCCGCCTCGTCAATTAAGTCGATGGCCTTATCCGGCAGTTTGCGATCACTGATATAACGATGCGATAAAGACGCCGCCGCAACAATCGCCGGATCGGTAATTTCCACCGAATGGTGCAGTTCGTAGCGCTCTTTCAAACCACGCAAAATAGCAATGGTGTCTTCCACGTTTGGCTCTTCCACCAGAACTTTCTGGAAGCGTCGTTCCAGCGCCGCATCTTTTTCAATATACTGACGATATTCATCCAATGTAGTAGCGCCGACACAGTGCAGCTCGCCGCGAGCCAGGGCTGGCTTCAACATGTTGCCGGCATCCATCGCACCGTCCGCTTTACCAGCACCGACCATGGTGTGCATTTCGTCAATAAACAAAATGATGCGACCTTCTTCTTTAGAAAGCTCAGTCAATACAGCTTTGAGTCGTTCTTCAAACTCGCCGCGGAATTTCGCTCCCGCTAATAAAGCCCCTAAATCCAGAGACAATACTCGTTTATGCTTTAAACCCTCAGGCACTTCGCCGTTAACAATACGCTGAGCTAACCCTTCAACAATGGCGGTTTTACCGACACCGGGGTCACCAATAAGTACCGGGTTGTTTTTAGTACGGCGCTGCAATACCTGAATAGTCCGGCGAATTTCTTCATCACGGCCAATAACAGGATCAAGCTTGCCCTGCTCCGCACGTTCAGTTAAATCAATGGTGTACTTGTCCAGCGCCTGACGTTTGTCTTCGGCATTAGGGTCATCCACTTTTTCGCCATCACGAATGTCGTTAATGGCTTTTTCCAACGCATCACGTTTTATGCCCTGCTGACGGAAAATATCGCCCAGCTTGCCTTTGTCTTCTGCCGCAGCCAGCAAAAACAGTTCAGACGAGATATAAGAATCATTTCTTATTTGCGCGTATTTATCGCACAGGTTTAAAAGTTGAGCTGTGTTCTGCGATAACTGAACGTCACCGCCGGTGCCCTCAACCTGAGGTAAGGCATCCAGGGCTTTCGACAAGTTCGCTCTGAACTGGGGAATGTCCACACCCAGCATGGTAAATAAAGGGCGCACTGAGCCACCGTTTTGATCCAACAGTGCCTGCATTAAATGGACGGGTTCTATGAATTGATGGTCACGTCCCAGAGCAATTGACTGAGCATCGGCAATTGCCATCTGAAACTTACTGGTAAATTTATCGTGTCGCATTGGTACTTCCTCACTTAATTCTTTCGTTAAGTTAAATGTGGGTACTTTTTGCGCATTTTCAAGTGACTAAAATTAATTTCGCCAAATAATTGACGCAAATCTAGCTGCAGCTTTCTCCTTGCGCCACGAGTACCAGCTTCGGTTATTACGAACAGTACATTCGCTGCTTTTGGTTATATCCTCAACGCCCGCGCGCAAACACTCGTCCGCTGCAATTGAGGCTAAATCGGCTAACCATTTACCGGAGTGAGAAATAAAATATTCCGCATTAGATGAATGCCGTGCAACGAACACATCTCTTACGTCATCACCTACTTCAAAAGCCGAAGCGCCGATAGACGGTCCTATCCAAATGCGAATGTTAGCCGCAGGGCTTTTAAAGCTTGCCAGAGCATTTTGTAATACCCCGCTGGCTAAACCTCGCCAACCTGCGTGCACTGCTGCAATTTCCTTTCCGTCGTCCGAACAGCAAAGAATAGGCAAACAGTCTGCGGTTAAAACCGCACAGACACTCTGGGGATCGTCGCTATAGACAGCATCCGCAACAGCAGACTTAAAAGGCCAACTCAAAACCTTATTGGTATGTTGTTGCTGCAGCCAGGTAACCGCGGTTGGTAATTTGAGTGAGCGCTGCAATTGTCGGCGACGCAGAAGAACCGCAGCGGGGTCATCTCCGACATGCGCGGCCAGGTTCCCAAAAGCTCTGGTGGTCACTGCCGCGTGAACATTCGACGGCAGCTCCCAGTCAGGAACTATAATGCCGTCATGCTGACTTGAAACGTTCATGATCAACGCGCAGTTCTTCAATTAAATATTGAAAATCGGTTGGCCGTGGAACATTAAACTCCAGCCAGTCGCCGGTAATTGGATGATGTAAGCCCAACGATGCCGCATGCAGCGCCTGGCGGTTAAACCCTCGCAACGTCTGCAATAAACGATCTTCAGCCTGTTTGGGCGGACGCGGTCGGCCGCCGTAGGTCAAGTCACCGACTAAGGGGTGGCGAATATGCGCCATATGCACGCGAATCTGGTGAGTTCGGCCGGACTCTAAACGCAGACGAAGTAATGTATGCGCACGGTAGCGATCTAACACACGATAATGCGTGACTGCCGGTTTCCCCGACTGCACCACCGCCATATGCGTACGTTTTGTCGGATGACGACCGATAGGTTGGTCAACCATGCCGCCGGCTGTCATCACACCATTACACACTGCTTCATATTCGCGAGTAATATCGCGATCCTGCATCATTGAGACTAGCTGCGTCTGTGCGGGCACATTACGCGCAACAACCATCAGTCCTGTTGTGTCTTTATCTAAACGGTGAATAATACCAGCCCGCGGCACTAAATCGAGCTGCGGATCGTAATGCAACAAACCGTTCAGCAAGGTTCTGTCAGGCGCTCCTGCTCCGGGATGGACAACTAAGCCCGCAGGCTTATTAATAACCAGAATATCGTCATCTTCATAAACAATATCCAGTTCCACCGGCTGTGCTGCGTGCCGCTCTTCCCCTTCAATTTCTGCGTCCACTGCAACTAAAGCACCGGCGACCACTTTTTCTCGCGGTTTTTCGATGACTTTTGTATCAATGGTCACTTTTCCATCAGTTATCCAGCTTTTTAAGCGAGACCTTGAGTAGTCAGGGAACAACTCTGCAAGTGCCTGGTCTAATCTTTTTCCAGCCAGAGACTCGGTAACAATGGCTTCTAATTCAATGCTTTTGTTCATATATTGGGTTTCGACTGTCAAAGCCTTTACGGCTGCGTTAGAATGCAAGAATATGCTAGTGTAACGGTTTGCCGGTGCAGCGCCAAAAAAATAAAGGGAATCCTTCATAATATGTTAAGTAATAAGTTAAGCCGAAGCCTCGTTTTATCATCGGTTCTGGGATTAATGTTAGCGGGTTGTTCAAGCCAGTCGGAAGAAGAACAAGTTGCAAAAACACAAGTCGAAGCCATGTATGAGCAGGCTCAGGAGAGTATGGCTAATGGTAATTTGAATTTGGCGCAGGAACAATTGTCCAGCCTGAACAAGCGTTACCCTTTTGGCCCTTTTGCTCATCAAATTCAGCTAGACCTTATTTATCTGCATTACAAACTCGATAATACAGACGAAGCCTTAGCCGCAATCGATCGCTTCATCAGCCTGAACCCAAATCATAAAGATGTCGATTACGCACTCTATATGCGCGGGTTGGTTAATCAGCGTGCTGAGCACAATGCCATACATAATCTGGCTGGCGTTGACCGCTCTGACCGTGACTCGTCTATGGCCCAGGCGGCATTTAAAGATTTTGCTGAGTTAGTTCGCAAGTATCCGAAAAGCGAATATGCAGCAGATGCGAAAAAGCGTTTAATTGCATTGAAAAGTCGTTTGGCTAAAAAAGAACTGGCTATCGCTCAATATTATATGGAGCGTCAGGCTTACTTAGCCGCAGCTAACCGTGGTCGGTATGTATTAGAGCATTTTTCAGACACACCGGAAGTCGAAAATGCCTTAGCTATAATGGTAGAAAGTTATGATCAACTGGAACTGCCTGAACTACGTGAAGACGCGATGAAGGTGCTGAGAGCAAACTTTCCTGAGAATCAGTTAGTCTCAGCCCGCTAGGTTATTACAAAGAATGACGCGGTAGCTTATACCGCGTCTTCGTTTTCCTCTCCGGTACGAATACGAATAACACGTTCAATCTCAGTGATAAAAATTTTCCCATCACCAATTTTTCCGGTTTGAGCGGTTTCCATAATGGCTTCAATACAACGCTCAACTTCACTATCCGCAACCACAACTTCCAGTTTTACTTTTGGTAGAAAATCGACCATGTACTCCGCGCCACGATAAAGTTCGGTATGGCCTTTCTGACGACCAAAGCCTTTTACCTCTGACACAGTCATACCGGCAATGCCGACTTCAGACAGCGCTTCGCGCACGTCGTCCAACTTAAACGGCTTAATAATGGCTTCAACTTTTTTCATCAGTATTTATCCTATTGACCTTGTCGCTGTAATTCATGGCGATAGTGACTGGTAATAGGGTAACGACGATCTTTACCAAAGTTACGAGGTGTCACTTTAGGCCCAACTGCAGATTGGCGACGCTTGTATTCATTTAGATCAACCAGGCGAACCACCCGGCGCACGTCTTCCTCTACAAATCCGGCCGCGATAATATCGGTTACCGACCAGTCTCTCTCTACATACAATGCCAGAATGCGATCTAAATCGCTATAGTCTGGTAGCGAATCAGAATCCACTTGATCGGGTGCGAGTTCAGCAGAAGGCGGTCTGTCTATAACCCTTTGAGGTATGCAGGCACCCCGAGTATTACGAAACTCGGCCAATTGATAAACCAGCAACTTAGGAATGTCTTTAATAGGCGCAAAACCGCCACACATATCACCATATAAGGTTGCATAACCCACCGCCATTTCACTTTTGTTGCCAGTAGCCAACACCAGCGAACCGGTTTTATTGGATAAAGCCATAAGTAATACACCGCGACAGCGGGACTGCAGGTTTTCTTCGGTGGTATCGGTTTCGGTCTCTCCGAATAACGGTCCCAACTGAGTCATAAACTCATTAAACATGGGCTCAATTGGCACAACGTCGTAGCGAACACCTAAGGTATCAGCTTGCTTCTCTGCATCTTCCAGACTCATATCTGAAGTATAACGAAACGGCATCATAACAGCATGAACCTTATCGGCTCCCAGAGCGTCGCTTGCTATCGCCAAAGTTAATGCGGAATCGATTCCACCTGACAAGCCTAATGCCACACCAGAAAAACCATTCTTGGTCACATAGTCACGCACCGCCAACACCAGAGCGTCGTATACATGAGCCAAGTCGTTTTGTTCAGCCTTAGGCTCAAAACCGACACAACGGATACCTTTGTCTTCGTAAGTTACGCTTGCCGTGGTCATTTCACAGTGCGGTAGTTCGGCAACCAGCTCACCTTCTGCATCTAAAACCAGTGAATGGCCATCAAACACCAGCTCATCCTGCGCACCACAATTATTCAAATACAAAATGGGTTTACCGGCTTCTGCCACACGCTGTTTCAACACACCTAAGCGCTGTTCGTGTTTGTTTAACTCGTACGGAGAAGCATTAATTGAAAGCACCAGATCAATGTCATCATCCAATAATTGTTGTAAGGGTTGCGGATGCCACAAGTCTTCACAAATTTGTAAGCCAATGCGCACGCCCTGCCATTCAAACACCTGACTCTGATGGCCCGGAATAAAGTAACGTTGTTCATCAAAAACACCGTAATTGGGCAGGCGCTGTTTAAAGTAGCGGTGCAGGCATTCGCCCCGGTGTAGCACGGACATAGCGTTGAACAACTCTCCGCCAACGGCCTGCGGATGGCCGACAATAACCACACAATCTGAAGCCGCTGCGCTGATTTGTTCTACCGCATTATCCACTGCCTGATGTAGGTCATCGCGGAATAATAAGTCTTCCGGCGGATAACCGGTAATAGCCAGCTCAGGGAACACAATAATGTCGTGTTGCTCGCCCTGCTCACGCAGCGTTTTTAAAATTAGGGCGGTGTTGTTGTGAATGGCACCAACTGTAAAGTCCAGCTGTGCCAGGCACAAAGAAAGTTTAGCCATAACTGCTTAGTCCAAATTTGCCACTGCCGATATCGGCACGAATGGTGGCGAATGATATAGCAGCCCGTCTTAACGCGCAAATTATGCAAGTCGAATGACGTTGTAATCAGGCTGGTTAGTAACGTAAATCGTCCGGAATATCTTTATCCATAGGTGGTTTTTTCGGACGTTTAGCCTGCCCTTTCTTAAACATTCGTAATTGATATACGTACGCAAGAATCTGTGCCACGGCCACGAACAGCCCTTTCGGAATTTCTTTTTCCAGCTCGGTGGTATGGTAAATTGAGCGGGCAAGCCCCGGCGAAGCAACCAGCGGAATTTCATATTCCAGAGCAATTTCACGAATTTTTGCAGCAGTTTCATCGGTTCCTTTTGCAAGAAGAACCGGAGCCTGTACGCCGCCGTCGTCATATTTTAAAGCGACAGCATAGTGGGTAGGGTTAGTTACAACAACGTCGGCCTTAGGCACTTCCTGCATCATTCGGCGATTTGCCATTTCCATTTGTAAGCGACGAATACGCCCTTTAACTTCCGGACTCCCTTCCGTGTCTTTGTGTTCGTCTTTGACTTCCTGCTTACTCATTTTTAAGTCTTTATTGTGTTTCCATACCTGGAAGGGAGCATCAATAACGACAATAAGAAATATCGACAAACACAACAACAGGAACATCCATAGTAAGGTGTCCAGCGCGTTTTCAATCATGGTCGGCATCTGCCCCATAGACATTTGCAGAATGTCGACAAATTTCCACTTAAGCAGAAAGTATGCAGAAACGGCTACCACCATAAACTTAGCTATGGCTTTTATCAGCTCCACCAATGCCTGAACACCAAACATCCGTTTAAATCCATTAAGCGGATTCATCCGGTTAAATTTAGGTGCCATTGCCTGAGCGGAAAAGTTAATGCCACCCAACCAGCTGTTCCCCAGAAAGGTAAACACCACAATAAAGGCAAAAATGGTCAGTATTGGCCAGAGAATTTCACCAAAGGCAATGGCAAAGGCTTCATACATTTTGCTGGTGTCAAACGCGTGCTGTCGGTCAAGCGTAAACATAATTTCAAAAACGTTACGCACGCCCTGGTACAAAGCACCACCGAACCAGAAAAACGAAACTGCGGCACTCACCAATACAAAGCCGGTTCCCATTTCTTTGGAGCGAGCAATTTGGCCTTTGTCGCGGGCCTGCTGTTTTCGTCGCTCCGTGGGGTCTTCTGTACGTTCCTGATCAGTCTCAGCCATGCTTACTGCCCTTTGTCAGAGAAAGTCGATTTAAGCACATTGACTACCCAATATCTCGCACATGGTTTGTACAACCCGCGCCCATTGGTTTTCGAAGTGAAAAATAAAGCCGCCCATGGTTAGCCACACAACCACTAATCCACTGACCATAGTAATAGGAAAACCAATAGCAAAAATGTTCAGCTGTGGAGCCGCCCGGGTCATAACCCCAAAGCTTAAGTTAATTAGCAGCAACGCAATGACCCCCGAAAGCATCGCCGTTAAGGCCGCCGAGAACATGTAAACGCCCCACTCCGCAACCGCAAATAAAGCGTCGGCATCCAACCCGGTCATACCCACAGGTATTGCGTCAAAACTGGCAACAACCATATGAATCATTAATAAATGCCCGTCGAACGCGAGAAAAACCAGACTGGCTAACATTAAAAAGAACTGTGCAATAACCGGCACTTGCTGGCCGTTGGTGGGGTCAACCATAGAGGCGAAACCCAAACCAATTTGCATGGCAATAATTTGGCCACCCAGAACAAATGTTTGCAGGAACAAAATGGAAAGCAACCCTAAGGCAACCCCAATAACGACTTGCTGTGCTGTAACTAAGAAACCGCCTACCGACATCATTTCAACGCCCGCATTAATTTCCGGCAAAGCAGGTGAAACGGCCATAATAATGGCAAGAGATAAAAAGATTTTGACGCGGGAGTTCACTATGGTGCCGGAAAACAGTGCCATACTCATGATCATTGATGACACCCGTGTTAGCGGCCACAGGTGTTGTTCCAACCACTCGAGCAGAACAGAAGTCACCAGATCCATTAGCCGACCACTTCAGGTATCCGGTTAAACATCTCGATAGTGAAGTCCATTACGGTTTCAGTCAGGAAGTGTCCACCAAGACCAATAACGGCAAGAGTGACAAGTAGGCGGGGCAGAAAGCTTAAGGTTTGCTCGTTGATAGAGGTAGCTGCCTGGAAAACCGCAACGACCAGACCCACTAAAAGTCCGGGAATAATTATAAAAGCCACCATAATCACTATGGTTTTCAAAGCTTCCTGAAAAATGTCGAGAAACATTTCCGGTGACATATTGCCTCCTAAACCCCGAAACTTCCGGCCAGGGTACTCATGGTTAAACTCCAGCCATCAACCAGCACGAACAACATGAGTTTAAACGGCAGCGATACGATCATGGGCGACAGCATCATCATACCCATGGCCATGAGAACGCTGGCGACCACCAAATCAATAATCAAAAACGGAATAAACAGCATGAAGCCTATTTGAAAGGCGGTTTTTAGCTCGGAAGTTATAAAGGACGGAATAAGCACCGACATAGGCACGTCCTCCGGCTCTTGCACGCCCTCGGTTCCTGATATTTCGACAAAGGTTTCTAAATCGGTTAAGCGTGTTTGCGCCAGCATAAAGGCTTTTATCGGCGCTTTTGCTCTGTCGACCGCCTCCATCGACTGTATCTCTTCATTTAAGTAGGGTTGTAACGCTTTGTCATTTATTTCGTTTAAAACCGGCGTCATGATGAAAAAGCTTAAAAACAGCGCAATACCCAGTAGCACCTGATTAGAAGGCGACTGTTGCAGACCGATGGCCTGACGCAGAATAGCTAAAACGATAATAATTCGGGTAAATGAGGTCATCATAATGACCATAGCGGGAATGAAGGTCAGCGCCGTCATTATCGCCAAAATTTGCAGCGTTACAGAGTACTCTTCACTACCATCGGGGTTTGTTTTTACCGTAACCGCAGTAAGATCCTGCCAGGCGAAAGCCTGCTCAGGCAGCAAACACAACACGGCTAAAATACAAAGCAGCAACCAGCGGTTCATTGTTCTTGTTTTCCTTCCAGGTTGATATCGCCTGGCAACTCTTTCAGGCATTCTATGCGTTGCTGAGTGACACCAAGTAACAATTTCTGCCCCCCAACATCCACAATGACCAGCCGTTCTTTGGGCCCTAAAGACACGCTACTCAGTACTTTCAGACCAGATGCGCCCTGAAACTTGAGGTTAAAGCGTTTTAACAGCGAGGCTAAAACCACAATCACCGCTAAAACGGCAAAAAGCGCCAAAACCATGGCGCCTATGTCATTGCCTGAAATAATGCCAGCTTTCTCTTCCGCCTTGGCAGCAGAGGGCAACAGCACCAAGCTAGCGAAGCTTACGAATACGTTCAATCTGACTAATAACATCGGTTAAGCGTATCCCGAATTTATCATTAACAACAACCACCTCGCCATGCGCAATCAAGGTGCCGTTAACCAGTACATCCAGTGGTTCACCGGCAACACGTTCCAGTTCCACCACAGAGCCCTGGTTCAATTGCAGCAAATTACGAATGCTAATTTGGCTACGACCCACTTCCATAGAAATGGTAACAGGAATATCGAGAATGGCGTCGAGCTTGCGCTTTTCTTCCTCGGTTACCGGCTTATCTTCACTCAGTTCTTCGAGTTCAGCGGTCTGCACGTTATCCATACCAGAATGACTGGACGACTTTCCTGCGCCTTCACCGGCTCCTGATTCGCCACTTTCTTCATCTTCAGCAGCTTCCTGTTCAGCCATTGCTGCTTCCCAGTCATCCATATCTTTATCATCGTTACTCATGTTGCAACCTCACTTTCTCAAGCAGCAATTATTATAAATCAATATCTTCTTCTAACTGTTGTAACTCGGCATCACCACCAATTCGGCGGCCTCCACGAGTCAACATATGAATATCCGACTTAACGGTTTCAGGGCGTTTAATCTTCTCTGAAATTTTCAAAGCGACATTGTCTCTTGAACGCCCCATTTTCGCATGGAAAGTCGGTAAATCTTCAATTAGTACGGTTAAGTCGTCTGGCAACTCAAGCGGAATAACATCGCCTTCGCGCAAATCCATCACCTCACGTAACGACATTTCGGTTTGCGCCAGTTTGGCAATCATTTCCACCGGAACATCCATAATCTCGTCACGTAACGCTTTACTCCAGCGCATGTCGGTATCTTCTTTATCCGACTGCACACCGGCATCCAACAGCTCGCGAATGGGCTCCAGCATGGAGTAAGGCAAAGCAATGTGGAAGTCTCCACCACCACCGTCTAACTCAATATGAAACGAACTAATGACGATAACTTCGGTTGGGCTAACAATGTTCGCCATGGCCGGGTTAACTTCCGAGTCTAAATACTCAAAGCCCACGTCCATGACAGGAGCCCAGGCTTCTTTGTAATCTTCAAATACCAGCTTCAGCAACATTTGAATGATGCGGCGCTCAGTCGGCGTAAATTCACGGCCTTCAATTTTTGCATGATAGCGACCATCGCCACCGAAAAAGTTATCGACCAGAATAAAGACTAAACGTGCCTCCATAGTGATTAGTGCCGTTCCTTTAAGCGGGCGGAAACGCACCATGTTTAAACTGGTCGGTACGAACAAAGTATGTACATACTCACCAAATTTAATCATCTGGACACCGTTAATCGACACTTCTGCGGTGCGGCGCATCATGTTGAATAAGCTAACCCGCATATGACGGGCAAAACGCTCATTAACAATTTCCAGCGTTGGCATACGCCCACGAACAATTCTATCTTGCGACGAAAAGTCATAGTCGAGCGCATCCGCAGAGGCGGATTCTTTCTCTGTGTCCTCTTCTTCAACGTCATCAACACCATGTAAAAGCGCGTCAATTTCGTCTTGAGATAGTAAGTCACTCACAGCCATAATAGCTCACTTATTGCATTACCAAGCTGGTAAATAAAACCTGTTCAACAACCGGTTTCCCGGTTACTTCTTCAAGCGCAGAACGAACTTCAGTCAAAGCCAGTTCACGTAATTGACCTTTACCCTCGGCTGTTTTTAACCTGTCAGCCGTGGTTGAGGAAAACACCTCATGCAGCGTGCCTTCAATTAACGGAATATGCTTTTTCGCCAGTTCTTCACTCTCTTCGCCGCGCACCATTAACTGCGCTTTAATTTGTACTGTTCGCTCACGTGAGTCACCCGGGACAATGAAAACGAAAGGCCGGGGCATACCAACATAAAGTGCATTGCCAATTTCCGGGCGTGGCGATGATGACGGTGCCGCTGCGCTGCTCATACCATTTTCGGCAGCAGCTGATTCACCCTCAGACGAGCCACCGAATAGCCACAACACCAGGACTACGGTAATAATTAAAACAATACCGATACCACCGAAGATAATCAGTTTTTTCTTCTTACCACCGGTCTGCTCTTCAGTTTGTTCCGTATCGTTGTTGTCTTTATCTTCTGCCATGCTCAATTTCCTGTATTACCGCCCACCGACAGTTACTATAGCTTGATAGCCGCTTTAGATATACCGTTTCAGACATAGAAATCGACTTGTCCGTCAGCAAGCACCCGGCCTTCTTCTAAAGTTATTTCGCCCTCAACAGCCCAGTCTTCCGCATCATGAGATCCTCCGGCTTGCCCGCCAGCGGTGCGCCCGCCTTCTTTGCTTTGCTCTCCAACCTGGGTATCAGCTAAATTGATGCCTTGCTGTTCCAGCATTTCGCGTAATCGCGGCATGGTCGTCTCTAACGCATCTCGAGCCTGTTGTGTCTGGGCCTGAAACTGCACTGACGCCTGCTCACCGCTCATGTTAACTCGAATGTGAACACTACCAAGTTCCGGCGGATCCAGACGAATATCCGCACGCTGGATATTCCTGCTCATCATAATATTGATGCGTTCCTGCAATTTTTGCGACGCTTCCGTTTGCTGCAAGTCTAATGGACGTTGCAATGCCTGCAAAGTATTAGCCTGACTGGATTCATTCGCAGCTACAGTTCCCTGCGCGGTTGACACCATTTGCCCCTGAATTGCCCGGGCCGCACTGGCGTCAACTAAAGCGTCGGTGTTATTCCGAAAGACTTGTCCCTGCTGACCCGCATCGGCTACCTTTGTTTCTGCTTCAACAGCTGTATTCACAGAAGCAGCTTTAGTCGTTTGCTTGCCGTCATCGCTTTTAGCACCAATATCGCCAGAACCAGCTTTTTCTTTACCGGCTTTAACGTCTGTTGCTGTAATAACCGACTCTGACGCCTTACCCTCTACCGACTTTTCACTCAGTCCTGTACGGCCTTTTAATAATTGCCTTACTTCAGCCAATAACTGCTCAGCTTTAGCCGACTGTTCCTGAGTCAAAGCCTGAGGTTTATCTGCGCCGCCATTTTGGCTGGCTAAAATTTTGCGTAACTCGGCAGTAAACTGCTGCAGTTTCTTTTGCTCCGCTAAACTCAACTCACTACTTTCGCCTTTCGCTTGTTGTGCGGAAACCTGCTGCTCCAGTTGCTTAAGCAAATTTGTTAATTCTTCAGCACTTTGCGGCTTGCCTGAATTTTTGTCCGGAGATGCAGACAATTGAGCCAGCACACGCTCTGCAGCCTCATTCAAAGCCTGAGTTAACGCTTTTTCATTACCTACTAATAACTTATCAGCATCGGCTTTGGGTAAAAGGGGTTCAAGCAAGTTAACAATGAATTTCCCGGCATCCTCAACCGCACTTTCAGCACCTTCACCCTGTTCTGCCGCCTGTATCAGTTGTTGAAGCTTTGCCTGTAATGCCTGTTTATCACTATCGGTCATGCCGGCCAGCAGCTCATCGGCAAACTTCTGCCGCTCGGCATCCGTCATAACAGCGTCACCCTCTCCTTCACCCGCAGAATCCAGCTTAGCCATTAAAGCTTCCAGCATTTCAGCCAGTTGCTCATCTGTCATTTTTAGTTCGCCATCGCCCGCAGCAAGATCTATCTCGTCACTCACCGCAGTTTCGCCTTCAGAGCTAACCTCAGCACTTTCCTGCTTCATTTGCTGCAACAGTTCCCATAAATTTCGGGTTACCGGCTCACCGGCATTTTTGCGCTCAACGTCTTTGCCTTCAACCTCACCTTCACCGTCGTTACCGGCTTTCTGGTAGGCTTCAATTTTAGCGGCCAGTTGTTGCAGCTCTTTATCGCCACTATTTTGCTTTAGCATCAGCCGCGAGAACTCACCGCTATCGCCATCGGCGCTCTTCAATGATAGGTCGTTACCTTTACCAACACGTGCAAAGTTGTCGGCAGATTCGGTTAGATTAAGCAGCTGTTGCATAGTTTTAGTCCTGAATTAAGTGCTTATTGACGCCTTGCTTAATAATACTCCGCAATGCGCTTGCGCTATTTTCAATAGCTGAGCAAACAATATCTAGCAAGTATCTAAGCAAATTTCGTTCCAACTATTTTCTGGCGCGAATAAAACGCTGACTGCTAAAATCGTCCAGATTATTTTGTTCTTTTCTGGCTTCGGCTACTTGCTCACGCTTGCGCTTTTCTTTTATTAAAAAATCTATCGACTCGCGCTTGCGACGCTGCGCCAGCCAACGATCTTTGCGCTGTTGTAACACTTGCTGCAACTTAATAATATCGTGATGCAACTGTTCAACACCTTCATCTAACTTACCGACAAATGCGTGATACTGCCCTACCTGAATTGAGGCAATCCCGCTTTGCCCGCGATGCTGCAACTGATTTAAGTAGTCGAGTCGATATTTTGACATACCGTCCAGGCGCATCTGTTGCTCCTGAACCTGTTGCTGCACCTGAGAGAAATCCTGAGCGGCTTTATCTTCGCGCCTCTGTTCCAGCTCCAGCAACATTTCCAATTGTGCCAACTCAGCCATAAATTACATGCTCGCTGACTGTTTCTGCTTCGGATTGACTAGCTGATTAAGGAGCAACAAGCTTTCATCATAGTTCACAACTTCCCGCATTTTCTGTTGCAAAAACATACTTACTCGCGGCTGCATTGCAATAGCCTGATCGATAGCCGGGTCACTTCCGCGGGTGTATGCGCCAATGGAAATCAAGTCGCGATTGCGACGGTAACTTGAGTACCACTGTCTAACTTTAATCGCCTGTTGCATATGCTCTTCCGAAACAACCTGTGGCATAACCCGGCTAATAGAAGCTTCAATATCTATTGCCGGATAATGACCGCTGTCGGCCAGTTCCCGGTTCAGTACAATATGTCCGTCCAGTATTGCTCTCGCGGAGTCCGCAATGGGGTCCTGTAAGTCATCACCTTCAGTCAGAACCGTATAAAACGCGGTCACAGAACCTTGTCCGTCGCCGCCATTCCCTGCTCTCTCGACCAATGCTGGTAACTTAGCGAAAACAGAAGGCGGATAACCTTTGGTTGCCGGTGGTTCACCCACAGCAAGGGCAATTTCCCGTTGCGCCATGGCGTAACGAGTCAGTGAATCCATTAACAGCAACACATTCAGACCCTGGTCACGAAAATATTCGGCAACCTGAGAGGCTGTTTCACAACCACGTAAACGAATAAGCGGCGACTGGTCAGCAGGCGCTGCTATTACAACCGCTTTTTCACGGCCTTCCTCACCAAGTATTTCTTCTATAAATTCTTTTACTTCCCGGCCACGTTCGCCTATCAGGCCAACTACAATCACATCCGCCGTGGTACCGCGAGTCATCATGCCCAACAGCACACTTTTACCCACGCCACTACCAGCAAACAGCCCCATTCGCTGCCCCTGCCCCACGGTTAAGCAGGCATTAATAGCCGTTACGCCAACGTCCAGCGGCTGCTTCACCTGACGTCGGTTCAGCGGGTTCATGGGTTTGCTTCGGTAGGTTTTTCCGTCAGAAAAAATGGGGCCTTTATCATCAAGGGGCTCGCCACGAGCATCAATAACACGACCCAGCAGCTCCATACCCAGCGGCAATTGATTCTTGCGGTTTAGTGGGCGTACTCTGGCTCCGGGAATAACGCCATGGGCGTCTTCGGTAGGCATTAAGTAACTGATGTTGCCTTCAAAACCCACCACTTCGGCTTCAATATCTCCGCTGTCAGCCTCCACAGCTACGCTTGACCCCACAGGAGCGCGACAGCCAACGGCCTCAAACATTAAACCGACGACGCGGGTAAGATATCCCGACACAGCCACTGATGGCTTTTGGATACGCTCACGTTTTTTGCGTAGTTGTTTCACTAACTGCTCAGAAGCGCTCATGGGTTAACCTTTTAATTTGGAGAACACATCTTCCATACGGCTGGTCAGGGTGTAATCTATGGTGGAGCTTTCTGTGGTAACCCGGCAACCGCCGCGTTCCAGTAAATCGTCTTTATTTAGCAGCCAGCCTTTCTCTTTCAGTTCATCTTCGCTGAATGTGCTTTGCAAAATAGCTAAGTCTTCTTCATTCAGGTGAATAATGACTCGCTGATCAGTAACCGGTAAGACCGCAATAGCTTCACGCACGGCTTTGACGATGAGCTCTTTTGAATTAACAGCGACATCCAGACAGATGACCCGAGTCAGCTCAGTGACCATGTCAATAAGCTCGTCCTGCACCGCTTCGGTGATACGTTCATTCGGATGAGACAAACTCTGCAGCAAAACTCTTAACTGCTGCTGTTGCTCCTGCATGGCCTCTTTACCAGCTTCAACACCCTGCTGTTCACCGGCTTCAAAACCGTCTTTTTTACCAGCTTCGTAACCTTCGTCATAGCCTTTCTTAAGGCCTTCATTGCGGCCTTCGTCAAAACCTTCTTTATGGCCTTCTTCGCGTGCGGCCTGGCGAATTTCTTCCAATTGTTCTGCGGTCAGAGGCTTAAGCTCTTCTTCCTGTTCATTGTCCGCTTCCGGCGGCTCATATTGCCAGCGCCGGGGTTTGTTTAACGCATTTACCTGAGAGCCCTGCTTAAGCTCTTCCGAGGTCATGTCAGGTAAATCCCAAAGCTGGGTTGCGTCTTTATCATCCGTCATTATGCGTTAAACCCTTATAGGAATTCGTCACCGCCACCGCCGCCAAGCATAATTTCACCTGCGTCAGCTAAACGGCGCGCCGCTGCCAGAATATCTTTCTGCGCGGCCTCTACATCACTAATACGAATCGGCCCCATAGCTTCAAGGTCATCACGCAGCATATCGCCGGCACGTTTCGACATGTTCTTGAATATTTTCTCCTGAACCGCGTCGTCCGCACCTTTCATCGCTTTTTGCAACGTTTCGCCTTCAACTTCACGCAGCAAGGCCTGAATACCACGGTCGTCGACTTCCACCAGGTTTTCGAACACAAACATTAAGTCCTGAATACTCTGGCTCATCTCTTCGTCCTGCTCGCGAATAGAGTCCATCAACTGGCCTTCGATGTTGGTATCCAGATAGTTCATAATATTGGCTGCCGCTTTCAGGCCGCCCATCTTCGCCGCTTGAGCACCAGCCTGACCGGCAAATTGTTTTTCCATAATTTCGTTCAGTTCCTGCAAGGCTGCAGGCTGAACTTCTTCTAAGTTGGCTATTCGCATCATTAAGTCCAGACGTACTTTGTCCGGGAACTGCGCCATAATTTCGGCACTTTGTTCAGGGTCAAGGTAAGACAGGACAATAGTCTGAATTTGCGGATGCTCGTTACGGATAATAGTGGCTACCTGCTTAGAGTCCATCCACTTCAGTGAATCAAGACCTTTCGAGCCGCCGCCCATGACAATCTGTTCAATCAGGTTACCGGCTTTGTCCTCACCTAGTGCGGAGGTCAGTGCCTTACGCACAAACTCTTCACTCTTGAAGCCAATATTGGTGAACTTCTGAATGTCTTCCAGGAACAAATGGTGTACAGCGTTCACTTTGTCCTGGTTAAAGTCTTCCAGGCTCGCCATGGCCATGCCCACTTTCTGCACCTGTTTAGGTTCCAGGTGTTTTAGAATCTGAGCCGCATCTTCTTCCGATAAGCTAAGCAGTAAAATAGCCGCTTTCTCAACACCTTCTAAAGTGTCGACATCAAACTCAACCTTACCGCGCTTAGTTCTAGTATCTTGATCAGGCATCTTCGTTCAACCACGCTTTAACCACTTGTGAGGACAGCTCAGGCTCGTTGGCAACCAACGCGCGAACCGCTTTTAACAAGTCTTCATCTTTGTGCAAGTCAGGTAGTTGCAGGCTACCATCAGCCCCAAACCCAACTGCACTCTCATCAAACTGTGAGGATAACAGATCAATGGTTTCGTCGCCCATCGATTCCTCATCGGAAAATGCATCGGCATCATCTTCCACACCCGATTCCGGATTCATCAGTTTCTTCAGCATTGGACGAACCACCGCCAGAATCAATACCATAATAACCAGTGCGCCCATCACCAGACGGAAAGCTCGCCAGAACCATGGCTCTTCCCACACAGGCGTCTCGCCGGCACCTAAGTCAGGCAACTGCGCGAACGGTACCGATACGACTTCGATGCTGTCACCACGGTTAATATCAAAGCCTAAACCACCTTGCAGCAAACGGCGAATATTAGCGATTTCTTCAGCGCTACGCGCTTGTGTTTCGCCTTCACCCGCTTCATTAGTTATTGCTTCATGGTTAACCGCAACAGAAACACTCAAACGCTTAATGGTACCGGTTTGGTTCCGGGTATAAGTGACTGAATTATCAAGCTCATAATTACGGGTTGCTTCACGGTGGCTGCTGCCATTAGTGCCGCCACCTGCAGTTCCTGCTCCGGCTTCTTCCGGAATGTCAGACTCTAAAGGAGGTTGATTTGTGAGTGCTCCGGGAATACCACCAATGGCGCTACCGACAGAGCGGTTTTCAACCGTCATTTCACTGCGAATAGCCGGCATATCAGGGTTAAATTGACGCTGAGTTTCTTCACGCTGAGTAAAGTCCATAGTCACGTCAACCTGTGCGGTATAGTTGTCATAGCCCAGCACGGGAATCAAAATACTGTCTATTTTTTCTAAGTAGGCCTCTTCGCGTTTTTGTTCAATTTGATACTCACGCGAACTTTTAGCCGCCAGTGCACTTTGCGAACCAGAATTAAGCAGACGTCCGGCCTGGTCAGTAACGGTTACTTGCTCAGTACTGAGTCCGGTCACCGAAGAGGCAACCATGTCAACAATAGAGGCCACTTCTTCTTCGCTTAACGAGGTGCCACCGCGCACATTCAGCATAACCGATGCTTTGGGTTGTTTTTCGCGACGGGCAAAGACATTTTCTTTAGGTACAGCAAGCAAGACTCGTGCAGCAGAAACCTTTTTCATTTCCTCAATAGCACGCGCTAACTGAACTTCACGGGAATGAATAAGACGTTCACGCTCCAGTCTTTGACTAACACCAAAGCCCGGTTCGCTCATTAGTATTTCGGAGCCGTTATTGGTCGAGTTACCGTAATCAACACCAGCACGAGTCAGCTGCAACTTAATAGCATCGTAGTTTTCTTCCGGTACTGAAACCGTGTTGCCTTCCACCTGGTATTCAATGCCGTTTGCATCCATGTAGTCGAGGGTGCTGATCAACTCCTGCGTTTCTAACTGACCTAATGGACGATAAGTTGACTCTTGAGCCCACAACATAATAAAAACAGCAATAGCAACACAGATAGCCAGCGCCAGCACGACAATAACCTGGCGCAGCATGTCAAAGTTACCCAGCATCGTCATAATGCCGGTTTTCTCACCGCCGTCTTCATTACCTGAACTGTTGTTATCAGGTAAGTCAGTATCTTGTACCATTAAATCTGTTGATTCAGCCACGACTTATATCTCCAATGATGCAGCGGTTATACCGGCATTGACATTATTTCTTTGTACGCATCAACCACTTTGTTGCGCACCTGAACCGTTGCCTCAAACGCTATACTCGCTTTCTGGCTGGCTATCATGGTTTGTTCAAGGGTGACATTCGGGTCACCGAGTTCCATGCGAGTTTTTAAATCACCTGAGGTTTGCTGCAGTTCGTTAACGTTATCCATTGCGCTTTTCAGCATATTGGAAAAATCAGCCTGAGCGGTATTGCCTTGCAGGGCGTTCACATTCGTAGGCTGATCACGCTGGGAAGCCTGCGTGGCCATCGATTGTAACTGTTGATAAAGTGCGTTTGCTTCCACTTTCATAATTAACCCCGTCAAAAATTCATCACTGACTTTATTTAAGGTTAGTCATGCAAACAGAATGCCAACTTTTGGTCGCATCGGTAAGATACAAAGAAAAGCCCTGATAAACAGGGCTAATGGTAATGGAGGAGGTATTTCAAGACCGTATTATGAGCCGGTCAGAGTCAGCCCCTGCTCTCGTATTTTCGCCAGCTTGTAGCGCAAAGTCCGTGGACTAATACCAAGCTCATCGGCGACAGGTTGGCGTTTTCCCTGATGACGTTGCAACGCATCTTTGATAATTTGGTATTCCTGATGGAAAAGCGACTCATCGAGGTTTTCCGACTTATCTTCAGGCGTCTCTATTTGTTCAGGAAACACGCTAGCGGTTTCCACCGCGTCGTTCAGTTCCAACATAAGATCCTGTGGCTGAATTTCTCCATCGCGATGTAATACCAGAGCTCTTTGCACTACATTTTCCAGCTCCCGAACGTTGCCCGGCCAGGAATAGCGCATTAACTGTTGAACTGCTGCAGCGGAAAAATTCACAGGCGTTTTAATACCAGAGCGCTGTTTATGTCGCTGCAGTAAATTTTCTGCCAGGGGAACGATATCCGCGGGTCGCTCTCGTAGAGACTTCCAATGCAGGGGAAACACGTTTAGTCGATACATTAAGTCTTCACGTAATAGCCCTTCGCGCACCGCCTGTTGTAAGTCTCGGTTAGAGGTAGCTATTAACCGGACATCCAACTGTATGGTTTTACGCGAGCCCAGACGCTCCACCTGCCGCTCCTGAATAACCCGTAATAATTTAGCCTGCAAGTGCATAGCCATTTCAGTCACTTCGTCCAGCAGCAGAGTACCGCCCTGAGCCAGTTCAAATTTACCGGGAGAAGACTGATTAGCGCCCGTAAAGGCACCTTTCTCATAACCAAATAACATGGATTCCAGCATGTTTTCAGGTATCGCTGCGCAGTTAATGGCAATAAAGGGCCCGTCTGAGCGATCCGAATGCTGGTGAATATAACGCGCCAGCACTTCTTTACCGGTACCGCTAGGCCCAGTGACCATTACGCTTGCTTCACTACCCGCAACTTTTCGTGCCATAGCCAGCACTGCCTGGCTGGAGCCTTCTTCTGCGACAGGCTCAATATCGTTAATTGCACCGTCGGGCAAATAACGCTGCACCAGTGTTTGTAGCTTTTCAATTGAAAACGGCTTAGTCAGATAATCGACAGCGCCTTCACGCATAGCAACGACTGCGTCATCCACCTTTGCAAAGGCCGTCATCATAATAACCGGAATGTCGTATTGCTGATTATTCATGCTACGCAATAACTGTAAGCCATCAATTCCCGGCATTTGCACATCGCTGATAACCAGCGCCACTGACTCTTTTTTTAGAATAAGTAAGGCTTCTTCGCCGTTAGCGGCTTCCAGGCACTGACAATCAGCCAGTTCCAGCGTATCGATAATCGCTTCACGCAGCGATACGTCATCTTCAACAACCAATACTTGTCGCTCAGCCATAACGTACCTCTTTCATTATATTTTCTGACCACTCATATACCGGCAGCACTAAGGTAAAACGACTGCCTTTATTTGGCTGGCTTTCCCAGTCAATTAAACCGTTGTGTGCTTTTATCACCGTTTGGACAACCGCCAGACCTAAACCAGTACCGTTCGATTTTTCAGTGAAAAATGGAGTGAATACACTGTCTTGTTTTTCAGCCGGAATGCCGCAACCAGAGTCAATAACAGAAACTTTCCAGTTACCATCATCAACATCGGTTTTTAATAGCACTTCCTGTCCGGGCCGGCTGGCATCAACAGCGTTGTTAACCAGATTCTGCATTGCCCCGATCAGAGCGGTTTGATTAGCTCGTAACACCACACCAAAGTCAGGATCAATACAATTGATTTTCACCTGATGCTGCTCAGCGTAACTTTCTGTGTTCATCAGCACTTGCTGGATCAGGCTATTGGTACTGAGCTCTTCTAGCATGGGTTGCTCACCGCTTTTGGCAAACAACAACATGTCGTTGACCTGTTGTTCCAGCGAATGCAAACGGGAAAGTAACTTATCGGAAAAACGCTGTTGTTTGACCGCAGAAATACTGCCCTGCTTTAGGTTTTGCGCATAAAGAATTGCGGCAGACAGAGGCGTTCTTATCTGATGTGCCAGCGAAGCCACCATTTTTCCCATGGAAGACAAACGCTGCAAATGACCGATGCGGTTTTGCAGACGCCGCGTCTCGGTCAGGTCTGTCAGCACAATAAGCTGCCCTGGCTTTTCATTCACAACTGAGGTGTCTAAACGAACCCGTCTGCCGTTACGCAAAGACACTTCGTGCCAGTCATCCGCTTTGGGAGCAAAAAGTTCACTCACCAGTTCACGCCATAAAAACTTTTTCAGAGGGTGTCCTAAAAGGCTCGTGGCATTGTCATTGCAATAATCCACGACCCCATGACTGTCCAGTAAAATAACAGCGTTGGGCATGGCATCAATAATTTGATGGTAGGTGGCCATACTGACATCTCCAATTAACAACTATGGAGAAGCTAATGCAAAATAGATGCCAGTATAATTCTCTTTATTTTCAGTTAATTACGTAGCTTTTGGATTGTCAAAAGACTGACGCTTTGAATTTAATCTTTCTGAATTCCGTACTTTTTCATTTTCTCAACTAAGGTTGTACGGCGCATACTGAGTAAATCGGCCGCTTTAGCAACTACCCAGTCAGATTTATCCAACGCCTGCGCTATCATTCCCGTTTCAATTTCAGTTAGCATATCTTTCAAATTGACCCCGTCATCGGGCAACTCAGAATCAGCAGCACTATGTGTGTCGTCATCAAGTTCTTCATCTGACTCACTGAAAATGGCACTCAGCGCTTCGCGCTCCAGCATTTCTTCGGGGTAATCTGGAGTTGGTGCGTCATGTTCAATATGCTGATATTTTGGAGGTAAATCAGGCACGTCAACCAGACTATCGGGGTGCATTATAGTCAGGCGTTCTATCAGGTTAGTCAATTCCCTTACGTTACCCGGCCAACGGTGATAGGACAACGACTCCAGAGCACGCTCAGTAAAACGCACCCCTACGCCCCGCTCCTTTTTAAAACGCTGGGTCAGTTCTTGCAGCAGTAAAGGTACGTCTTCCTGACGCTCGCGCAGAGCCGGAACCTCAATAGGAAAAACATTTAAGCGGTAATACAAATCTTCACGGAATTTACCGTCAATAATCATTTGTTCCAGTTCGCGGTGAGTCGCCGCAACCACTCGTACATCGGCAATAATACTTTTACTGCCACCCACACGTTCGAAGGTCCGCTCTTGCAAAACTCGTAGCAGCTTTACCTGCATGGGCAATGGCATATCGCCAATTTCATCCAGAAACAAGGTGCCACCCTGAGCCAGTTCAAAACGACCTTTGCGCGCACCTATGGCACCGGTAAAAGCCCCTTTTTCATGCCCGAACAATTCACTTTCTAATAAGTCACCCGGAATTGCACCGCAATTCACCGGCACGAAAGGCCCGTTACTACGTCCGGACAAATCATGAACACCGCGAGCCACAACTTCTTTACCTGTTCCTGACTCTCCCAGAATCAGAACATTCGCTTCTGTTACCGCTACCTGTTCAATCAACTGACGTACATGTTTCATTGTACGCCCGTTACCAACTAAGGTTTGCTCCAGCTTACCTCCGCCCGGGTGTCGCTTTCTTGCCGCTTTAGCAGGCATTTGCTGGTGATAAGCCTGACAGTAATGCAACATATTCGATAAGCTGGCGTAATCAAAAGACTTTTCCAGAGGGCCAATAACATTCGCTTTCTGTAACGCATTGTGCTGATCATCTGTGGCACAGATAAAAGGTAGATGCGGCGCATCGCCGGCTAATTGATGCAAGTTCTCAATGCCATTACCAGCAATCACACAGAGAGCATCAGCAGCACGAAGCTTTAGAGTGTCTGAAGGAGATATGACTTCAACGGTTTCGCCAATAAAGGTCAATACCGTTTCAAAATGCTGACGACGCTCTGGTTGCTGTTCAACCAGGTAGACTGTTCTTGTTTTTGTCATAGACGAGTTTACCGCAACGTCCTATTCCACACTTCCTAACACAAACGTTTCACCCGCACTGGACAGGTACCACTGCTCTTGTCCATCGGCAATCCTTGACTCTGCGTGTGAAACCCACTGATAGAATACATTGCGATGTACTCTCGCTGTTAATCCTCGTTGCATCACAATATAAGGAACACCCTTTTTCATTGTGAGCGGATGTTCAGAACTTAATACCAGAGTATCACCGATATTGGTTGTTAGCAGTAATAATTGCTGACCATTTTCTTCTAATTGACGCCAGTCGACAACAACAAAGGGCGTATCTTCAACCGTAATCTTAACTTTTTCGGCAGGTGTTATTAAAAAATACTCACCGCCTTCAACCACTAAAACGGACGCAAATAGTTTTACCAATGCAGAGCGCTTTATCTGGCTTCCCTGATAAAACCAGTCGCCATTTGAGGCAATATGAATAGGGATCTCACCACAATACGGCGGATCCCACAACTCGGTTGGTGCATGTTGGTGTTTTTCTAGTTCAGCAATTAATCGGTTAAGTGACATAAATCGAAACTTAGTCGACCAGCTTTTTCTGTCTCAGTAGATACCAAAGCGTCGCTTCAGTACGATTCGATACTTTAATGGCTTTGAATATTGCCGACAAATGCACACGAATAGTGCCTTCAGTAATCCCCAGAATGTTTGCAATCTCTTTATTTGAAAGCCCCTGAGCCAGCAACTGCATTATTTCCAGCTGACGCGGCGACAAAAAGCTCTCTGCTCCACTGGACTTGTCTCTTGGTTCATTCAAATGAGGGTCATCAGGAATGTGACGGTCACCATTAAGTAAAGCCCGAATAGCCAGTTTAGCCTGCTCAGCTGAACTGTCTTTTGGCAAGTAGCTGCGAACTCCCGCAGACAGTACCTGACGAACTTCAGAAATCGACCGCGGGCGCGTAAACAAAACAATGTGCGTGCGTGGAGCCACTTTTTTCAGGCGTTGCAACGCAGGTCGAATTTCGGCGTCCGGTAAATCCATTTCCAAAAAAATCAAATCATAATCATCGGCCGATAAATAACTCTCAGCAACTTCAAACGACTCAGCTTCATATATCGAAGGCTGATTCGCGTAGTTTGTGAGAATTTGTATAAGACCAGCGCGCATAAAAAACTGCGGGTCAATAATTAGAACTTTCATCTTGAGATCCAAAATAACGCTTATTCAATTAACTTTTAGCATACCGAAAATATAACAGACAGCAAGTTTTTTACGGACAATACCGATTTTGAAAAAGCTAATGTTAACTTAGTTAACAAAAATTCAGCCAACGCCTAGTCGCTTGTACAGTAAAAACGCTATAGTGTTGCCTAAGTTATTTTCTACGGAGTTTTATTGTTATGCGACGTATTACCTGCCTGTTTATCGGCCTCAGCTTATCGGCTTCAGCCATTGCCGACACCTTGTATACCAACATGAAAGGCTACACTCTTACCAGCCCTGCCGGCGAACAAGCGGTGTTGCAGCAGTTTTCGACCATGCTGGTTGAACATGGAAAAATTCAGGCTATTGGTGGTAACGCACTTGCTGAGCGTTTTACTGACACTGAACAAACCGTTGATATGCAGGGGAAAACTGTTCTTCCGGGGTTAACTGATGCCCATGGACATATCCAGAGTCTGGGCACCAGTTTATTACAGGTGGATTTACGCGACACCGACTCGGTTTCTGCAGCGGTCAAAAAAGTTCATACCTATGCTGGCGAGCAGCCAGAAATGGAATGGATAACAGGCCGAGGCTGGAATCAGGAGCAATGGCAACAAAAAGCTTTTCCCAGCGCGGCACATCTTGACGAAGTGGTCACTGACCGTCCGGTTTGGTTAATACGCGTCGATGCGCACGCTGGCTGGGCCAACAGCGAAGCCCTGCGTCGTGCAGGAATAGATAAGGATACAGTAGCCCCGGAAGGCGGTGAAATTGTCCGTGACGAACAAGGCAACCCAACCGGTGTACTGATCGACAATGCAATGCAATTGGTTGAGGATGTTGTTCCCGAACCATCGCTTCAGCAACAACGTGCCGCGTATGAACTCGCTTTTGAGCATTTGATTAAACTGGGCATTACCAGTGTCCATGACGCCGGTATTAATGCCGATGAGATCTCCGTTTACAAGGGGTTGCACAATCAGGGCCGTATGCCTCTGAGGGTCTATGGCATGATAGCCGCTACCGAACCTAAACTGGCGCAACTTTTGGCAGAAGGCCCTTACGAAAGTGACGACCAGAAACTGACCATTCGTAGCGTTAAAATATACGCCGACGGTGCTTTAGGGAGCCGCGGTGCGGCTTTGCTGGAAGACTACAGTGACGACCATGGTAACCATGGCCTGATGGTCACTTCAGAAGAAAAAATTCGTGATCTGTACGAGCTTATCATTCCTCATGGCTTCCAGATAAATACTCACGCTATTGGTGACCGGGCCAACCGCGTTGTACTGGATAACCTGGCAGAAGTTTATAATGAACTTGGTGGTCGCAATTTACGTAACCGCATAGAGCATGCGCAAATTGTACATCCGGACGATTTAAAGCGTTTTAACCAGCTCAATTTAGTTGCTTCCATGCAGCCTACGCATGCCACCAGTGACAAGAATATGGCAGAAGATCGTCTTGGCGCGGCGCGTATGGAAGGAGCTTATGCCTGGCAAACACTGCTGGATCAGGGCACGGTTATTGCTGCCGGCTCAGACTTCCCGGTAGAACTCGCTAATCCATTTTACGGACTGCATGCAGCGGTTACCCGACAAGATCGTGATGATATGCCAGCCGGAGGTTGGTATGCTGAAGAGAAAATGAGCCTGCAGCAAGCGCTGCGCTCATTTACCATCGATGCCGCTTACAGTGCCTGGCAGGAGAAATCTCTGGGCTCGCTGGAACCCGGTAAATGGGCTGACTTTATTGTCGTAGATCAAGACCCATTTGCCGTCGACTCCAGTGATATCTGGCAAACTCAGGTTGAACAAACTTACGTTGCGGGCGAACGAGTTTATTAACAGGGACGCATAAGTATGAACGATGACTTTCTATTTTCTGATGACGAGCCTGATATAGCGGAAGAAGAAGTATCGGAACCGTATAATATACTCATTGTCGATGACGACGAAGAGATACACACCATTACCAAAATGGCATTAGGTGAATTTAAACTCGACGGTCGTCCGCTGAAATTTCATTCGGTTTATTCCGGCAAAGACGCTATTGCGTTTTTACAGGACAACACCAATATCGCCATGATGCTGCTGGATGTAGTGATGGAAACCGATCACGCCGGACTCGATGTTGCCCAGTGGGTACGCGAAACCCGGAAAAACCGGCTGATACGCATTGTTCTGCGAACAGGACAACCGGGGCAGGCTCCCGAAGAAGATGTCATTGCCCGTTATGATATTGATGACTATAAAGAAAAAACTGAGCTCACATACCGCAAGCTGGTTACTCTGATGTATTCCTGCTTACGGGCTTATCGTGACTTAAACGCTATTGAGCGCAACAAACGTGGTCTGGAAAAAGTCATTAACGCGTCGGCTGAAGTATTTTCTGCGCGCTCAATGCAAGCCTTATGTCAGGGCATACTGGAGCAACTTGTCGCGCTAATTACTCTGTCTGATGACGCCATGTATTGCCGCATTGATGCGCTGACCGCCAGCTCGGACACTGACGACCCATTTGAAATTATTGGCGGCACAGGCGAATATGAAGAGGCTGTAGGGCAACCCGTACACGGCGAAATTGACTGGGATATTGTCCGCCCTATGCAGCAAAGCCCGCAAAATGTTGATTTTCGTATTGTCGACGGTAATTACTACGGCCTTTACAAAACCAGCAGCTCGCGCCAGTACTTACTTTTTATTCGTGGTGTCAGGGACTTATCTGAGCTGGATCAAAATCTGCTCGGGCTTTTTGTGAATAATAGCTCCATTGCTATAGATAACCTGCAAGCCACAGAAAACGAGCGGGAAGCACAACGGGAACTGCTTTATAGTGTTGGCGAAGCCATTGAAAAACATTCTATTGATGAAATTAGCCACCATGTTAAACGTTCTGCCGAAATGGCTGGCCAGCTGGCGATATTCTCAGGCGCAACGCAAGAACAGGCCGAAGCGTTAAAACAAGCTGCATCCGTTTATGATATCGGTAAAGTCTCGGTGCAAATGGAGTTAGCTCAACGT
This sequence comes from Idiomarina sp. 017G, assembly GCF_004362265.1. Taxonomy (NCBI): domain Bacteria; kingdom Pseudomonadati; phylum Pseudomonadota; class Gammaproteobacteria; order Alteromonadales; family Idiomarinaceae; genus Idiomarina; species Idiomarina sp. 017G. Next base: position 51,237 of record NZ_SNWT01000011.1, on the reverse strand, counting down.
GCCGACGTATTGAGTATCCACGAATATGAAGAAATTATGCAAAAAGTCATTCAGGGCCACGACTATTTACGCCAAACGGACTCAGCAGTAGCTAAAGTCGCGGCTCTTATTGCGCAGGATATTCATGAACGTTGGAATGGTTCCGGCTTTCCCAGTCAGAAATCGGCAAAGGCAATTGACCTTAACGCCCGAATTCTGAGTATTACCAGTCACTTTGACGCCCTGCGAACGCAGCGCAATTATCGTGATGCAAAAGAATCTGAGGATGCCGCAGATTATCTGTTACAGCACAGTGGTAAATTCTTTGATCCAGAGCTGGTGGGACTTATGCTGGATAATCTGGATGCGATGGAAAAAATACGTCAGCGCTTCCTGGACAAAAAACAGGATACGCGCCATTAGTCCATTAAGGAGAGGTCATGGATTTACAAGCAATGCGTCGGGAATATGGCTTAGGTAGCCTGCACCGTGAGCAACTGGAAGCCGACCCGGTAAAGCAATTTGAAAAGTGGATGCAGCAGGCCATAGACAGCAACTTATTAAGTGACCCTACCGCCATGACACTGGCTACAGTGGATGCACAACATATGCCCAGTCAGCGTATCGTGCTGCTTAAAGGTTACGACCATACTGGCTTTCGCTTCTATACCAACAAAAACAGCCACAAAGGCCAGGACATAAGCGAGAACCCTCAAGTTGCTCTGCACTTTGCCTGGCTGCCGTTAGAACGACAAATTAGTATTATTGGTAGTGCAATCCCCCTTGATGATGAAGACAACGACCGTTACTTTCACTCACGCCCCAAAGAGAGTCAGGTTGCAGCGCTTGCTTCGCAACAAAGTCGCCCGGTAGAAAGCCGCGACATACTGGAAAGCCACTATCAGTCACTACTGAAAGACTATGAGAACACCGAAGTTCCGCGCCCTCAAAGCTGGGGCGGCTACAGCGTTCATCCGCAACAATTTGAATTCTGGCAAGGCGGCCAGCACCGTTTACATGACCGCTACCAGTACAGCAAAGACCGCGAAAACTGGCGTATTACCCGTTTACAGCCTTAGGTAAATCCACACCACAGAACTCGGCGCAGCGTTGCAAAACTTTTAAAGTAGCGCTGCTGTAGGAAACTCCCTGTTGCAGCTGCTCACGTTTGCGCTTCTGCGCCGCTTCCCCCGGAATACGCACCGGCTGCTCAGCAACCGCAGGAGCACTTTTACGGCTGTCTGCCAATAAGTCATCCACCTGCTGTAAAAACTTTTGTTTTTCACCAAAAGCTTCGGGGTCAATCACTTGTACCCATATTGAGTTCGCATCGCCGTCGTCACTGCCCTGTCTGCGCCCGTACTGACTTAACGCCATCGACCAAATTTCACTAAACAAAGTGAGACCATAGCCTTTATAACCCAGTTGCTCACCGCCCAATGGGGCTATTGAACTGCCCGGTGACTCAAAGAAAGTTAGCGGATCATCCGTCCATTCACCATCAGGCTTTATCAATGCTTTATAAGGCAACCGAGTACCGTTCGCTTTAGCCTGACGAACCTTGCCCGCTGCAGTCATGGAAAAACTGATATCAAACAACAGAGGGTCATTTGAACTCGGAACGCCAACCGCAAAGGGGTTAGGTGAAAACACCGCTTCTTTGCCCCCAAAAGGTGCTACTGCGCGTTGTCCGGGAGTCGAGCACGTTAAGCTCACCACCAGCCCCTGATCTGTAGCAATGCTTAAATAGGCCGCGAGCGCTGCAACGTGTTGGCTCCGGCGTACAACCACGGTACCGGTACCGGCTTGCTTCGCCATCTTGCAGGCTGCATCAATAGCCTGCGGCACCACGTAAGGTCCGGGCAAAAACTGGGCGTCCCAGTTAGCAACCGCAGCGCGCTCTCGAAGTACTACCGGCTGGCCTTTTGCCAGGCTTTTGCCGTCGCGCAGCCACTGGCAGTTGTTCAACAGCCGAATTAAACCATGGGTACTAAACCCCAGTAAATCGCCTTCCAACAGGTAATAACTTACATTGCGCGCGACCTCCCCCGAAGCCCCCGCCTCGGTCAGACAAGTTCGCGCCCAGTCCGATAATTCTGAATAATCAAAACGTACAACATCAGTGCTCATGAAATTTCCTCTTGGTCACGGCATGCAGGTCGTTTAAGCTACGCATAAGACATTATCAAGGAGTAGAGATTGTGTCATCTGTTAACACAATAAACCGCATTGCCATTATAACCAGTGGTGGTGATGCCCCCGGTATGAACGCCGCACTCCGTGCCGTAGTTCTCGCTGCTGAAAACTATGGCATAGAAGTCATGGGGTTTCGCCATGGCTATGAAGGCCTGCTGAATAACGACTTTGTAAAACTTGGCCGTGAAGACGTTGAACACATTTTGCAATATTCCGGCACCATTATTAAAAGCGCCCGCAGCGAGCGCTTTAAAAGTGAAGAAGGCGGACGGGAAGCCGCAACGAATTTAGACGCACACCAAATTGACGCCTTTATCGTTATTGGCGGCGACGGTTCGTTCCGTGGTGCTGAGCACCTGGCTAACTTCTGGAAAGGTCCCATTGTCGGTATTCCGGGTACCATCGATAATGATCTCTTTGGCACAGATAACACTATTGGCTATGACACGGCAGTAGAAACCGCCATGGACGCGTTGGATAAAATCCGCGATACCGCCGAGGCTATGGATCGTGTCTTTATTGTCGAAGTTATGGGGCGCAACGCCGGTTATATCGGTATTAGCAGCGCTATGGCCTGTGGTGCCGAGCGAATGATTCTGCCCGAGCTGCAAAAGGACAAACCATTAACGGTTGATGCGCTGGTTAAGCACATTGAATCGGTACAGCGTGTTCGCGGTGACTCGAGCTACGTGATGGTGTTATGCGAAAATCAATGGCCCGGTGGTGCGGTTCGACTTGCGGAACAGTTAGAAAATCGTCTTAACTTACCTTGTCGTCCCTGTTTACTTGGGCACGTTCAGCGCGGTGGACGCCCTACGGCAATGGATCGCATTTTAGGAACGCGGCTAGGTGTGCATGCGGTTGAACTCGTTCGTCAGGGAAAAACAGCGGTTATGGCCGGTGTTACAGCGAATGAGCTCAGCGAAACACCATTAATTGACACCTGGACAAAACGTAAAAAGCTCAGTGAAGAGCTCATTAATATTCAACAAAGTCTGTTTAATCCGATCAAAAAAGATCGCAATAAATCGACTCAGTGAGAGAGGTCTGTAACGATAATGCCCCTAACGCCACTAACGGTGCCACTACCTGTACCATTAAACGACCCGAGCCGCCCTTTTTTCGGTTCGCAACACAGTACCGAAATACACCCGGGACACACCCACATTCTCGGTTTTGGATTTGATGGTACAGCCTGTTTTCGTAAAGGCACCAAAGACGGCCCTGATGGTTTGCGTTCCGTCTCGGAGGATATTGAGTCGTACTCGCCGTACCTCGATGCCGATTTAGAAGACCAAACCTTCTATGACTTAGGCAACTTGCGGCTGGGCTTTGATGACGACGAAGAAAAACAGTGGCATCACGCTGTTCATGACTTTAACGCTATTTTTGATTCGCTTGATTTAGCGCAGGAAAAAATTAAGTTACTGACGTTAGGCGGTGAACACTCGATTTCGTATGCCCCTATCGTTAAGTATTTAAAGCAGTACCCGGATTTGGTGCTGCTCCATTTGGACGCACATGCGGATCTGCGTGATGGTTTTCTCGGTTACCATTATTCGCACGCTTCCATCATTCGTCGTTCTGTCGATCATTTTGGTCCCGACCATGAGCTGATCCAGTATGGCATCCGCTCAGGCACCCGTGACGAGTACCAGTGGATGAAAGAACACAAAACTATTCGCAGCTCGCGTAAAGACTTTCTCGACAGTGTTGAAGCCATTGCTAAAGACCGCCCTGTTTACCTGACACTGGATCTCGATTATTTCGATCCTTCTTTCTTGCCTGGCACAGGAACTCCGGAACCCGGCGGCGAGGATTTTCATTCCTTTGTCAGCCTGATGAAACTGCTGCGGCAAAAGAATCTGGTCGGTGCCGATGTGGTTGAACTGTCGCCGCAAATAGACCCGACCGGCAATTCCGACGTATTCGCCGCCAAAATTGTGCGCGAATTATTACTCGTATTACAACAGTCGGGAGCCTGAGATGTCAGATTGGAATATTGATCAAGCAGAAGAGCTGTACGGCGTTAATCGTTGGGGAGCCGGATATTTTTCTATTGGCGAGAACGGCAATATTCAAATCCGCCCAAATCACCGGTTACCCGACGTAACCATTGATATGAAAGAAGTGGTGGATGAAATTATTTCGGAGGGCATTCAGTTTCCCGCCGTTATTCGCTTCCATGACATTTTGCGCTCGCAGGTTGAAATTATTAACGAGACTTTCGGTAAGCTGATAGCTGACGCCAATTATCAGGGCCAGTATTGCGGTGTGTTCCCGATTAAAGTTAACCAGATGCGCGAAGTGGTTGAAGAGATCATGGACGCGGGAGAACCTTACAACTACGGTCTGGAAGCCGGTTCTAAGCCAGAGCTGATGGCGGTGATGGCGTACAACGACAACCCCGATGCTCTGACTATTCTTAATGGCTACAAAGACAAAGATTATCTCAAGCTGGCCCTGTTGGGGCGTCAGCTTAAACGCAAAATGATCATCGTGATTGAAAAATTCAGCGAACTGGAAATGCTGATACCTTTAGCGAAAGAAATGGGCGTCGAACCCATGATTGGTCTGCGCTCAAAAATGATGGTGAAAAGCTCAGGCAAATGGGCAGGCTCCAGCGGCGACCGGGCTAAATTTGGCTTAAGCATTGCCGAAATTCTGAATGTTATTGAGCGCCTGCGCGAAGAAGACATGCTGCACTGTGCCAAGCTGCTGCATTTTCACATTGGTAGTCAGTTGTCAGACATTCGCAAAATTAAAGAAGCCGTCAATGAAGGCGCGCGCTTATACGCCAAACTGGTACAAGAAGGTGTTCCTTTAGAGTATCTGGATATCGGCGGCGGCCTAGGTATTGATTACGACGGCACCAGCACTACCAGTGACTCCTCGCGCAACTATTCAACCGAAGAGTATGTTGCCGACGTGGTCTGGGGCGTGAAACAAATTTGTGATTTAGAAGAAGTGCCACACCCGAACTTAGTCAGCGAAAGTGGTCGTGCAATGACCGCACACCACAGCTGCGTCGTCACCAATATTGTCGGTGAAATGAAACCAGCCGGTACACAATTTAATATCAGCGCCAGTGAAGACGAGCACATTCTGGTCAAGAATATGCGCGAATTGCACAGCTCTGGCGACCAGTTTCACCCGCAGGAACGTTACAACGACGCTGCGGGTTACAAACAGAATGCCTATGAAGCCTTTAAGCTGGGTATTTTGTCGCTCACCGAGATGGCCAAACTGGATACCATGTACTGGCAGATACTGGCCGACATTCATCAATCGCTGGATAAAGACAGTTATGTGATGCAGGAGCTGGAAGAGTTGGAAGACATGCTCGCCAGCCAATACCTGTGTAACTTCTCGGTGTTCCAGTCTGCCGCAGATACCTGGGCCATAGGGCAAGTATTACCTGTGGTGCCGATTTCACGCCTGAATGAGCAACCCGAAGTGCGTTGCTCTATTGTTGATATTACCTGTGATAGCGACGGTAAGCTCAGTAAATACATTGAAGGCACCGAAATTGGCGATCATATTCCCATGCATAACCTGCGCAAAGGCGAGGATTACCACGTCGGCTTATTCCTGACTGGCGCCTATCAGGACGTTATGGGTGATATGCACAACCTGTTTGGTCGTTTAACGGAAGTTCACGTGTACTGCCACGATGACGAGCCCGGTGATTTTTATATTGAAGAAGTGGTACCGGGCACATCGGCCGAAAAAGTACTGCAAACTATGCAGTATAATACGGAATACATGGCCAAAACTGTGAAGAAACAAATTGACCGTCAAGTACGTAAAGGCTCACTGGCTCCCCGTGAAGGTGTCCGCTGGACGAACTTCTATGAGCACTGTTTAGCCGGTAGCACCTATCTGCGTGTTGAATAATTCATCAAAACAGGCGTGTAGTGCGCAATTACTGAGCAAACAGTAAAAAAGCCACGAAAACCGGTTGACTCGAAACCGAAAAAAACGTTTAATACACGCCGTTGCCCGGATAGCTCAGTCGGTAGAGCAGAGGATTGAAAATCCTCGTGTCGGTGGTTCGATTCCGCCTCCGGGCACCACTTCCCCCTCCTTAGTGGTCCTTATTAGTACTTTAACTCCTTAATAATCAAAGACTTGATCGTAACTTTGGTCTTTTGCAGTCCTTTCGGGTTCAGTAGTATCCAGACTTTTTAGTACACTGTTTAGTAACACAGAACAAAATACACTAAAGGCGTGTTACTAAAATGGCCCGTATAACTAAACCGCTAAGTGCTCGTGAAGTCAGAGAAGCTAAGCCTAAAGACAAAGAATACAATCTTTATGATGGACAAGGACTGCACCTAAGAATTAAACCTTCGGGTAAAAAGTCTGGATCTTTAATTACTCAGAGCCTTTCACCAAACGCCGTAGAAATTTACCCCTTGGCACCTTTCCTGATTTGTCTTTAGTATTAGCGAGTGAAAAGTGTGACGCCAACAGAAAGCTGCTAGCCCAGGATATTGATCCAATCTCTTACCGAAATTAACTATGCCACTACAAACCAATTAATTTCAAAAACTTCTGCATCAATGGTACGGAAGTGTTAGCCAATTGATTGACCAGTCAAACTCGATGACTGTGGGCATGCCTAACGACATGCTCCTTTTTTAAATTATTATTGCTCAGAATTTACCAGATATTCAAAAGTAGCTGCCAAGATGTGTATCGCCAGTAAAACAGGCAGTAGATACAAGCCAAACAGTTTGTGTACTTCTTCCGCAGGTTCATGAATAACTTTTAGTGTCGTTAAGTCAAACTGAACGCTAAACCAGTTAAACACGACTACCGCTTCATTTTCAGTAAAAAGATAAAGCGGACCAATTATAACTAATACCACCAAACTCAACAGAATAAGATAATGAACACCGCGCGCAATAATTCCTTTTACATCCATCGAATGTGTTTTCGGAAAACCCTGTTTTAGGCGGTAAGCTGTTCGCCACAACAAAAACCAGAACGCAAAAAAACCGATGCTAATATGGACTGCTTTTAAAAAATCTTCGGTACTTTCTTCAGCAGCAAAAAGCATCATATAGCCGAGCGTGAGCATAACGGTCACAAGAATAACCGTGAACCAGTGATTAATCTTTGATAAGCCAGAGTAGTGGGTATTCATAAAGCCCCCTTTTTATTGTCAGGAATCATTATGAATACCCTTTATTAAGAAAATCTTAAGCGACCAGACTAATAAGCACTCTAGTTGAGACCTTCCGGCACAAAGTAAGCCCGATTTTGATACAGCCAGGATGGCAACAACGCATGTGCCAGTGCCTCTTCGTGTAATTGGCTATTCGTCTTATCATCTGCGACAAAGCGGTTTTTCTGAACGTCGTAATGACCCGTCATATCCTCGCCCGGCGTTAATATGGCCACGCCCTCGTTAGTCATCCACGCATAATTATTACCAAACTGCATCATCGCACGATTAGCGGGTGGTACATCTTTTGCTGATAGATCCTGCCCTATTGCCGGGGTCCAGGCAGAAATACCCGCAAGCGATATAACGGTCGGTAATAAATCAATTTGACTGGCTATTGAGTCGATTTCCCTGGGTTGAATCGACCCACCCAAAATAAGTCCGGGTATACGGAATTTATTAATGGGCACTAATTCGTTGCCGTAGACACGCGTATCATGGTCAGCAACAATCAGAAAAATTGTATCCTCCCAATAGTCACTATTTTTAGCCTTTTTAATGAACTGACCCAACGCAAAATCAGCGTATTTCACGGCATTCTCAACCGCATTTTTTGGCTTTGAATAAAGCTCAATTGCATTGTCAGGAAACTCAAACGGCTCGTGGTTTGAAGAAGTGAAAACCAAACTAAAGAAAGGTTGTCCGGTTTTTTCGTGTTTCTCAAAGCGCTGATGCGCGGTATTAAATAAATCCTCGTCACTGGCTCCCCAGCTGCCCAAGAATTGAGGGTTAATGATGTCGCTTTGCCCCAGTATTGACTGAAACCCGTTGCCGATAAAAAAGTTCCCCATATTGTCGAAGTGTGTCTCACCACCGTAAATAAACTCCGTGAAATACCCTTTACGCGACAGCAAATCAGCCGCTGTGTAAAAGTTTTGCTGCGACAAGGAGAGTTTTACCGTGCTGCGTGCAGGTGTCGGTAAAAAGCTTGAAATGACCGCTTCAATGCCACGAACCGAACGCGTTCCCGTCGCGTATAGTTGCTTAAACCACCAACCTTCCTGCCGCAACTGTTCAAGGTTTGGCGTCACACCAATGCCACCTAAATCTTTAACAAAAGTAGCTCCCAGACTTTCTTCCAGAATAACAACAATATTCTTCGGTTTATCGTAGTTACGGGAAGCGGTATTAAAATGCACCGTTGGGTATTGCTCTGACGGAAAGGTCTTCGCGACTAAGTGAGGTTGTTTTTTCACGGTATTGAGTATCTGATCGATTGGGACACTACCATAAACACGGGCAGCACTCGCCTCGTGGCGTATATTATAAATTGCGTATTCCACCGAATAAGCTGAACTAATAATTAAACTATTCACCAATGCATCAGAGGTCACCGCGAAAAAGGCCGGGTTAGCCGGCCGATGCGCCAGGGTTGAACGAACCCCCGCAAAAACAAGAATCACCAATACCGGCCAGACAATCAGCGAACTGACAATGTGTTTGTGCCCAACGCCGGTTGATCTATTCAAGCACTTTGCTAATTTAGTTAACCCATATAAACAGCCAATCACAACCACACCGCTTAAAAATAACCAGGGTTTAAAACCGCCCCAGAGCGTACTAAACACTTCTTTGGGGTATGCTAAATATTCAATAAACAAACGGTTAGGCCGCAAATCGTACTGCATAATAAAGGCAGGCGTTGATATCTCCATAAACGCAATATAGGTAATAGCAACAATCAGCCAGATGCCCTGAATTTTCTGCCAAAGCCCGACACCCCAGCGGTTTAGAAATAGCGGCGCCAATAACAATAATGGCAGTGTCAGATACCCCATCTGAACAACGTCAGCCCTCAATCCCATCATCATCAGATAGCCAATATTTCCGGCCTCTGTTACGCGCTCATGTTGCCAGATAAAGAGCAGTAGACGGCTGACACTCAAAATAATTAACCCAAGCCCAAACCCGGTAATCAGCGTGCGATAGTGCGCTAACGACCTTCCCCCTCTCTTTAGCAAATAAACATTATGCATTAACAATCCAACTCAGTTTTGATGATGGTTTGGATAGTAAACGGGGAACCTTAAGCTGAACTTAATATTGGTTGCTTAGGATGCAGTTTTTATCGTGACAGGAATCATCATGAAACCAGGTAAAACCGGAATAATCCGAATACTTCATGCAACGCGGTATTCCATAAAAGGGCTAAAGGCTGCATGGCTTTTTGAAGCCGCGTTTCGGCAAGAAGTGGTACTGGTCATTTTATTAACGCCTATTTTAGTGCTGGCACCGCTGGAGTTAACAGAGCGATTGTTAATGTTTTTGTCTCTGTCCGGCTTACTCATTACTGAGTTGCTTAATTCCGCTGTAGAAGCTGTAGTTGACCGCATCGGCGCAGACTTTCATGAGCTTAGCGCGCGAGCGAAAGATATCGCGTCGGCCGCTGTATTTCTTGCCATCCTTCAGTTCATCATCGTTTGGGCAGCACTCTTATGCCGGCTTTGAAGGTGACAACTATCAGCCAACGTTGGCTGTTTACTCTGGTGATTTTTATTGCGGTGTTAACAACAGCAGAATTATTTGATCTCAAGTTCTTAGTTGCCAATGAGCTCTATCGGCTAGAAGGGGCGCAGTGGTCACTTAAACACCACTTCATTACTGAAACCATTCTTCATGAAGGTGTACGCAACCTCAATCTCATCGCTGTCATTTCACTATTAGCCTTAACCCTGGTTCAGTTTGTTTCAGGGAGAAATATCGCTCAGCGGCGCCGCTATGTGCTACTGCTCTTATCCATTTTACTGTCTTTTGGCTTGGTTAATTACCTTAAAGCCACTCTGGGGATGGACTGCCCCTGGGATCTGCGTGTATACGGCGGGACCAAACCTTACTTCAGTTTATGGTCGTTAAATGACAGCTCCTTTAGCTCTGGACGATGTTTTCCGTCGGGGCACTCGAGTATCGGCTTTGCGTGGATCGGGCTGTATTTTTTTTGGTGTAAAACCCGGCCAGGCCTCGCTAAGGTATCTGCCGTTTTCTCATCTCTTGTTGGCTTCATCCTCGGCTTTGCACAACAACTGCGAGGCGCCCATTTCTTCGTCGACGATATCACCACAGCCTTTATCTGCTGGAGCATCGCGTTATTCATTTTTCATATAGGTGAGCAGCATGAAACGACTAACCCTTAATTTTTCAGTACTGTTAATAGTTGTTGCAACTTGGCTAACCTTTGCCTACTCAGCTGCCTTGTTGGGCGCTTTGGAAACTTATGGTGTCCAGCCATTCACTCAGTTTAAGTTAATGGCATTCACACTCTGTTTTTATGCCTTTGTGCTGGCTTTAAGCCGGTTCATTAATGCATTCAAGCCACTGGCAATTATTCTAATTATTGTGGCGGCGCCGGCCTCATTTTATATGCTGCAATACGGTATTGTTATTGACTCCGACATGCTCATCAACACCATGGAAACCGATCCAGCAGAGGCGGGAGATCAGCTTTCTACCAGTTTTTTTATCACGTTAATAGCACTGGGTATCATCCCTTCGTTATTGCTGGTGTACATAAAAATCCCCAAAGCAAGAACACTCACACAGATGAAGCAAAGTCTTGTTACAGCAGCCTGCTTCTGCTTTCTAGCCGTCGGTATTGCTTATACAAGTTATGATGATTTTGCCTCCTTATTTCGTAACCATCGGGATGTAAAATATCGGATCGTCCCATTCAACGTCATCTCGGCTAGTGTTTCAGTCATAAGACAAAAATTAGAAAAACCGGCTCATTTTAACGCTTTGGGGCAGGACGCGGTGCAAACTAAAACGTCGGCAAAGCCAAGGATCATGGTTGTCATACTGGGAGAAACGGCACGTGCCGATCACTTTTCACTGAATGGTTATGAGCGTCCGACAACACCCATGCTTTCGCAACTGGCAACTTCAGAACAACTCTTGAGCTACAAAGATGCCATCTCATGCGGAACAGCTACGGCTGTCTCTGTTCCCTGTATGTTCAGTTTTTTAACGGCTGATATTTATTCCAACGCCGCCAGAAATTCGAGTAATGTATTAGATGTTTTGGAAAATGCCGGTATCAATGCGACCTGGATTGAAAACAACTCCGGGTGCAAAGACGTATGTAACCGTATTAATACCACTGTAATGAATGAAAATCGGTGTGGAGAAACGGACTGCTACGACTTTGAGATGCTTGATGAATTGAGCTCCTGGTTACAAAACATAACTCAGGATTCAATTATTGTACTCCACCAAATGGGCAGCCATGGGCCAGCATATTACAAACGCTCCCCAGAAAAACTCAAACGTTTTTTACCGGAGTGCAAAAGCGAGGAATTAACAAACTGCACAAAAAGCGAAATTATTAATGCATACGACAACAGTTTATTGATAACTGATCGGCTCGTCAGTCAGGCTGTTAGGTTATTGAGAAGCCACAAAGAGCTGGACAGCAGTATGATGTATGTATCCGACCACGGTGAGTCCCTGGGGGATAACGGTATCTACCTGCATGGTTTACCCAATTGGTTAGCCCCCAAGGAACAACGACATATTCCTTGGATAGTTTGGCCTTCAGGGACATTTGAAATGACGAAAAATAATTCAGATGCCGATATTAGCCATGATAATTTCTCGCATACTGTATTGGGTTACTTTAATGTAGAAACGTCACTTTATAATGCAAACCTTGATTTAACGCAGATTAACGAGAGATATGCGAATGCGTCTACTACTCCTTGAAGATGACAAAACCTTGGCAGAAGGTATCATTAAAGGCCTGAATCGTATGGGTTATATGGTCGAACTTGCTATGAATCTATCGCAAGCGGAAAGTGCCCTTAAAACTGACCAATTCGAACTGGCAATTTTTGATCTTGGCCTGCCTGATGGCAATGCCATATCCCTGATAAAAAAACTGAGAAAGGCAGGCCAACAAGTCCCTATTGTCGTACTCACCGCCTGGGATGACATTGATACGAAGGTGCTGGCACTAAATGAAGGTGCCAATGATTACGTGGTAAAGCCGTTTGAATTACGTGAGTTAGAAGCCCGTGTTCGGGTTCAGGTGCGAAAAGCAAATCACCAACTCAATGATATTATAACTTGCGGTGACCTGAGCGTTGATATCGCATCACAACAATGTCGTTTCCGGAGCAAAACCATTAATTTAACCCGGCTAGAATGGGTATTACTAAAACAACTCGCGTTGCATGCCGGAAAAATAGTGAGTAAAGAACAATTAGAAACCGCATGTTATGGTTGGGGTGGTGATAACGAAAGCAATTCGCTAGAGGTCCATATCCACCATTTACGCAAAAAACTGAACCCTGGCCTGATAACCACCATCAGGGGTTTAGGCTATCTGTTAAAAGATCAGTCATCATGAAACTCTGGTCGCTTCGCCGCTCATTGGTTATTGGCATTAACTTAGCTGTAATTGCGGTATTAGCGATCACAGCCTGGGCTAGCTATCGGGATATTCTGCACGAGTTAGATGAAGTTTTTGATGCGCAACTTGCACAAACCGCAAAGTCGCTGGCTGCGTTTTATACACCATCTCCGGAAACTCAACCAGCACCCCAAAGAATCCCAATATCAAACTACTATGACACCGGTGAAGAAGAGTCCGCTAATGAAAGAGGCCCTAGTGGCCACAAGTACGAGTCTAAAATCGGCTATCACATATACAACTCTGAAGGTAAATTGCTGGCCTTAACTAATCAATTGCAGATACTGCCGCTGAAGAATTTAAAGCCCGGCTACCATACGTTAGAAAATGACGCGCAAACATGGTTTATCTTTAGTTATTTCTCGAAATCTAGAGGCATTTGGGTGCGTACCTTTCAACGGCAGGATGTACGCAGTGAGCTCAGTGGTTATCTGGCTACAGAACAACTGTACCCGTTACTACTGATGTGGGTACCGATCAGCCTAATCATACTATTCATTGTTTATCTCGTACTGAAACCTGTTAACCGATTCGCCACGCATTTGAGGGCCAGAGCGTTAAATAACCTGTCGCCAATTGAGTCAGACCTGCCCAAAGAGTTGATTCCGATAAAGCAGGCAATTAATAAACTATTACATCAAATTAAGATGTTTTCAGAGCGGGAAAAGCGCTTTATTGCTGATGCGTCACATGAGTTGCGGACACCGTTAAGTGCAATTCAAGTACACGCGGAAAATATCATTCACGCTGAATCTCTGGAGGATTCCAAACAGTCTGGAAAAGCCATTTTTAGTGCCGTAGAGCGCATGTCGCATTTAGTTAATCAACTTTTGCGTTTAAATCGACTGGATAGTTTGGACAAGTCTACTGACTTCTCCGACATTGAACTCAAAACGCTTGTTTCTGCAGCCATCAACAGTCTTCCCACAAACAGGGTCGAGAATTACCAATGGCAAGTCGACGTTCCCACGACCAAGATAGCATGCAATGAAACTTTAATAATAAGCGCATTGACCAACCTTTTATCCAACGCCATGAAATTTTCACCGGCAGACTCCACTATACAAATAGAAGCTGTTGATACATCGGCAAGCATTATTATCAAGATAAGAGATCAAGGCAGCGGTGTGCCCGCCGAAATAATTGAACAAATGGGAGAGCGTTTTTATCGATTCCGCGAACACACTAATATCGCCGGCTCAGGTCTGGGACTGTCCATCACCTCGAAAATAATACAGTTGCACCATGGCAAGCTATCATTTAACAATATCCAGCCATCTGGGTTTGAAGTGCAGATAGAGCTACCAAATTCAGATTAGACAGTGAAATTATAGCGTTATCCTAATAAACTCTTCTCTTATATGTGGCTTAACAAGATCCAAAAACCCACTCCGATTAAAGTAATCCCGCCGAACATTTCTGCCCAATGACCTATTACCGCTCCAACAAAGCGCCCTAACATCACTCCCAAAGTAACCATAAGGGTTGTAGCTAAACCGATAAGCCCCGCGGCAAGCCAAATATTCACATCAATAAAGGCCAGGAACTGCCATGGCATCAATGCTGGTACCTAACGCCGTAAGAGAAACTTTAAAAAACGATTGTCTGGAGGGTTTGTCTACCTCTTCTCCGCCAGGTCTAAAACCTTCATAAACCATATGCAAACCAAGGGGCAGCAATAAAAAGAAGGCTACCCAATGATCCCAGACTTCAACATAAGAGGCTGCTGATTTACCGACCAACCAATAACAGGGGTTATTGCTTCAATCGTCCCGAAAATCACGCCCATTATTAGTGCTTCGAAAAAACGAGGACGGTTAAGACTTGCCCCTTTACCGACGGCCGCAGCAAAAGCATCCGTTGACATCGAAAAAGCAAGTAAAAGAAGAGCAATTAGGTTCATTGAGTTATCTCCGGCTGGGCATTCTGAGTCCACGATACACCCACACGCCCAACCTTCAGCATGGATATATCGATGGTCTCGCCAACCGAGAGGTGTTCGCACCATGGCATGTGGCCAATTATGTTGACACGAACGCTTCCAACGAAGGAAACAGGCTACTCCCCAAAGAGGGGCTATATTACCAATCAACCTAAGATTTTACAAACTTTGCTAAGCCTCCAACATTGGGAACTCAAGTAGATTCTTGTAGGCTCATATTAATTATGTTACTGTTTAAAAGGTTCACAAACCAAGGGCTGTAATGTTCAGATTGGGTTTTATCATAGTGATTTTGTTTGCGGTTCTGACTCAAATTAGTCAGGCAGTCGCGGACGTGCACCAGTCTCACCAGTCTTCCTCCGAACAGCACCTCAGCTTTGAGCACGACGAATCTCATATTGATAAGGAAGAGCTTCCTCTTAATGGCGATATCAGTTTTGATTGTCATCATTGCTGTCACTGCCACGGTTCATTCCATCTTTATGCAATGAAATCAGAAAAAGCTATGGCGCTCCCGCGTTTCAAAACGTCTCGCTCTGGTTATATTGAAGTTTATTCTAACCCTTTATCTTTACCGCTATTTCGGCCTCCAATCTCCTCATAACTGCTTTAAACGCTGCAACGCAGCGGATCAATTCGAATTATTAACGCAGTAAAATGACCGAGGAGTCTCTCTATGCGTCCGTTATGGATACGCAGCAAACGTGTGTTTATTGCTGTCAGTCTCGTGTTAAGCACGAGTTATGTTAACGCTCAACAGTTACCCGAGCGCTGGCAACAAACCGTACAACAGCACCCTAGTGTGCAGGCGGCTCAAGAGCAAGCTGAAGCACTCATACAGCAAGGGCAGCAGCTAAACCAGCCTTTGTATAACCCAACCTTGTCTTCAAGACTAGAACGCGAAGGCGATCTCAACAACTACGCCGTTGGTCTCAGTCAGACCATTGACTGGAGCACGGGCAATGAGGCTCGTGCCAGTCAGAGCGATGCAATGACGGCATTAGCAATGAGTGTTTACCGCCAATCAGCGAGTGAGCATGCGAAAACGTTGCTCGATGCCTATGTCCATTGGTTTGATGCGAAACGTCGTTATGACTTAGCTCAGCAGCAAGAGCAGTTTGTGCAACAAGCCATAAAGCTCGTCAGTGAAAGGCGTAAAGCGGGTGATTTAAGCGCCATTGACGAACAATTGACCTTACTTGCCTTAAGCCAACAGTTACAACAAACCGCTTCGGCTTATCAGCAGTTACAGTCTAGTCAGGCTAAACTCAATGCTCTACTCCCCGGGACTGCGGCGAACGAATTGTCGCTAAGCGAGGATATGTTCCAGTTCCCGCCGGACTTAACAGCGCGATGGCAGCAACATCCGGCCATTAAAGCGGCTTATCTGAAGTGGCAGTTAAAACGTGCGGATATCGACTGGAAACGCTCATTAACCACGGCTAATCCAACAGTGGGAGTTGAAGCTGGTGAAAGCGATAACGAGAATGTAATCGGCCTGACATTCAGTATTCCGCTGCAACTGCGAAATAATTACAGCAACGCCGTTCAGGCCGCCAGTCGTGAAGCGCTTGCCGAGGAAAAACGTCTTATTGCGTTAAAACGGCAGTGGGAGGCATCGCTTAAATCATCGCTAAATAACTATCGGTTTGTGAAAAAGCAATGGCAAAGCTGGCAGCAGAATTTCCAGGCTCGGCAGGCCGAATCAATGCAGCTGATTGAGCAATCCTGGCTGGCCGGTGATTTATCCACTTCGGACTATCTAACGGCTATGCAACAGCGACTCGATAGCCAGTTTGCGGGTATTGGATTACAAACTCAATACCGGCTTGCCGCCATTGAATGGCTTTATCGCTCCGGAAAACTCAGTGAAACCCTTGAGTTACAGCCGTTGAGCAATCAATAAAACCACGAACAGATTAGAGAGAAAATTATGTCAGTTAAACCATTATACGCGGCAATTGCGTTGGCACTGAGCTCGCCTGGGATAGCTCAGGATGAGCATGGCCACGAAGAAAACAAAGATTCAACGAGTCATCAGCAGGAAAACGGTCATCAAGAAGGAGAACATGAAGAAGGCTCCGGTGTCGAGCTGTCTCAGAAGCAACAAGCGATGGCCAATATTACGACAGCAACACTGCAAAAGCAGATTGTTGACTACCCGGTCTACGCGCCCGGAGAAATCGTCGCCAACGATTTTAATAGCTATGTGGTCAGTCCCCGCATCGATTCAACAGTATTAAAACGCTTCGTCAGTATTGGTGATCACGTCGAAAAATCTCAGCCGCTAGCAACCTTATTCAGTGCCCGGATGGCCGAAGCACAGAGCCTATATTTGGTGTCCTTAAATGAGTGGAAAAGGGTTCAGTCCCTGGGACAAACGACTGTTGGCGAGAAACGTTATGTCGAAGCGCGGAGCGATTTTTCATCAGCAAAAGCGACACTGCAAGCCTTTGGTATGTCCGATAATGATATCAAGCGATTAAAAGCGCCAGATTACCCCATTGGCGAGTATCAACTAACCGCCGACATTAGCGGCATTGTCGTCAGTGATGATTTTAAACAAGGACAACAGGTCAATGCCGGTAATGAATTGGTTGAAGTCCTGCAAGAGGAAACGCTGTGGGTCAATGCCCGCTTGCCAGGCAGTGCTGACCTCAATGTTAAATTTGGTGACCCTGTAACGGTGAGTGTTAATGGCAAGAGCTTTAGCGCAAAGGTCATTCAAGAAGGGCATACCATTGACCATAAAACCCGTACCCGCACGGTTCGTCTTGCAGTCAGCAACGAAAAAGACCAGCTGCATCCCGGTTTATTTGCGGACGTCTATTTTTCAGTGACATCGGATACGCCAGTTCTTGCGGTTAAAGATTCAGCACTATTACGAGCCCCCGACGGAGACTGGCAGATTTTTATTGAGCACCAACCCGGCAAGTTCGAGCCCAAAGAAGTTGAGTTAGTCGATGAACAGGGAGCGTGGAAAGTTATTACTGGTGTCGATGAAGGTACCCGCTACGTTGAAAGTGGAGCTTTTTTCGTTCGTTCACAGCTGGCCAAAGGCGGTTTCGACCCGCATAACCATTAACAGGAGGTTGTATGTTTCAGCGTATTATTCAGTTTGCTGTCGCCAATCGCCTGTTATTGGTATTGGTATTATTCAGCATTAGTATTGCGTCGTTTTTTGTCATTCCGAAGCTCAATCTTGATGCCTTCCCGGATGTCACTAACGTGCAGGTTACCGTTAACACCGAGGCACCGGGGTTGGCGGCAACGGAAGTCGAGCAGCTTATTACCTATCCGATTGAGTCGGTCATGTATGCACTGCCCGACGTAAAAGAGGTTCGGTCGATATCAAAAACCGGTCTGTCAGGTATTACCGTCGTATTCGAAGAAAGTGTCGACATTTACTTCGCCCGGCAACTGGTTTTTGAGCGATTACAAGCCGCAAAAGAGCTGATACCCGACGGTGTCGGCACCCCGGAAATGGGGCCTAATTCTTCGGGATTGGGGCAGGTTTATCAATACCGGTTACTGGCCGAGCCTGGCTCGGGCGTTAGTAGCATGGAATTGCGCAGTTTAAACGATTACGTGGTTAAGCTGCTGCTTATGCCCGTTGAGGGTATTACCGAGGTACTCTCTTTCGGCGGTAAGGTTAAGCAATATCAGGTTAATATTAATCCCGCTAAATTGCTTTCCTACGGCTTATCGCAACAAGACGTGATGGCTGCCGTAGAAAAAAATAATGGCAACGTCGGTGGCTGGTATATGCCGCGTGGACAGGAGCAGTTAGTGATTCGAGGCACCGGCTGGATTGACAGTGGTAAGGAGGGACTGCAACAGCTTCGCCAAATTCCGTTAAAAACGGTTGATGGTGTCTCTGTCACGCTCGGTCAGGTGGCCGCTGTGGAAATTGGCAGCGAAATCCGTCAGGGTGCAGTATCCATGTCACGAAAAGTGGATGGCGAAGTCAACCAGCTCGGCGAAGTGGTATCCGGCATTGTACTTAAACGCATGGGCTCGAATACCAAAGCAACTATAGATGGTATCAAAAAGCGCATTCCGCTTATTCAACAGGCATTGCCTGAAGGGGTGACTTTTGAGCCTTACTACGACCAAGCCGACTTAATTCAGAAGGCCGTGTCGACTGTCGCCTATTCGCTGCTAATTGCCTTTGTCTTCATTATTGCGGTATTAGCATTATTTCTGCTCAATATGAGAGCCACCTTCTTAGTGCTGTTATCCATCCCCGTTTCCATTGCTATCGCACTGATGGTGATGTCTGCAATGGGAATGTCAGCAAACCTCATGTCGTTAGGAGGTATCGCTGTCGCTATCGGTATGCTGGTCGACGGCTCGGTGGTGATGGTTGAAAACATCTTTAAACACTTGAGCCGACCGGATATCGAGCACCATGAAGAGGCCAATCAGCGAACCGAATATCACGACCCCGATCCGCAAGCTGCGAAGCTAGACAGTCATGGCGTTAAACTGCGCGTAAAAGAAGCCGCAAATGAGGTTGCACGACCCGTCTTTTTCGCCGCCATGATCATTTTAGTCGTCTTTATGCCGCTATTTAGCTTTCAGGGCGTTGAGGCTAAGCTGTTTGAGCCTATGGCGATAAGCATTATGTTGGCCATTGTTTCAGCCGTATTCGTTGCCCTTATGGTGGTGCCAGCGCTTGCTAGTTACTTTTTCAGTAAAGGCATTCGCCCCCGCGAGAATAAACTACTGAAACCGCTGGATGCCGGTTATAAAAGACTGCTGTCATGGGCACTACACAGCAAAAAATTGATCGTCAGCGTCGCTGCTATTTTGTTCATTGGTGCGTTACTTCTGGTACCACGACTCGGTACCGAGTTTGCTCCCGAGCTTGAGGAAGGCACAATTAATATTCGTGTAACTCTGGCTCCGTCATCAAACCTGGAAACAGCGTTAGAAGTTGCCCCAAAACTGGAAAAAATCTTAATGTCGTTTCCGGAAACCACCTACGCGCTAAGTCGCATTGGTCGAGCCGAAATCGGTGGTGACCCTGAGCCTATTAGTAACATTGAAATTTACGTAGGACTTAAGCCGCAGTCGGAATGGACAACTGCATCTGATCGCTATGCGTTGCAGGAGAAAATGGAGGCGAAACTGGATGATCATCCGGGGTTGCTATTCAACTTCTCACAGCCTATCGCAACACGGGTTGATGAACTCTTGTCCGGCGTGAAATCGCAACTTGCGATAAAATTATTTGGTCCTGAACTCGATACGCTTGCCGCAAAAGGACAGGAAATAGAGAACGCAGTAAAACAGGTGAATGGTGCCGTTGCTGTTGCCATGGAGCAAATAAAAGGGGAGGCGCAGCTGGTTGTATCGCCTAAGCGACGTCAGTTATCCCGCTATGGCCTGAACGTAACGGATGTGCTCAGCGTGGTCGATAATGGCCTTGGCGGGGCCATTGCCGGGCAAATCATTCGCGGAAATGAGCGTTACGACATCTACGTTCGTTTAGCTGAATCGTTTCGTGATACCCCTGAGTCAATACGTTCACTTCGGTTACAAGCTCCATCGGGTGCCTGGGTAACACTGGGTGAAGTGGCTAACGTTTCGATTGAATCCGGCCCTCCACAAATTCGTCGTGATGACGTACAGCGCCGGGTGGTTATTCAATCCAACGTTCAAGGTCGTGACATGGGCAGCGTTGTTGCCGATATTCGTCAGACAATTGATGACAATGTCGAGTTACCCACCGGCTATTCCGTTGATATTGGTGGTCAGTTTGAGAGCCAGCAACGAGCTCAACAGCGTCTATCCATTGTGGTGCCGATATCCTTGGCGTTAATTGCGTTACTGCTTTACTTTGCGTTCGGAACCCTGGGTCAGGCGATGTTGATTTTGGTTAATGTCCCACTGGCCATTATTGGAGGAATTGTCGCGCTATTTGTCTCAGGCCAGTATTTGTCCGTGCCAAGTGCTGTCGGCTTTATCACCTTATTTGGTGTCGCCGTACTTAACGGTGTGGTGTTAGTTGAAAGCATAAACCAGCGCCTAACGGATGGTCATCGACTGAACGATGCCGTGTTTGATGGCGCATGGTCGCGACTGCGCCCGGTACTAATGACGGCTATTACTTCAGCGTTGGGTCTTATACCCATGTTATTCGCAACCGGTGCGGGTGCTGAAATTCAACGGCCATTGGCTACCGTTATTGTGGGTGGCCTGGTATCCGCAACCTTTTTGACGTTGGTAGTTTTGCCGGTGCTTTATCCCTGGTTTTCAAAACAAAAAATTAAGGACTTAAGTCGTTAGTTAACTTGTTATTAATAAGAGGGGCAACTGTGTTTGTCCCTCGTACTTAAATAAGGATTTTTCATGGCACATAATCATAAATCAGAGGACGGTCATGCTCATTTAGACTTTAAAAGTGGTGACCGCCGTGTCGGCATCGCTATATGGGCTAACGGCCTTTTAACCATAGCGCAAATTATCGGTGGCATTCTTTCTGGTAGCTTAGCACTCATTGCAGATGCACTGCATAATTTCTCAGATATGGCGGCATTAATTATTGCATTCGCCGCGCGTAAAATAGCACGCCGTCCCGCAGACTCTCGCATGACGTTCGGCTATGAAAGAATAGAAGTGGTTGCTGCGTTGATTAATTACACCACGCTCATCATTATCGGACTTTACTTAATTTATGAAGGTGGGATGAGACTCATCGATCCACCAGATGTAGCTGGATGGACTGTAGTTATTATCGCCGGGATAGCACTGATAATAGATGCCTTAACCGCCTTTCTCACTTATTCGATACAGAAAGGCAGTGTAAATATTCGAGCCTTATTCCTGCACAACCTCTCAGATGCGTTAGCTTCGGTCGCTGTCGTTATTTCCGGTACGCTTATCATTCTTTACAACGCCCATTGGGTAGATGCGGCAATCACAATCGGTATCGCAGTGTATATTCTCTACCTTTCTTTTACTGAAATTGGCGAGCCAATCCGGACGCTAATGCTGGGTTGCCCGCCAGGATTAGATGGCGAGTTGGTCATCGAAGCCTTGCGCGATATCAACGGAATAGACGATGTGCATCATATCCACCTTTGGCAGATGCAAGAGAATATTGCAGCATTGGACACCCACGTCGTACTCACCGAAAAAGGCTGGGATCGCATTGAGTCCATAAAGGCAGAAATAAAAACAGTACTCAACGAGCGATTCAATATTATGCATTCGACGTTGGAGTTTGAACATCCCGAATTCGCACATAAAGAAGCAGCATTATATGGTCATCGAAAATCGACATAGGATTACCTGTGATAAGCCCACTGAATTTACGAATTAAAATTTTTGCGTCGATTTGCGCGTTCTTTACTTGTTATTACGCAAGTTTCAGCGAAAACCAGTAAAGAAACTCATCGCCACGTATGATGAAATACGGCAACGGTTAATTAACTTAAGGGAAGTGACATGTCATCTTGCTGCGGCAGTTCGTCTAGTAGTAATGTTCAAGCCCACACCGATAAAGCGCAGCGACGGTTGTTGTGGACTGTATTAGTCCTTAATGGCGTTATGTTTTTCGTTGAGTTCATTGCCGGTTGGTTAGCCGATTCCAGTGGGCTTATCGCCGATTCGCTAGATATGCTCGCCGATACGTTGGTCTATGCCGTCAGTTTGCATGCCGTTGGCAAAGCCATTAAATATAAATCCAATGCGGCCATTTTTAATGGCACGCTGCAAACCTTATTGGCGTTACTGGTATTAGCCGATGTGTTTCAACGCTTAGCATTTGGCAGTGACCCTAATGCCAATATGATGTTATGGGTTGCTGGTCTGGCGCTCGTTGTAAACGTAGCTTGCTTTTCACTTTTATACAGCTCACGAAACGGTGATATTAACATCCGCGCCAGCTGGATCTGTTCACGCAATGACATGATCATGAACGTCGGCGTTATTGTCTCGGCCTTGTTAGTGGCACAACTCAATATGGCTTGGCCTGACTTAGTCATTGCAACCGTTATAGCGATTATTGTCTTGCGATCCGCTATTCGCATAATTAAAGACGCTATAGCCGTAAAAGCTGGCGAGAAAACCGATATATCCGGGTGTTGCGGATAAAACCTTAGTAACACGCTATATAACACGTGACAAAGTATTACATTAACCGAGCAAAGTGGTCTTTGGCTTTGTCATCACGTGCAAGAGTTCGGTGAATACAATAGCAAAAACGAATTAGTTAGCGATCTCATTCGCCGTGCTAAAGCAATTAATGAAAAACTCAAGTCAGCGGAAGCAAACGGATTTACTGATCAATCTCCAGAAGAAATGCTGAAAGAATTCAAACCGCATTTATAATTATGGTTACTTAACGTTTGGCGAACGGCAGGCGGCAACTATTTTTATCGTTTATTTGAGCCATTCGAAAAAATAGCTAGCAACCCACCAAACTATCCTACCATCGATCATATTCGTAGAGGTTACCGCAAGTGTTTTTGGTGTTGATAGTATTTACCTTCGGGTTAATGATAGCAAAATAGAACTAATGGGCATTCTCGGCGGTCAAGATGCAGAGCAGTGACCATGACACTTAACCCGCGCAACAAGACAGTTGTTCCACATCTTTGCTGAACGTTTGGGCACAGAGTTTCAAACCCTCCACCATTGTCAGGTATGGGAAAAGCCCATCAGCAACTTCATCAACGGTCATTTTAGCCCTAAGTGCCATCGCTGCGGTTTGAATCAGTTCTCCCGCTTCTCCGGCCACACACTGAACACCCAACAGTTGCCCGCTATTGCGCTCGGCGATGATTTTAATGAACCCCAATGTATCGAAATTGACCAGTGCTCGCGGCACGTTATCCAGATTCAGTGTGCGGCTATCGGCATCATACCCCTGGGCTTCAGCGCCTGCCTCAGAAAGACCAACAGTCGCAATTTGCGGGTCGGTAAAAATAACCTCGGGCATGGTACTAAGATCAAGCCTGGCATCGCCGCCCGTCATATTAATAGCCGCTCGATTGCCCCCCGCGGCAGCCACGTAAACAAACTGAGGTTGACTGGTGCAGTCGCCTGCCGCATATATGTCTGAGCAAGTGGTTTGCATACCGCTATCAACCGTTATCGCACCGCGCTCAGTGTCAACGCCAAGCGCCTCTAGATTCAACATTTCAGTATTCGGAGTACGCCCCGTAGCCACCAGAAGCTGATCAGCGTGTAGTACGCCTTGATTGGTTTGCAGAGTATATGTTTGCCCATCATACACAACCTGACTCGCTTCAGTATTTTCAAGCACATTGATACCTTCCCGGAGAAAAGCAGCATTGATGGTTTCACCGATATCCGCGTCGTTTTGCGATAACAGCCGACTGCGTGCTAAAACCGTTACGTCACTACCAAGACGACTAAATGCCTGAGCAAGCTCGAGTGCGACCACCGAACCACCGATAACAGCAAAACGCTCCGGGATATGTGTTAACTCTAGCGCGCTTGTTGAAGTTAAGTAAGGCGTATCGGACAAACCGAGAAAAGCCGGTATTGCCGGTCGGGCGCCGGTACCGATGAAAGCCCGGTCAAATGTCACGGTTTGCTCGTTACCATCGCTGAGCGCAACCGCCAGCGTGCGCTCGCTAACGAACCGCGCCTCGCCTTTGAGAACGGTAATAGCGGTATTGTCGCTGAGAATACTCTGGTACTTGGACTCGCGCAGCTCCTCCACCCGTGCTTGCTGCTGAGTCAATAGCGCCGGCCGGTTCACCTCCGGTGTCTGGGCGCTTAGGCCGTCATCGAACGGACTTTCCCGGCGAAGGTGTGCAATGTGAGCCGCCCGGATCATGATTTTAGAAGGAACACAGCCAATGTTGACACAGGTTCCGCCGATAGTACCACGCTCAATTAGTGTCACCCGGGCACCGTGTTCAGTCGCTTTCAAGGCGGCAGCCATGGCTGCGCCACCGCTACCAATCACTGCAATATGCAGATTGTTATCACTCATAAACCTTACTCCTGTGTCACCGAGGCTTTTTTCAATGTGGATGGATAACCCGCATCAGTGGTTGCTTGAGTCAACGCCTCAACGGAGGTTTTCGCATCGTCGAACGTCACCGTTGCGTCCCGCTCTTCATAACGAACGTCGACGGCGTTAACTCCTTCGACCTGTCTCAGTGCCGCTTTCACCGTAATAGGACAGGTCACACACGTCATTCCGGGAACCGATAACGTGACGGTTTGCTTAGCTGCTAAAGTGGGTAAGCTAAACAATAAGAACAATAAGGTTGTGGTCATTAATTTTTTCATCGTGTATTGCCTCTTAATAAAAGAAAGGTACAACATAGGGGTATAACATCGCGGTTAATATAAGCACTGCAACCAGCCAGAACGTCACTTTATAACCCGCACGCACTTTTGGCCTTGCGCAAATATCGTCTGGCCCGCAATTACCAACAGGACGATATATCCGGCGCCAGGCGAAGAACAAAGCAATCAGTGCAATGGCAATGAATGCCGGACGATATGGCTCAAGTGCTGTCAGGGTTCCAATCCATGCACCGGACACTCCGAGAGAGAGTAACAACAGCGGTCCCAAACAACACGCTGAAGCCAATAACGCTGCAGCGCCGCCCGCAATAAGAGAGCCTCGTCCAGATTTGGAGTTTGGCATAACAATAATCCTCTGCATAAGTGTATTGATTTATGCTAACCTTAAAGCCGTATCTGGGTACGGAGTCAACCGTTATGTTAAAAAATAAAGAGCTGATGACAATTGGTACGCTGGCCGCCGCCGCTGGCGTAAATGTCGAGACAATTCGTTATTATCAGCGAAGAGCGTTAATGGCAGAGCCCGAAAAGCCGTACGGAGGGATTCGCCATTACGACAGTCATGCGTTACAGCGACTTCACTTTATTCGCACGTCTCAATGGCTTGGTTTTAGCCTGGATGAAATCGCAGAGCTATTAAAACTGCAGGATGGCGTTCATTGTGATGAAGCTAGAGAGCTAGGAGAGCAAAAACTCGTTAGCGTTAGGCAAAAACTATCGCATTTACAACATATTGAACGCGCTTTGAGTGGTCTGGTTCAGCAATGCAGCGCCCAACAGGGCGCTGTTTATTGTCCTTTAATGGCCTCCCTTAATGAAAGCCTTGAAAATACCGTTAAACAGAAATCGTAAAGCGCTTAAATAGCCAACTAGTCTCCGCGGCCGAGCCAAATTTATTTGCATCATTTTTTCCTTAAAAATATTGCAAATCAAAAACGCGGCTATTTATTCCTATAAATAGCCGCACTTAAGCTTAGGCACATGCCTTATATCGCCTAACTACCCTGCTTCTTTTCCTCACTTTGGTGTTCCATCATTTGCTCCATCATCTTTTGCATCATATCCATTCGATGCTCCATCATTTTCATTTTTTTCATCATATGCTCTTTGCCCGTTGACTCTGCTTGATCTCCCTTTTTATGTTCTCCCTTATTCATGCCCTTATCCATCCCATGGTTCATCATTTGCATTCCCTTCTGCATTGACTCCATATGTTTTTGCATGAGTTCTTTACGCTTCTTGGGGTCAGATTCGCTTTTTATTTTTTTCATAGCGTCGCGCATTTCCTGCATGTGCTCATGCATTGATGTCATTTTTTCATGGTGCATCATTCCACTCATTGAACCTTTTTGATCATCACCATGTTTATGCTGTGCGTCAGCAAATACAGGTGAGGCCATTAAGGCTGTGATCGTTAAAGCTGAAAGTACTTTTTTCATTGTATTCCCCTCTTGATTACGACCAAATTGTATTGGTCTCATTAATTTGACGTTATTTCACTATAGTTAAATCGTGGAACCCACGCTGGCGTAGACTCCATATAACGGTGATATTCATCACCGAATTCTTCAATTTCTTCGATGAAATTAAATTTCATCAAAGCTAACGAAAAACTTTTAAAGTTCGTATTGTAACCTGGACGTTTTAAGCCATTTAACCGACAACTATCTTTCCCCGATACATTTGCATCTGGCAATGAAAATCGTACTCTCCAGGTTCCAGTGCTGGTATTTGAATTGGCTTTAATTTGTTAGAAGGCAACGTTTCACTGATTTCCACTTCAGGAATAAGCAAAGTTTCAGAGCAAGGGGACTGATCTTTCCGCAGGAACTTAAGCTCCGTCGGCTTGCCTTTTGATATCTTTATTCGCGATGGCGAGTAAGTACCGTTTTCAACGGTAATGACAAGCTCCCCTTCTTCCACCTGTCTCTCCGCAGGTTTATAAAGCCAAAACCACCAGACGATCAGTGCTATCAAAGCGATACCAGCAATATTAATAAATAACATGTTTATTCTCCTGAATACGACACAGTTAAAAGATGCATTAATGTTTCTTGGCTTTAAAAAAGCGTAACCGGTTAGCGTTGCTCACTACCGTAAGCGAAGAAAAAGCCATTGCTGCACCTGCAATAACCGGACTCAACAGCATTCCAAAAAATGGATACAGAACGCCTGCGGCAAAAGGAATACCTGCCACGTTGTAAATAAAAGCACCAAATAAGTTTTGCTTAATGTTGCGTAGTGTGGCCTTGCTTACCGCGACCGCATCGGCAAGCCCGTGCAACGAGCCACGCATCAATGTAATATCAGCACTTTCAATAGCGACGTCCGTGCCCGTACCAATAGCAAACCCCACATTGGCAATAGCCAACGCTGGCGCGTCGTTGATACCGTCGCCTGTCATGCCAACGATTTCGCCTTCCATTTGAAGTTCCTGAACTTTTTCCGACTTTTCTTCCGGTAAAACCTCAGCAAAAAACTCTTCAATACCGGCTTTTTTAGCAACAGCTTTTGCAGTTGCGCGATTATCGCCAGTCAGCATCACTACCCGCATGCCATTGTCCTTCAAACGTTTAATGGCAGCGATAGAGTCTTCTTTTATAGGGTCGGCTACAGCGATGATTGCGGCCAGCTGGTTATCGACAGTTAAGTACATAGGCGTCTTAGCTTCGGTAGCCAGAACTTGAGCTTTTTCGACAAAATTACCCAAGTCGATATTACGCTCACGCATCAATTTTTCATTACCAAAAAGAAGTGTTTTACCTTCTACTTCTGCCTGTACGCCATGACCCGCAATGGCGCTAAAATTAGAAACTTTTCCTGTTTCAATACCTTTTTCCATAGCTGACTCAACTATCGCCTGTGCCAAAGGATGTTCAGAGCCTGATTCAAGCGTCGCAGCAAGGCGTAATACCGTCTGCTCGTCATACTCACGCGCCACTAACACATCAGTGACCTTAGGCGAGCCCAGAGTAATCGTGCCTGTTTTATCCAGAATCATAGCCGATATCTTTGACGCAGTTTGTAGCGCTTCACCATTACGAATAAGCACACCCGCTTCAGCAGCTTTCCCCACACCCACCATCACCGACATAGGGGTAGCAAGACCTAATGCACAGGGACAGGCGATAATCAGCACAGTAGTAGCCGATACAACTGCGAAAGCTAACGCGGGATCTGGGCCAAAATTGAGCCAAAACAATGCGCTAGTAACAGCAATAATCATAACGACGGGGACAAAATAGGCGGAGATGACGTCAGCCAGACGACCTATCGGAGGTTTGGAGTTTTGAGCACGTTTCACCATGTTAATAATTTGAGCAAGAGCAGTGTCCTTTCCTACACGTCTCGCTTTGAACAAAATGGAGCCGCTCTTATTTATCGTCCCTGCTGCAACAGTATCTCCGACCGCCTTTTCCACAGGCATTGGCTCCCCTGTTAACATGGACTCATCAATGGCCGTGTGTCCTTCAGTTACCTCACCATCCACAGGAATCTTTTCACCGGGGCGAACACGTACCACATCATCTTTGAGCACCTCTTCAATAGGGATATCCAACTGTTTATCATCACGGACGACACGAGCTGTTTTAGCTTGTAAGCCAATAAGGCGCTTTATGGCTTCGGACGTACGCCCCCGAGCCTTCAGTTCAAGTGCCAGCCCCAAATTGATCAATCCAATAATCATAGCGGATGCTTCGAAGTAAACATGACGCGCCATCTCTGGAACCAGATGCGGAACTAACACAACAACCATGGAATAAAGCCAAGCGGTTCCCGTACCAAGTGCAATCAACGTGTCCATATTCGCTGAATGGTTTTTAAAGGACTGCCAGGCACCAACGAAAAAGTGTTTACCAGAAAAGTAAAGTACGCCCAAGGTCAAAATTCCCACCAGTAGCCATACTAAACGTTCTGTGGTGGTGGTAACCGTCATTTCGCCAACGAAAAGGCTGTAAATCATCAACGGCACACCTAACGACAACGCAACGGTCATTTCACGCATCAATCGCTTATAGTAAGCCCAGTCGGCTTGTTCTTTTTCTGCCAACGCATCATCTTCACTTTCAGAAGTGGCTACTTTAGCGCTATACCCCGCCTTCTCTACCGCTTTCACTAAAGCGCTCGGATTTGCTGTTCCAGTCACACTGACCGTTCGCTGTGCAAAGTTCATCTCTGCATTTTCCACGCCGGATACAGACTTTAATGCACTCTCGATTTTGCCAACACAACTCGCGCAACCGGCTCCCTCGATAATGAGTTCCTCAATGGAACTACTACGAACGTCTTCAGTTTTTACACCCATACCAGTGCTCCTTATTTACGGGAAACCAGCCAAGCAACGGCTACTTCCCGCAAAGTACCAACGATAAAATTTTCACTCACTACATATCTGAAAATCGATTCGCAGTTTGCACCATTCGTTTAATTTCATTTTCTTCAACGTTTTTTACCGTCTCTAACAGCTCTTTTGCGCTGTCAATATCAACACGGGAATATAAGTGCTCATAAAGCTCTATGACTTGCTCATGATGGTTTACAATCTTCTCCATAATGTGATCGGTATCTAACTCTTTAAAAGGCGAATCGCAGTGCCCATGCTCAACGATGGGGTGTTTCCCAATATAGTCATAACACCAAGTGTCTAATGCATTCCGGTTTGCTGTATTCCTGAAGCCGTCGACCATTCGCGCTAAGCTCGCTTCATGACCCGACACGTAGTTTAGAATCATCCGAGCTCGTTCATCTTGGTTCTGTTTAGAGCAGTGAGTGACACACTCCTTTAGGTTTTTGTGGAAATCAACGGTCCAACTCAACACATCTTTGATTGTTTCTATTTGCATTTTTGACTCCTTACCTATAATTAAACGTTACTTTCGTTTGTTCTTGGCACCTGGCGGACTTCTGTGACAACTCCACGGTGTATGCTCCGCATTATCCTTAATATTTTGATCAATAAATTTGTAGTATTCCTCTTTCAAATGAGTCCACCAGCCATTATTTATTTCAATACCAAACTTTCCGAGCTTTCCCTCTATCACGTTCAAATCGACTTTAGAGGCATCATAAGCGACCGATAACAAGTTATGTTCAGAGTCGTAGGCAACGCTATCAAGACCAACCAAGAGATCGATTTCGTTAATCGCTTCGCGAACTTCTTTCACACTCTCAGTGTTTAGCTTTAACGTGCGATTGACTAAGTTAATTTCACGCACTCCGGCTCTATGATCGTTAGTTGACATCAGTACTGTCCTATTTATTAAAACTATTAATATACTTCAGGTCGATGTTGGCGCGATATTAGCGTTGTAACGAGAGTTCTTTATCAGTCGCTGCTCGTTTGTCGTGAACCCAAATCAATTCATCGATTGGCGAGATAGAGACTAATCCCTCGTTAGGTACCCCAGTATGGGCCGCTTCAACTACCAAAAACGCAACGTCGCGCGCGTCATCACTGTTCACATAAACTTCGAGCTGTACGTGATCAACTAAGTGATCATCGTTATAACTATCAAAGTAGTAACCTCGTCCTCGCACGGGAAACAACGTAAAGCCGCTAACGCCACAACCGACCAGAGCCTCTTCCACTGCGTCTTGTCGCAATTGATCAAAAATAGCAGTTATTTTAGATAGGTTCATATATCCTCCTACACGCCTTAAGTCCCTTAACTTAGGGGCGCATACGGCATGATTAAATTTCGAAAAAAGTATTACTTGAAATTTAGCAGGCGCTATTTCGGAGGATAAAAAATATCAAAAGACATTTGCTTAACGTTCCCTTCATATGACAGCGGGAACTGCAAATAGCCAGTTGACTTTATGGGGAAATTGAATGGGATTAACACTAAAGGAGAGCTTGCAGAGTTGCACTCCGCATCCATTAAACATGTATCTGCAGAATCTGTTAAACAGTAACAGCACGTTTTACTGGCAGATTGTTCATCGCCATCACAGTGCATGTTGTTTTTTCTTTCGTTTGCAACATCCGTCTGATTAACGTTGATTACGTGCTCTGCGCTGGAGGCAGTATTATGGGCAGGAGCAGCTGGGAAGGATAGCTGAATCACTATTCCCAGCATAAGCACAACTAACAATTTTGTTTGAACCATATGTGTTCTCCCAACCCCAAATTTTAACCTAGCATACTTATTAGCGCACACCATTGATCTTAATCAATGGTGTGCAGCTCTTAACCAAAATAATCGGTCTTATACACACTTAACCTTCTGCCCGCGCCACAAGTAGTAAACAGCGGGTAACACTAGCAAGGTCAGAATAACAGCGCTTATCATTCCTCCAACCATTGGGGCGGCTATTCTGCTAACCACCTCAGCGCCAGTCCCTGTACTGAACATGATAGGCAATAGACCAGCGATGGTAGAAACCGCCGTCATCATAACGGGACGAACACGAAGCCCAGCCCCTTCCATTACAGCGCGAGAAATGCCGTCTTTAGTCAAAGCTTTACCTTGCTCTAACTGGCCTTGTTCGTATTCATTATAGGACTGATTAAGGTAAGTCAGCATTAATATCCCTATTTCTACAGTAACCCCCGCTAGCGCGATGAAGCCAACCGCTACCGCAACTGAGAAGTTATAATCTAAAAGATACATCAGCCAAATTGAGCCGACCAACGCAAGAGGCAAGGTCCCCAGTATGATCGCGATTTCCGTAGCATTTCGAAAGTTCATATATAAAAGAACGATAATAATCGCGAGTGTTAACGGAATAACGTAAGTTAACTTTTCCTTGGCTCTTTCCATATATTCGTACTGCCCGGACCAGGTGACTGAATACCCTGCAGGCAACTCAATTTTTTGATCTACGACCTTCATTGCTTTTTCAACATAAGTGCCGACATCAACACCCTCAATGTCGACAAAAGTCCAGCCATTGAGCCTTGCGTTTTCGCTTTTAATTGCCGGCGGTCCGAGTTCGACGTAGACATCAGCTACATCCGCCAAACTAATGCGCTGTCCATTTGGCGTAACTAAAGGTAGCTTTTTTAATTCTTCCGGCGAATCACGGTAATCTTGAGGGTAGCGCAAGTTTATTGGGTATCGTTCAAGCCCTTCAATGGTCTCTGAAACATTCATTCCACCAATAGCCGTGGCAACAACCTGCTGAACATCCTCAATGTTCAAGCCATAACGTGCAGCCTGCTCCCTTTTTATGTCAACTTTGACATAGCGTCCACCTGCCACTCGCTCTGAATAAACAGAAGCCGTACCATCGACATCTTCAAGTATTGTTTCAAGCTGCTGGCCGATCTTCTGAATTTCATTAAGATCAGCTCCGGCAACTTTTATACCTACCGGCGTTTTGATACCTGTCGATAGCATATCAATGCGAGTTTTAATGGGGTAAACCCACGCATTTGTCAGCCCCGGAAACTTTACAAGCGCATCCAGTTCTTTTTTCAACTTCTCAGTGGTCATACCGTCTCGCCACTGATCTTTCGGTTTCAGTTGAATAAAGGTTTCAATCATCGTTAAGGGTGCCGGGTCGGTGGCGGTATCTGCTCGGCCAATTTTGCCAAAAACCGTCTTCACTTCCGGTACTGTTTTTATTAGCTTGTCGGTTTGCTGTAAGAGCTCTCTTGCTTTACCAATTGATAACCCCGGATAGGTAGTTGGCATATACATCAAATCGCCCTCATCCAAATCTGGAATAAATTCACTACCAATTTTGTCAATCGGCCAGATACCGACGGCCAGGATAACAAGCGCTCCCACAACTGTTGTCTTTGGGTATTTCAAAATGCCTTTTAAAAGCGGTTTATACCCGGCGATCAATAACCGGTTAAGCGGGTTTTTTCCTTCAGGTGTTACTTTTCCTCTGATAAAGTACCCCATCAACACAGGGATAACGGTAACCGCTAACGCTGCACTGGCTGCCATTGCATAGGTTTTCGTGAAAGCAAGCGGAGAAAACATCCGTCCTTCCTGTGCTTCTAAGGTGAACACCGGCATGAAGCTGACGGTAATAATGAGCAAGCTAAAGAAAAGTGCAGGGCCTACCTCTGAAGCAGAGGCCGCAACCACCCGCCAGCGGTTCTCTGGTGTCA
Organism: Idiomarina sp. 017G; assembly: GCF_004362265.1. NCBI lineage: Bacteria > Pseudomonadati > Pseudomonadota > Gammaproteobacteria > Alteromonadales > Idiomarinaceae > Idiomarina > Idiomarina sp. 017G. The sequence continues at coordinate 18,116 of NZ_SNWT01000011.1, read as the reverse complement.
GTGGCGTTTTTTCCATATGCTTATGCATATTTTCAATCATGACTATGGCGCCATCGAGCATAGCCCCAATAGCAATTGCGATCCCCCCAAGCGACATAATGTTCGCGTTAATTCCCTGCCAATACATAACAATAAACGCGGTTAAAATACCCAAAGGTAAGCTGATAACAGCAACCAGCGAGGAGCGCACATGAAAAAGAAATATGACACAGATAAACGCGACAATCGCGAGTTCTTCGATTAAACTTTTCCAGAGACTTTCCACGGCATCCGAGATAAGCCCCGAACGGTCATAGACAGTGACTATATCGACACCCTCTGGTAGCCCAGATTTTAATTCCTCCAACTTTTGTTTAACGCCATCAATCGTTTTTTGGGCATTCTCTCCGAAGCGCATTACAACAATGCCACCGACTGCTTCTCCTTCACCGTTGAGTTCGGCTATACCACGCCTCATTTGGGGGCCCACGCCCACATCAGCAACATCTTTAAGCAATAATGGCGTGCCATTTTCATCAACGCCAAGCGGAATACTCTCTAAGTCTGACACACCGTCAATATAGCCTGAGGCCCGAACCATATACTCAGCTTCCGCCATCTCAACCACCGAAGCCCCCACTTCCTGATTGCCTCGCTGGATAGCATTTTGTATGTGAGCAAGGGGAATATCGAATGCGCGCAGCTTCTCCGGATCAACTTTCACCTGGTACTGCTTTACCATCCCGCCCAGGGCAGCAACTTCCGAAACTCCTTCGACCGTTTGCAGTTCATACTTTAAAAACCAGTCCTGCATACTGCGTAACTCACCCAAATTGTGATTTCCCGTACGATCAACCAAGGCATACAAATACACCCAACCAACCCCTGTTGCATCAGGGCCTAATTGTGGTCTTGCATTAGAAGGCAATGTGGGAGCAACCTGAGATAAATATTCAAGCACTCGCGAACGTGCCCAGTAAGCGTCCGTATCCTCGTCAAAAATGACATACACATAGGAGTCGCCGAAAAACGAATATCCACGAACGGTTTTAGCTCCCGGCACAGACAACATAGCTGTCGTTAATGGATAGGTCACTTGATCTTCTACTACTTGCGGCGCTTGACCCGGATAGCTGGTTTTAATAATCACCTGGACATCCGACAAGTCCGGCAGGGCATCTACTGGCGTATTCTTGACCGCAAAAGCACCAACACCCACGAGGATTAATGTCGCCAGAAGAACGAAAAAACGGTTGCTCACTGACCATCGAATGACTGACTTAATCATGGCTATGCTCCTGCTCTGTCACTTGTTCTTGCTCAGGAATATGAATAGATGTGAGCTGGTACCGTTGCTCGCCGACTTGCGTTATCTCCGCATGCAAGGATAAACCCGTGCTAAGCTTAGAAAGTTCAACATCAGACGCAACATCGAAGTCCATCGTCATTGCAGGCCAGTCCCACTCAGAAATCTCACCGTGCTCCAGCGTAACCATCGAGTGCTGAGGCATAACACTTTTAACGGTTGCTTCAACCCAGACAGCTTGGGCTGCTGAGTCACTTGACATGCTGCCATGGCTCTCGTTATCGGCATGAGTGTCATGTTGCATGCGCTTAAAGTCAGAGGATTTACTGGACTCAGAATCAATCAAAAACTGAGCTGAAGTAACGATGTCATCACCTGCCATAAGACCCGATAAAATTTCAACTCGCGAGCTCCCTAACCGCCCAACGTCAACATTAACTGATTTAAATTTCCCATCACCCAGTGCCAGTACAACTCGGTTCGAACCACCCATTCGGATAAGCGCTTCTTTAGGGATGATTAAGTTTTTGTCGCCTAAACCAGCCTTAATGTTAAGATTCGCAAACATGCCCGGTTTTAAAAAACCATCTGGGTTGTCGAAGTGAATTCGAACTTGTCCCGTCCGAGTTTTAGGGTTAAGCGACGGATAGACGTAATCAACCTTTCCTTCCCAGTCTTTACCCGGAGCATACTCAAGATCCATTTGAACTTTATTACCTACCTCAACTTGGTTCAGTTGCCGCTCAAAGACTTCTGCAATAACCCATATTTTATCCAGTTGGGCGATCGTCATTAAATTCATACTCGGCTTTACAAACGCACCTTCACGCACAGTCAGTTTATCCAATACCCCTGACTGCTTTGCTTTTACCGTAATTGTTTTCTGAATTTTATGAGTCTCTTTTAACTTCTTAATCTCAGATTCAGAGACTTGCAGGGCTCTTAAGCGTTCTTCAGCAGCGTCTATTAGAACCTGATTACCTCGCTGCGAGGCCAGTACAAGCTCCTCTTGAGCATTAACCATTTCCGGGGAGTAAATACTGTATAAAGGTTGGCCTGCTTTAACCGAGTTACCGACCGCTTTTACAAAAAGGTTTTCAATCCAGCCTTCAACACGAGGGCTTACTGTTAATACTCGGTTCTCATCAAACTGAACATAGCCAACTGTTTCGATATCCAGGTTGAGTCTCGAGGACGTGACGGTTGCAGTTGTAACCCCAAGGTTGTTAATAACATCGGGATCGATTCTCACAGTACCTGGTGAACTCTCTCCCCCATCATCGCCATAGAACGGAATAAGGTCCATCCCCATTGGAGACTTTCCAGGCTTGTCTCTGCGATAATTTGGATCCATCGGAGCCACCCAATATAACGGCTCTTTTTTGGCATTATCCGATGAACCAGCGGAGCCCGCAGTTGACTGCATTAAGTAGCCAATAGCGCCAGCGCCAACCGCAAATCCTACAGCTAAACTTATAAGAGATTTAGTGACTGTTTTCATTTTAAACTCCTGAAAATAATAAGTAGTTTGCTTCGGCAATCAGCTTTTGGCGGTTGATGGCGATCGCTAATGCATCAATTTTTGCGTTGACTTCCGCAATCTGTGACCGTACCGCCTCGGCAAAGTCGCCATCATCATTGTTGTAGGCAGTCAATGCGGCTTCAGACTGGGCGGACATTTGTGGAAGTAGCTCTTCGTGATATAGGGCAGCACGTTCATTCAAACGGTTCAGTTGTAAAAACGTACTGCGTAAATTGGCTATTAACTGCCTGGCAACCAATAACTTCTCAGTTTTTTTCGCTTCCGTTCTAAACTTTGCTGAGCGTACCTGCTTATCCTGTTTGTTATCAGTAAATAAAGGGACATCGAACGTAACCCCGGCTGACAGCAAGTTGGCACGGTCATTGCCGCTTGGATCGTCGTTTCTATGGCCATATTTCAGATTGGCTGACCATTGCGGTTTATAACCTTGCTGAGCGAGCTCGACAGACGTATCCGACGCCAAAATGTCTTGATCGGTCGCTTGCAAAACCGGGTGTTCTTTTATCAATTCGTACAAGGCTTGTTTCGGTATTGTCGAAGGTGATAGCAATGTCTTCTTCAGCGTAAGACTCGGAAGGTCATCCGGTAACCTTGATTTCGCTATAACACCTATCCATTCCGACAGTTCGCTTTGAAGTCGCTCCTCTTTTTGTCGCAGTAATGTCAACCGATCATCCAGGCGTGTAAGTTCAAGTTGGGCTCTAATAACATCTTGCTGCCGTGCTTTTCCCTCGGTACTGGTATAACTCGCCTTAGCGGTTGACACTAACTGTTCAAAAAGCGCTCTATCCGATTCAATCAAGCGGATACTTTGCTGAGAGAAAAAGACATCTAACCACAACTTAGTGACCGTTGTTTTGACTTTAGCAATGCGATCCGCTCTCAAAAACGGTTGTTTTTGAGCTAATTGGTTTTTCTGCTTACGAGACAACGATAAAGTGTCTCCTCTGGGAAATGCTTGTGAAACACCGACGACTAACTGGGTCATCCCTTCCTGTCTTGAACTAAAACTGTCAACAGGGAAACTGGCAGCCGTGAATGATATTTTAGGGTCAGGCAAACTGGAAGAGGCTATCGCTTCACTCGCGAATGCCTCTTGGGTTTGCTTACTTGCCGTTAACCAAGGATCTTCTTGTACAGCGATACTCACTGCTTCTTGCAAATTCAAAAGTGGCTCTTGTGCACTAACAACATTTGGCACTACTGCAGTCAGAACACCTAAATAAGCCATTCTTCTTAAAAGTTTCATATTGTTACTCTCAAAAACTGTGAATTTTTAGATTCAACACAGACCAAGCTATGAATCAGAGCGTAACGAGGACGACGATCGGCGTCGTAACAACAATGAGCGAACCAAAGCTTATAGCTGTGCTTTTACCTGAGCGATAGACGCGCCAGGATCGAGAAATCCCGTATTTTTAAGAGTGGATTGGGGGGCGGAAAAGCGAGAGTGAGTGTTTTTCTTTAATATTCGTATCTAAGAATGAGGTTGCGTTAAAAAGCAGCTTATCAACAGGCGGAACCGTCGATTGCTCAGAATAAACGACAGTAATTGACGGACTGTAACAATGTCGCATCATTGAATCAGAGCAACAATTATCGGTAAGAGAGTGCGACACTTCGCAATCAGCAAGATCACAAACCTGCTCAGTAGAATCGTGCATACAGGCCTCTTCCGTACTGATAGTTTGTGAAAATGACATTGTTGTTACTGCCAATAGCAATAGAGCAATGATTAAACGATACATGCGAAGTTCTGCTGTAAAAACATGCTTGAAGTATATATCTTTTTGCTGATAAGGATCAATCAATTAAAAGAGGTACTCATAGCGAGGTAGTCAATCCAGGTGGCGATACGACTACTATATCACCACCCAGATTTACGACTAACTTAGGCGATTTTAAAGTCTAAATACCAAAGTCATCGAACTTTATGCGCTCTCGCGGAATACCAAAGTCAGCAAGAGACTTTAACGTTGCTTCTAGCATCGGCGGAGGACCACACACGTAAATATCTAATGTTTCTTTGTTTTTGCCGGCCAACCACTTCATTGCGGTTTCGTGCACAAAACCAGTTGGTCCAGTCCAGTCATCCGACTTGGCGCTCTCAGAAAGAACAGGTATATAGGTTAACCGCTCTTCTCTTTCAAACTCGTTTCTATAACAGAGTTCCTTTTCATATCGAGCACCGTAAAAGAATATGCAACGACGAGGAGAATCTGCTGCTAATTCACTTTGTATTAACGCTCTTAACGGTGCAACACCTGCGCCGCCTCCGATAAAGACTTGCGTGTAATTATTTTGTTTCGTCAGCTGAAAGTCACCAAATGGTCCTACAGCATCGACACTCGCACCAGCCTCCAGGTTACATAGGTAGCTTGAACCGATACCTGGGGGAATCCCTTCGCTTGGCGATGGCAGCAGCCTTATGTTAAATACAAACCGAGTCGGGTGAGGCCGCGTAGCAACCGAGTAATGCCGTGACAATATTTCGTTTATATGTGGAATACGGAACTGCATAAATTGCCCGGCTTCATAACTAACGGGGTCTGAACTTACAAAAGTAAGCTCCATAATGGATGGAGTGAGTTGCCGCTTTGAATCAAGTGTTAAAGCAATATCATCGACTCCGACATTATGCAGCTTAACGTCATAATTGGATGACGTTCTGTGTTGACAAGATAGGCGCGTTCCTGCTTCTAATTCGTTGGCGCTCAATAACGCTTTATCAGCTGCTTTCGGGCTGGGTATATTGCTGCCTTGCAGTGTCACTTTACATAACCCACAGGTACCGCCTCCGCCACAATTACTCGCAATTGGTTGCCCTTTCTGCTGAAAATATTCTAGCCACGTTTTCTTACGTTTTGGATTAAAGTCACCGTTAGTAATATTTCGGCCTAAGAGAATTAAACCGGATAATGAAAACCAAAGAGCGAATAATCCAGCACTCCATATCAATAGATGATTAAAACTTCGACCGCCCGTGTAATCCATAAAGTGCAGACGAAACGCCCAGTCAGCGATTGTCCATGGCGTATTACGATGTTCCACAACCCGGGATGACGCTTCATCGATATATATTCGGGTATTAAGATCATCCTCGATATCAATGCGGAATCCTGAGGCATTCCAGCCATTCACTTCATCGCTTCCCTTGACTCTTTCAACCCTTTCAACCTGGCCCGGTCCATTGTAGCTATTCAGCGCTAGCTGAGTCGCCAAAGCTTGGTCCGTAGACCACCGTTCACCGGTATCTGCGTTGAAGTAAAGCAAACGTCCATCTGGCAGAGACACCTGATACTGACCTACCCCGGCAACACTGACCAGTTCAATGGAGTGAGCTAAGGGGAATCGTTGATGCATTTCAGTAACATCGATTTGAGGCGCTATTTTTTTAAGTGGGGGTTCAGAGTTTTTTGAGACCATATATTGGTGGCCTGACATTCCGTGATGTCCGGTTAAGCTAAAAAATAACCCACTCACTAGCCACAAAGCGACTTGAATCACTAAAACCAAACTCACCCAACGATGAAGCCATTGCATAAACCTTATCATTGAGCACCCCCAGTCGATTTTCTCTTAAACGTAATCGTATAAAAAAGCAGGACAGTGCCCGTTATCATTAAAATAAACGTACCGATAATAAAGCCCTTTAACCACCAGGTCTCGATATCCACACGCTCGTCGTAGTCCATTATGTGTAACATCCAGGCGATATCAAACCCCCGCCAAAACGTATGTCGCTTTACCAAAAGCTCCCCGGTCGTTTCAGATAAATACAGACTGGTATTACCGAAATCGTCATAATTTACCTGCCAAATCGGTAACAAAGCACCACTCACTTCTGTTGGTGGGTTATCAGTCATGTAAACGACCGATTCAATAGCGTCGGGATCCTTCGTGTAATATTGATTCGCTAACTCTTTAATGTGTTGTTCGGTTATATCAATACGCTGCAGCGACTCCGCATTAACTAAAAACGCTCCCTCGTTACTCTCTATTTTATACACCGGCTGTAACTTCTGATTCAGCCATACGCTTTTTAACGACGTTTTTCGTGTTTCTGGATAGCGGCTCAACAGGTCATTTAAGCTTGATATTTCAACACCTTTCGGTATTGGCTGGCTTATATCCTGAACTAAGTGATCACCATGAATATAATCCAAATCGAAGAACACCATGTAAGCGCCACTGATTGTCCAAATAACCATTTGCAGGCCAAAAATCAAAGATAGCCAACGATGCCAAACTCGCCAGCTACTGGAGCGTTTCTTTTGAGTCATACCCTACCTCAAATTTAATAAAAAAAAGCTGCCGCTCCCAGGGAAAAGCGACAGCCAGTCTAGTCTTTAAAAGCTGTAACGTACCTTCAGATATAACTGACGGCCTAACAAGTCATATGTCATAGTGTCAGTATTGGCGTCCGTCCAACTTTGAATATAAGGCGGTTCTTTGTCAAAAAGGTTATTAACACCGCCAGTCACGCTCAGTTTTGAATTTACGAAATAAGTTCCCTGCACGTTATGATAGAAAACACTGGGTGCTCGGGCTCCAATATCTCCCGGAGCAGCATTAATGTCATCGGCAGGTCCAATGTACTGGACGGAGTAATGTACACGCCAGTCCTGTTTCATAAAGGTTCCCGAAGCGTTTGAACGCCAATGCGTATAACTCCCTCTACCGCCAGTAATATATCCGGCATACTCAATTTCATCCGCACCAACGAAAGGCGCAAATGTATACTCATTTAGGTAACTGACATTCCAACTGAAGTCACTTTTCCAACCCAGCAGCTCGGTGTTATAAAACAAAGCCGTATCAATACCCGACACATTTTCAGTTGCGGCATTGGTGGGTTGAGCAGACAAAAAGTTAATATCGCCAGTTAAAGAATCTCTCGTGAAATGCTCCGGACTGCAAAATGGGTGCGATAGATTTTCTGAGTTATAGCAGACAGACAGCTTCGTTGAACCGGGAATTCTTTGGATAGCATTCTCAATATCAATATCGTAGTAATCAACCGTCAATTGTAAATTGTCCGCCGAGCCGATATCCCATACGAAACCAGCAGTGAAAGTATCTGCGTCTTCCGGTTTTAAATCTGGGTTCCCACCAACAGTGGTAAGCACTGTTGCACCAAATTGTTCATACCCTGCAGGAACGCCGTCTGCTTGACAGTTTGCCGCCACAGTTGGGTTAGCGCCGGCTTGATCCCATCCGTCACACGGGTCTGTTGTTGTCAGATTTCCTTCAGCAACACCACCGAAGAGTTCAGGTATGTTTGGAATACGAAAAGCAGTTGACTGAGTCGCCCGCACTTTCAAAGCATCCGATACACGCCAGTGAACGCTCGCTTTATAATTTCCATCACTACCAAAGGTGTCATAATCACTGTAACGATACGCTAAATCTAAATTCAACGACTGAATCAGTGGTAAGTCCGCCAGCAACGGTAAAGAAGTCTCAGCGTAAACTTCATCAACTGTATAGCTCCCTTCTATCGGGTCCGCCTGATTGGTATTCATAATGCCAGCAACAATTGATGAATCCGGGTTTCGCCAACCTTTCTCTTTTCGGTGTTCGACACCAAAAGCGACAGGAACCCATCCAGACGGCATTTCGAATAGGTCGCCGGAAATATTCGCTGTCAATGAACGCTGCTCGTTACCACCGTTGTCCGTCGTCCGAAACATAATGTAGTCCAAAGCTTCCTGAGACAGGTCTCCGTAACCCAACAAGTCAATACAGGGAATACCGTTGGAGCCACAAGTATTCGGATCTAGGCCCGCAGATAGACGCTGCATATTGACGATATTGGTCATACCGTCAATGGCGGTATTACGGCCATAGTTATAAGCAACTTCCCAATTCCAACCAGCGCCCACAACACCGCTCAACCCGACAACCGTTCTGAACGTATTAACATCTTGAAAGAACGTTCTTGTTCCACCTTCTAACAAACGACGACCTTCAAGCCGAATTGCTTCACCCGTTGGGTTTGTTGGGTGGCTGGCATCAAACTCAATACCTCTTATAGTTCCGGGCGTAGCCAATTGGTCTGACGTGCGGTTGTTGTATAAAACTTCGGTAAATGCCGTCGTATCTGACGAAAGTTGGTAATCACCGAAAACAGAGAAATTCCAGTTAGTGATCGGGTTGACCGAGTTCAAGTAGGGAAAAGATGCAGAATTGTGCTTCTCTGAGCTGTACGGTTCGTAAAAGTCCCCATCGCCGTCAGCGTCTTGGCTGAAGTTGATCCTATCACCTGCATTTGGTCCCGTTAATATCGTTGCACGGCCTCCAATGGTACTTGAACTTCCAATACAATCTAATTGACCGGGTGTTATTTCACTCAAAGCACAGCCGGCTTGATCAGCCATATTGACCTCATCGGAAGACCGGTAGCCTAGAGTCGCCATTATGCGACCTTTGTCGCTGCTGGCGCCAAAGATCATGTTAACTTTACGATCTTGGCCCTCACCGTCATCTGTCGAGCCCAAGCGCCCTTCTATAGTAAAGCCGTCATAACTTTTACGAGTGATGATGTTGACCACACCTGCTACAGCATCCGCACCGTATATCGCTGAAGCGCCGTCTTTCAGTACTTCGATACGTTGGATCATTTCGACAGGTATCATATTTAAGTCGACTGAACTATTAGCACCGGTCCCACCATTTACAACACGGCGGCCATTCAGAAGCACAAGTGTTCGGTTAATGCCCAGTCCACGCAAATTAACTTGAGCGGTACCATAGCCATTACCTGTCCAATAAGCATTGCTCTGACTGCCAGCAAAACCAGCGGAGGCTGACATTCTCTGTAAAATCATTTCTACCGAGGTCATTCCCGATACTTCAATATCTTCCGCCGTAAAAACCTGAACAGGAGCAGCACTTTCGGCTTCGATTCGCTGAATTCGCGAACCGGTCACCGTGATTTTCTCAACGTTTTCGGCTTCAGTATCACCAGGCCCTGACTGAGCCCAAACGGTTGTTGTATTAAAGAGTGCCGCAGATACGCCTATAGCGACAGCAGACTTAAGTAACTTTTGCATTTTGTCACCTCGATTAAATTATAATTATTTTACTTTCCGATTAGACTTCGTACTGCCATCTAAGTTGTTTATACAACCTTCAGAATAGAAACCTTAGGATTTTAGTCAAGCTAAAAACGATTAAAGTTGTATAAAAACCCTTTAATAGCAAAGCTTATAGAGGTTGTATATTCAACTTTAAGTTATCCTCATGTATCAATAATCTTTTAAAATAAGCTCTTCAAGATAGCTAGAAAAGCAATAAAAAAAGTTGTCCACTTTTTTCAAAATAAAAATAATTTTTCATTTTTAATGAATTTTTACCCTCTTCTGATTATTGATGCTTTTAATCTTTTGCCGACTATAATGCGTATATAGATGTACCATTTTTAAGTAAGGAGACGTCACTATGAGTCAATCAACTCAAAAAGCCACGCTTTACAGAATGTCGACACCTGACCACCAATGCCCTTTTGGTTTAAAAACCAGGCACTTACTTAAAGCCAACGGTTACGATGTGGACGACAACCTGTTGGAAAGCCGAGAAGAAACCGACAAATTCAAGAAAAAGCACGACGTCGATACCACTCCACAAGTGTTTATTGGTGATAAACGTATCGGTGGGTACGAGGAGGTTCGAGCCTTTCTTGGAAAGCCTCTTCCTGACCCTGACGCAACCAGTTACCGGCCCGTTATTGCATTATTTATTATGACGGCACTCCTCTCTGTAGCCACGTCGTGGTTGTCTTTTGGTCGCGTATTTACCGTACAAACCATCGAGTGGTTCATCAGTTTCTCTATGGTGGTTCTGGCCTTGCTCAAACTCCAGGACGTAGAGAAATTCTCTACCATGTTTCTCAATTACGATCTTCTCGCCAAAAAATGGGTGCCTTATGGCCGTATTTACCCCTACGCCGAAGGCTTGGCGGGTCTGTTAATGGCTGCGGAATTTGCTCACGTCATTTCCATCCCTATCGCGTTATTTATCGGCATGGTGGGCTCTGTCTCGGTGTTTAAAGCCGTTTATGTCGACAAACGCGAGCTAAAATGTGCCTGTGTCGGTGGCTCCAGTAATGTGCCGTTAGGCTTCATTTCGCTCACTGAAAACCTCATGATGGTCGCTATGGCTGTCTGGATGTTTTTTACAATGAACTAGAAAAAGAGCGCTATGCGCTCTTTTTCTTAACGCTTTTTACGTAAAAACAAAATCTCACCAGCGGCAATCAATGCCATACCGATAAGAGACGCCCAAATCACCAGCGGATCGCTCGTCCATTTCACCCATATAAAAGCGACTAAAACGATGACGTCTAGCGTGATTGCGCTGACAAGTATGTAAATATTGGCATTCACCTTTTGCCTTAGATGCCGTAATACGCCCCAGTGGATCGCAATGTCCGTCACGATATAAAAAATAGCGCCCAGTGACGCAATTCGACTCAAATCGAAGAATGCCGCTAAGATCATAGCCATAACAATGGTGTAAACCAGCGTATGCTTCTGAATGGAACCTGGCATGCCAAAATGACTGTGTGGAACAAGCTTCATATTGGTCAACATGGCTAACATTCTTGAAACGGCAAACGCGCTGGCAATCACTCCTGATACCGTTGCTACAATTGCAAACGCAACCGTCACCCAGAGTCCAGTTTCACCGTAGACGGGTCTGGCTGCTTCAGCAAGCGCATAGTCTTTCGCTGTCACAATCTCATCAATCGACAAGCTCGAACCAACGGCCAGGGTGACTAGCACATATATTAGCGCGCAGATAACCAGCGAAATAATAATGGCACGCCCGACATTTCTCTTAGGCTCAACAATTTCACCGCCACTATTGGTTATTGTTGTAAACCCTTTGTACGCAAGTATGCTTAAAGCAATCCCCGCTAAAATACCGCCACCCGTAGCTTCTTCTGGAATAGCCGATATCGATTCAAACTGAATGCCTGAGGCCCACAAACCACCAGCCGCTAAAATGACCAACCCTAAAGTCTTAACAAAGGCCATAAAAAACGAGAACGTTTGAATAAACTGATTACTCAAAATATTGATAAAAAACGCAAAGACCAGCAAACCCACCGCCAACAAAGGGATAAGCCACTGCGCTTCAAAAGAAATTAACTGGCTGGTATAAGACGCAAATGTCCGAGCGACTAAACTTTCATTAATCACCATAGAAAAGTACATCAAGAGTGCGAATATCGCCGTCACACTTCCTTTTCCATAAGCTTTACTGAGGAACATCGCAATACCGCCCGCTGACGGATAGGCTTTCGCCAACTTAACGTAAGAGTAAGCGCTAAAGCCGGCAATGATACCGCCGCACACAAACGCCAGGACAAACCACTCTCTTGCCAGCTGAGCAACTTGTCCGGTCAGTGCAAAAATACCAGCGCCAATCATCACACCAGTCCCCAGCGACACCGCCCCCCAAAGACTAAGGCTTCCTTTCTGATAATCCTGATGTCCGTGTTCATGATCGTGTTCTGCCATAATCAGCTCCTGTGGTTGACGTTAGTTGGACCAGTGAATCCGGATAATTTTCCAGCCAGACTCCGGGGTATGTGAAACGGTTACAGTTTCATTCATCGTTAAATCAATCTCACGCCCGTTGTACGCCCCGGAAATACTATATCGAGAAGTGATCACAGCAAGGCCATCGGCTTCTTGTACTGTCCTTTCAAGCAACTGTGAAGGAACCGCCTGGCTAAACTTAATATCTGACTTAAGGTGATGAGCACTGTACTCGGCCAAGGATCGTTCAACACCACCACCTTCAAAGATAAGCACATCATCGGAAAGCACGTCTTTAACGACTTCCGTGTCACCTTCAGTCAAAGCCGTTCGAAACCTATCAAGCACAACTGTCGGTTCAGATACTTCCTCGGCACTACTAGGCGCTGAAATAAACAGCACCGAAACCATAAAAACACTCATGAATAATTTCATTCTTATTATTCCTTACATTAACTAGGGGAAAACGCGCTGCTTAGCGCAGAGGCCAGGGTAAAAATAGTGACAGCCAATACCATTTCCGCCGTTATGGAGTTTTTGAGTCGCTTGGCGGCCGCGTTATCATTTAATTGCGGTACGAACTTTAATTTATGCAATGCGGCAACAAGGAGAATCAGCGCCACAAACACAAGTTTCGCTAGTAGTACCGTGTCATACGACGTAAGCGGCAGCTCTGGCATCCATCGCCCTGTTGCACTACGATACATAACCAAGCCCGCAATAAGGAGTATTGGAACCGCTGCAGACATATGCACACCAAAACGCTCCATAATGGCTTTCGCTTTAGCAAGCGGTACCGACGTTGCCAGCTTTCGCAATGAGTTAAGACTGCCGAACCAAACCCAAGCGACTAACAAGTGTGTTAAAAGCGCTAGCTTTCCCCACCAGACGGCGTCACTGCCGTGACCAATACTTAAAAAGCTCCATCCCATGAGTCCAATGGCGACAACATATAGCACCCACTTTATACGTTTTAGCTTAACAACGGAGTAAACAATCCAAGCAATAGCAACCGCTATCTGAAGTTGGATGAACAACCCAACAGGGCCGGTCCATATAAACTGCATGTAGGTCGTGTCAATCATGCCGGCAAAGCCTTCAGCAGCAAAACTACCGACTTTCAGAAAAAAATACAGAAGGCTTGCCAGTAATAGAAGCAACGCAACAAGGCTATTCTTTCGTTCAGACTGCTTTTTTAAACCGGACAAATAAACGATATAAGGCGAGGCGGTCATCACCGCGTTAAGCCAGAATATAAAGGCCAACGTTAAAACGCTGGCCACACTCCAAAGGGTCATCATTTCACCTCAAAGCTAAAATCACCCGATATTTTATGACTGTCCCCACCCATTGCCGTCCAATAAACCGTATAACCACCTGACGCCAAATTGTTTTTAACAGCAATTTCGTACGCTGCTTTGGGAGTCATGCTCATCGAAAAGTCCAGCGGATGCATTTTACCGTCATCTGAGTGCAGCATAATTTTAGCCAGACGAACATCACCGGAAAAATTCATCGTAATTTCCGTTGGTGACTCGGACAAAGTCGCACCGTCCTCCGGGCTACTGGATGTTAGGCCGACGTGAGCGCTGGCCCATGCACTAAAAAATAACGTGGTACCGAAGGCTAACTTAAGTATGTTTTTCATGTTGTTTCCTCTTTGTTTATTATCAATTAAAACCAAACTCTGGCCCCAAGGACCACGCCTGTTTCTGTGGTGTCCTCACCCATTCGTTTCATTTCATCTGCCGTGTTGCCTAACGCGCCGTTCCAATAAACACCAATGTAGGGTGCAAACTCACGACTGATTTCGTGACGATAACGCAACCCCACACGCAAGTTGCTCAAGCCACTTTGCCGTTCATATTTGTCTGAATCTGTCAGGTTGGCTGTAAACTCAATGCGAGGCTGTAAGTACGATGTTTGTGTGAGCTGCCACTCGTACTCAGTTTCGCTAACAAATTGGACGTCGCCTTCTTCATTCACCATCAACGAGTTCTCCATTTCAAACCAATACGGAGCCAGCCCCATGAAGCTAACAACGGCATAATTTTCCATAGAGGCATTGGACGATAAGGAGCCTCGCGTACCAACACCGGCCTGAAACGACCAAAACGGAGACATCAGGTAGCCGTATAACAACTCAGCACGTTCCAAGTCAGTGGGCTCTCCGTCATCTTGAATATTTTCCCCCTCACTTTTGAAGACAAACCGATGATAATCACCACCGTACCAAGCAATCATGTCCCAGACGGCTAGGTTCTCTTCCTCGTTGGTTCGCGTTAACTCCAACCGATCGAACAGTACTTGCCCGGTGTAATATTCTTTGACGGGTTCAGGCCAGTCCTCTTTCGCATGTCCGGCGACTGCTAAACCTGGCAACAACGCCGCACCCACTAATAATGATTTATCGTACATAATTGTCCTCCTTATGCGACATTGACCACACGGAACATACCCGCTTTCATGTGATACAACAGGTGACAGTGGAACGCCCAACTACCCGGCGCGTCTGCCGTTATCAATAACGACACTTTTTCGCTCGGCTTCAGGCTAATCGTATGTTTGCGTGGGCGTGGATACTGTCCGTTTTCAAGTTCCATCCACATACCGTGTAGGTGTATGGGGTGGTCCATCATCGTATCGTTTACCATCACCAACCTCAGTCGTTCTCCATGATGAAACTGAACCGGGCCATCCACTTCGGTAAACTTCTGACCATCAAAAGACCACATGTAACGCTCCATATTACCCGTTAAGTGCAGCTCTATCTGTCGTTCGGGCTCCCGCGTATCCGGCCATTCATTCGCGCCGACCAAGTCGGTATACACTAAGACTTTATGATCAACGTCTTCCAATCCAATCCCGGGTTCATGCAAACGGCTTACCGGGTTTGTAGCAATCATAGCCGCCCCGGCGCCATGTCCGGACTCACGGTGTTTGATTTTAATGTTTTCGACCGGGAGCTCTTTTTTGTGTGTCATTTTATGCGTCATATGGCTGTTATTGCCGCCCATATGCTTCATATTCATGCTATTGCCTTTCATATCACCGGACATCGCCATCGCTCCCATGCCCATAGCGGCCATGCCTCGCTCAGGAACTTGCCGTAGTTCAGGCACTTCAGCCTCAAGACCAAGTTCCGGCGTTAATGTACCTCTGACATAACCACTTCGATCAAAGCTCTCAGCATAAATAGTGTAAGGCTTGTTTTGCTTAGGCTGGACAATTACATCGTAGGTTTCCGCCACACCAATGCGGAACTCGTCAACTGGCACTGGCTTCACAGGCTGCCCGTCAGCGGCCACTACCGTCATCTCCAATCCAGGGATTCTTACGTCGAAGTAACTCATTGCCGAACCATTAATGATACGCAGGCGTACTTTTTCACCAGGCTTAAACAATGCTGACCAGTTCATCTGTGAATCGCGGCCATTCATCAGGTAGGTATAAGTACTGCCCGTCACATCCGCAATATCACGGGGGCTCATTCGCATTTGCCCCCACATTTCTCGTTGCTTCCAGGTTTTCTCTAACCCTTGCTGTCGCACGTCCTCGAAGGTCTCAAATATCGTACGTTTTTGATAGTTATAGTACCCCTCCGCAACTTTCAAGTTACGAAACACGGTATCCGGATCTTCGAATGTCCAGTCGCTGAGAATAATGGTATGTTCTCGATCAGCACCAATGTCTCCGTCTTTCGGTTCAATCACTAACGGCCCCAGGTGTCCCAATTGCTCCTGCAAACCGGAATGGCTGTGATACCAATAAGTTCCGTTTTGCTCGACATCGTAGCGGTATTTGAACGTTCGTCCTGGCTTTATCCCTTCGAAAGATACGCCAGGCACGCCATCCATATTCTCCGGCAATATAATTCCGTGCCAGTGAATTGACGTGTCTTCCGACAACCGGTTAGTCACATTTAGCTTTGCTCGCTGCCCTTCTTTTAAACGAATCAAAGGGCCCGGCATTTGGCCATTGATGGTTATTGGTGCTCCTACTTTATTTCCCACGAGCAGTGGGGACTTTGCAATGGTCAGATCAATCTCATCGTTTGTCAGGATCTGATCTTTAAAACTGCGTCCCTGAGGAGCAGCCCAAGTTGGGGCTACTTTGGCGATTGCTAAAGCAGACGCCACAGTGAATGCAGATTTAATAAACTTTCGACGCCCTTTGTTAAACTCATTGCTCATTATGACGCTCCTCTTTTGAGGTTAAATTTTGATAACGTTGAACGTTCTGTTCCTTACCAGACGGCTCATCAGAAACCGATGATTTAAACCCTTTAATCGCACTACCAAGATCGGAGCCCAGGGTTCGTAGCTTTTTGCTACCAAAAAGAAGAATGACAATAACTAGTAAAATTCCTAGCTGAACCATACTCAAGCCGCCAAAACCCATATCTAAAGCCCTCCATTTGAGAGTGCTTGCTGCTGCTCTAAACTTGCTATCTGCTTATAAGGTGTAATTGAACCGTCCTCTTTGATTTCATAGACCGTATACGGTTGAAACCGAGTACCCATTTCCATACCAACAGACCCTACCGGCATGCCAGGAACAGTTAATCCAATGCCATTGGCTGACTTTTTCCCAGCTAAATAATGAGAAACCAATGTAGGAGGAACGTGCCCCTCAAAGACATAGCCATTACTAGAAATAGCGGTATGACAGGATTGGACCTCGGCACTAATACCGGCATCACGTTTTCGTTGGGTCAAGTTGTTCGGATGTTGTACGGACACACTAAAGCTATCCGGTAAAGCTTGTAACCACTTTTCACAGCAACCGCAGTTGGGATCTTTTAGAACGGTTAGTTGCTGCTCTTCTACATCGGTTGCAGATACAGACACGGAAAATAGCATCGCCAAAACAGCGATATTGCGTTTGATAGACATAATTATTCACCGATTAATAAGTTTTAAGGAAACACGCCGAGCGTGTGTTAAATTTCTAGTAACTTATTAAGCGGTAATTATTGGAGGACGGAATAAATTAGACGCGTGTTTAGCACGAATGGAGGTGTCAACGGGCGCATCGACTTTGGCAGAGAGGTTAACTGCAGCGGCATTAACCGAAGAAGACTGTCCGACAAATAAAACCGAGCCGCCGGAGCAATGCCGAATGGGCATGTCAGCACAGCACGAGTTGTGCTTTTGCGTCTCATGCTCGCAATCGTTTGTGTCGGCTTCGTACATCATGCTGTGCTGCATTTGGCTGTTATCATGACATGCGTGAGCTTCTGCCGTTTGCGAAAACGACATCGACACCAATAGCACTGTCATTAATAACAGAATTCGAATTAGCACGAGCACCCTGCTTTTTGCAATTTAATAAACTACAGTCTACCGTCATTTTAACGCATGTCAAATAAGGAGCAGATAATGATGAATCACGAAATGTTCGCAGGTATGGGCTTTCTATGGATGCTGATTGTGGGAGCTATTTTTATTGTTCCCGCATGGCGTATCTGCCAACGAGTTGGCTACCCTGGTCCATTGGGTCTTCTGATTGTTATCCCTATCGCAAATATCATTCTTCTTTACTTTATAGCGTTCGGCCCATGGAAAAATGTTGATAAATAGCTAATTCACTTTAACCAAAGCAACAAGTATAGCTTTTCATCTCTGATCAGAAGCACGAATTTATGGGTATACGGATTTAATGGTTGATGGGGCACCTTCACCCCATCAATCTGATACCACCCTCAGATGGTTGATAGATCGACTCCGTAGTTGAGTTC
>NZ_SNWT01000010.1:0-103759 GCF_004362265.1 Idiomarina sp. 017G | reverse complement strand
CCTTCCCGCTGATTGACCATCAATGCTAAGTCCTGCTGCTCAATGCTTTTCAGCCTGACCGTCTGACGGTTGGGTCGTGATGCCGCCTCGGCTATTGCCCGGGCGTCATTCGCATCGTTCTTCTCACCCTGCAGGTACGCTTTGACGAAACGCGGTGGCAACGCCACCGTTTTATAACCCAGCTTTTCACATTCGCGGCGCCAGTAATGACTCATGCCGCAGGACTCAACCGCTACTTCACAGTCATCCGTACGGCTCAGCGTCGCCAGCTTCGCTAACACTTTATTGCTGCGCAGTTTTTTATTAAAAACTTCCTGCTCATTTTCATCCAGCGCCAAAACCTGAATAAAATCCTTTGCCAAATCCAGGGCAATTCTGTTTACAATAGCCATTGGTCCTCTCCACTCCGTTCTATAGAATCTTCGAAACTCTATATTGGCACATTGCGATGCCGCTTAGGAGGGAGGGGACCATCTCATCAGGCTACGGCCACACGCACTGTTTAATCGTCCAACTCTTCGTCGGTTGGAATAGGTAATCCCCGGGCTTCCAGCTCTTCACGCACAGCTTTGGGGATTTTATTCGGGTTGGATTTTTGCAAATCTTCATCTTCCGGCAGCGGCTGACCGGTAAAAGCGTGTAAAAACGCCTCACACAGCAGTTCGCTGTTGGTAGCATGGCGCAGATTATTAATTTGGCGACGGGTTCGTTCATCGGTCAATACTTTTAACACGCGCGTGGGTATTGAGACCGTAACTTTTTTCACCTGCTGACTCTTACGACCGTGTTCAGCATAAGGGTAAATATATTCGCCGTTCCATTTCATTGTTATTGTCCCGCTATATAACAAAACCACATAAGTTATAATGAATTGTACCCGAATGAACGACCCCGTCAAATTTTATCCGTCTAGATGGCTAAAAGTTGCTGACATTTGCCTGACAATATTTTAGCCTTAGTAGCAGTAATCTAATTCAAGCGAGTAGTTAAGGAAGGCGGAATGACCACAACTCAGCTCACAGAAGAGCAAAAGCAAGCCGTTGCCGACAGCGTTCAGGTGCATAAGTTTGGCGGCAGCAGTCTTGCCGATGCGTTCTGCTATCGCCGCGTTGCCAGAATTGTAACCGAGTACGCGGGTGCCAGCGACTTAGTCGTTGTTTCCGCAGCCGGAGATACAACCAACCGCATTCTTGCCATTATTAATGCCAAAGCGCAGCCGGGCGACACCGCCAGCATTCTGCTCGATCAATTAGAGAGTTTTCAGCAAGGACTGATCACCGAATTATTAAGCGGCGACTTACAAAAACAGTTGCTACTGCAATCGCAAAAAGACTTCACCCGCTGGCGTCGTTGGTTAGTCGGCGACGAAGCCATTAGCCATAACGCCGAGTTACTGTCGTACGGCGAACTCTGGTCTGCCCGCTTGTTATCAGCTTTACTGCAAAAACAGGGTACCCGCGCCGACCACATTGATGCCCGGGACTTTTTACTCGCGGCAGACGCTCCTGAACCCGTTATTCAGGTAGAACACTCGCGTGAAAAACTATTACAAAGAGTGGCTCCTCACTCGGGCACCCGCTTTATTGTTACCGGCTTTATTGCCCGCGGTTTAAACGGCGAGAGTTTAACTCTGGGGCGTAACGGCAGCGACTATTCAGCAACCTTAGTCGGCAGCCTGCTGGATACACGTCAGGTTACTATCTGGAAAGATGTTGCCGGCGTTTACTCGGCAGACCCGCGCAAAGTTGAGCGCGTGGTGAGCTTACCGACATTAGACTGGACCGAAGCCGAAGAACTGGCGCGTCTTGGCAGTCCGGTTCTGCACCCAAGAACCTTTCAGCCGGTTGACCGTCAACGCATGGTCATTTCCGTTCGCTCCAGTTTAAAAGTAGAAAATCAGCAAACTCGCATTGGTCAGTTCCAGAATACCCAGCCCCGCGGAAAAGTCTTCACTTCTCTGTCTGAGGTGGTGCTGTTTAAGGTTGAGCTGCACGATAAAGCCTTAGTAAAACGTCTGGATGAACTGGAATTAGAGCCGCTGGTCAGCTGGACCGAGCCGGAAAATCATCAGCAGTATCTGGTGTTTCACCAAAACCACTTAGACTACCTGACCGGCTGGTTAGACAGTCTGGGCGCGGGTGATGCCATTACTCAAATTCGCGGCTATTCCATGCTGGCCATTGTCGGTAACCGCATTCAGGAAACCGACCAGTTCTCGACCTTTAAACTGCAACTTTCCGAACAAAAAGTGCGGCGCTTTGCGCTGACGCAAAACGGTGACTCTGCTGTTGCTATTCTGGAGCAAAAGCTTGATAACCGCTTACTTAATCGCTTGCACAGCCAATTATTCAATTACCGTCGCAGCCTGGGCGTTTTAGTCATTGGCCGCGGCAACATTGGTACGGCCTGGCTGGAACTGTTCCGACAGCAGCGCGACCGCATTAACCAAGTGATGGACGTTCGGGTTATGGGCATTGCCAACTCGCGGCGTTTATGGCTGGATTACAATGGCGTCGAGCTCACTCAGTGGGCAGAAGACTTCGATCGTCTGGCGCGGCCTTATGTACTCACGGAACTGTTGCGCGAGTTGCCAAATGCACCATACGACGAGATGGTCGTCATTGACTTGACTGACGCCAAACAAGTCGCGCAACTGTATCCCAGCTTGTTCGCAAACGGCCTGCATATTATCAGCGCCAATAAGCGCGCGGGCTCCGCCGACGAAGCGCTGTACCGCGAAATTCGTACCATTCAGCACGAGTACGAGCGTGAATGGCTATACAACACCACGGTGGGTGCCGGGTTGCCGCTGAATTATGCCATAAACGATTTGCGAAATTCCGGCGACGAAATTCGCAGTATCTCCGGTATTTTCTCGGGTACCATGTCGTGGCTGTTTGAGAATTTTACCAAAGGAGTCACTTTCAGTTCATTGGTAAAAGAAGCCAAAGAGCGGGGTTACAGCGAGCCTGACCCTCGTGAAGACCTGTCCTGTCAGGACTTGGTGCGTAAATTACTGATTCTGGCACGCGAAATTGGCTTAAAACTGGACTGGCAGGACATTGAAGTAAAAAGCCTGGTACCGGAGCATTTACGTGATCTACCACTTAGCGAGTTTATGCAACGCTTATCCGAACTTGATGAGCCCATGGCGGCGATGCTGGACGAAGCGGCTAAAGACGGCAAAGTGCCGCGACTGCTGGCCAGCTTTACCGTCAGTGACGAGCAAAGAGTTACTGCTCAGGTTGGTATTGAATACATTCCGGAAGGGGACATGCTGGCCAACTTAATACCCGGTGAAAACATCTTCGTTATCTACACCGACTGGTATTCAGAAATGCCGTTAGTTATTAGCGGACCTGGTGCGGGTAAACACGTTACCGCCGGCGGCGTGCAATCGGATCTCAATCAGTTACTGAGTAAACTGGCAGTGGGAGCTTAATGCTCCCACTAATTTGTTATTGCACAGATTTTGCCTGACTAGAATAAGTCGTCATCATCTTCTTGAAAGATATCGCCATTAGACTGACCGTTATCGCGACTGTACTCAGTGGGTTCGGTACCACGTATAAAGTATTCAAACCGCGTGGTGTAGTCACTTTTGTGTGATAACTTGCCGCTTTCTAAGTCGATACGGACATTCACCACACCCGGCGGAATACCAAAATCGCGTGACGGAAACAGCGGTAGCGCCTTCTCCATAAACAGGATCCAGCCCGGCAACGCAGTTTTCGCACCCGCTTCACCGCCAGTTATTGCCTGCTGACTGGAGTCGACTTCAGGATGCTTTGACGTGCGTCCTAATTTACGGGAAACATCATCAAACCCAACCCAGACAGTTGTCGCAAGGTCCGAGGTAAAACCTGAGAACCATGTATCACGAACATCGTTGGTGGTACCGGTTTTACCGGCAATGTTGCGACCAACAGCTTCAGTAATGGGTTTAGAGCGCTGAATACGCCAGGACGTACCGTTCCAGCCTGTGCCATTTGCCCAGCTGCCGCCGCCCCAGACCGCTGAGTTCATTGCCTGCTCAACCAGGAACGCATTTTGTTCGCTAATCACCTGCGGAGCCGGGTTGTCACAGTCGAAACAAGCGCGCACCGGGTCGGTTTCTTTAATCACATTACCATCGGCGTCTTCAATACGTTTGATAAAGTAGGGCTCTATCAGAAATCCACCGTTCGAGAACGCCGCATAAGCGCGAGCTACTTGCATGGGTGTCATTGAAAGAGAACCCAGAGAAAGCGATTCGTTCTCGGGAATTTTTGAGCGATCCAGACCAAATTTGGCCAGGTGATCCGCCACTTTTTTAACTCCCAGTTCGCGAATTAAGCGCACCGAGACCACATTCTTTGACTTAGCCAGAGCTTTACGCAAACGGATAGGGCCTTCATAGACTTCCGGCGAGTTCTTCGGTCGCCAGGCGACACCGGAACCCGGGTTCCATTGGTTAATGGGGGCATCATTCACCAAAGTAGCCAGAGTTAAGCCCTCTTCAAATGCGGCTGAGTAAATCAAAGGTTTAATGTTTGAACCGACTTGACGCTCTGCCTGCAAAGCACGGTTGTACTGGCTCAGCTGGAAACTGTATCCACCAACAACAGCGGCAACGGCACCATCGTCGGGTCGTAAAGAGACAATAGCGGAACTGGGTTCGGGAATTTGCGCCAGTCGCCATTCGCTGCCGTCATTTACCCGACGCAACCAAATAACATGACCCGGCTGCATAATGTCAGCTGCGGTTTCCGGAGGCGGGCCCTGACGTTCCTCGTTTAAGTACTCGCGAGCCCAGTGCATAGCTTCCCATGGCAGGGTGAGTTTACCCTCTCCCTTCACTAATACGTCAGCCGACTGCTCTTCGACTGCAGTCACAACCGCCGGCGTTACCGCACCAATAACACGCAGTTGCTCCAGGTACTTGCGTATGGCTGGTTCTTTAACCGGCTCTTCATTCTTCTCTGCTGACCACAATAAACTAACAGGACCGCGATAACCGTGTCGCTCATCATAGCTGTGCAGGTTATCCCATATAGCCTGGCGCGCAGCCAACTGTACGTCGCTTCTAATGGTTGTGTACACCTGATAACCTTCGTTATAGGCTTTATCTTCACCATAGCGATAAACCATTTCCTGACGCACCATTTCTGCCAGGTAAGGCGCGTGCACTGTCACCTCAGCGCCATGGCGTCGAGCTGTGACAGGAGCATTTGCAGCTTCTTCAAACTCAGCACGAGTAATTTTCTTCTCGTCCAGCATGCGCAATAAGACAACGCGTCGACGAGCTTTAGAGGCAGTAGGGTTTGAAATAGGGTTCAGGTTAGACGGTGCTTTAGGCAAACCGGCAATGGTTGCCATTTGCGCCAGCGTCAGTTCGTTTAACGGCTTACCGTAGTACACCTGCGCGGCTGCACCGACACCGTGGGCACGATGACCAAAGGTAATTTTATTCAAATAAAGTTCAAGAATTTCGTCTTTACTCAACAACTGTTCAATGTGGACAGCGATAAAAGACTCTTTCACCTTACGCATCCAGGCACGGTCAAAGCTTAAGAAGAAGTTTCGCGCCAGTTGCATGGTAATGGTACTGGCACCTTCCTGAATTTCACCGGTGGTGAGCAACACGCTAAAAGCCCTGGCAACACCTATTGGATCAACCCCAAAGTGCTGATAAAAACGGCTGTCTTCGGTAGCGAGAAAAGCATCAATAAGCGGTTGAGGTACATCTTCCAGTTTTACCGGAATTCGGCGCTTTTCGCCAAACTGCGAGATCAGTTCACCGTCAGCGCTAAACACCTGCATTGGTGTTTGCAAACGCACGTCCCGCAAGGTTTCCACACTGGGTAACTCGGGCTTAACGTATAAGTAAAGGCTGCCAACCGTTACCCCGCCAAGAATAATACACACCAGCAAGGTGTAGATTAGCCGCTTAAACCACTTCAATTATCTGCTCCATGACTTCATTTTTACTACGTCAGAACTTACGCCAGAAACACGCCAAAGTGTTGAAACCGAAATCACCGACATAAATTAGCTCATAACTCTTACTGACTATTATGGAGGATTTTTGTTCACAACACTACGCTTGCATCTGGCTTTTCTACAATAAGGATATTGTCTAATGTCATTACTTCGGCAACAACCACTTGCTGTGCAAATTAATCGTGAAAATTGTCTGGTTTTACAATTGTCCCGCCGGGGTCGGCATTTTGTTGTCGAACACTTTTCTCAGCAGCACCATAGCAGCTTAACCGGCAAGGGCTTAAAACCAGACAGTATTGTCTCGGCACTGGACTACAGCGCAACCCACTATCAGAAAATTCCGTTAGACAATAACCAGCAGGTTGAAGAGCAATTACTGGAAAAATTACCGCCCCAGCTAAAACGCAATACCGGTATAAGCTACGACTACTGCACCCATAACCACGGGCAAGAAGCAGAAGCGGTTATTGGCCAGCGTTCAGCACTGGAGGAATTGCTGGTCTTACTGGCCCCGCTGAAAATGCCGGTGCAAGTGGTTGAACCCGTTTATCAGTCAGTAGTACGGGCAGCTAATGCGGTTTTGCCTTACCTTTGGCCTGACAATACCAAGTTCGAGACTGACATGGCGTGGATAGTCGTTGATCTCCGTCAGCAACAATCCATTTTGCTTTATTGTAAAAACGGCGTCTTTCAGCGGCTCGACTCTGTCGACACCAACAATTTGGTGGGCTTTTTGCTTAAGGCTCAGCTGTCTCATCAATTCAACTGGGTAATGAGTTTTGGCGATAAAGCCATTCAGTCGCAACTTGAACGGCAACTTTCTAATCAACAACTGAAACACCTGACGCTTTCTACAGCACCCTTTTTCCAGAACAATGTTGCCCCTATTGTTTCGGCCTTAGATAACGAATTAGTGCTGCTGGGGTTAGCTTTGCGGGGGTTCAGTCAATGGCATCGCTAAACCTGTTGCAGTGGCGGGAACAAAGCCTATGGCTACGTTACCGTGCGCTGCATTGTCTGGGGATTCTCCTGCTGCTTATTGTCGGCGTTGTATCCGTGCAATGGGTCATTTCTTATGAGAGTTACCTGAGCAATCTAAAACATCAGCTGGCGGAGCAAAAGCTGGCACTGGAAGAGCAGAATATTCAGCTAAAACGCTGGAAGCTCTACCAAAAACAGCAGCAGTTGCAAAAGGCCTTTATCCACCGAAAGCATACTAGCCACGACATGCTCAACGCATTTTACGCTCTGCTTGAGCGAACACAGCACCAACTCCGGCAGCGCGAGCTTTCCCTTAGCCAGTCACAAATGAAACTCACCGCCATCTACCGGCAGATACAGCAGGTTAATGAACAGTATTTATGGCTGGAAAAGCAGTTAGTGAAACCCGGACTAAAGCAGCAACTATTGCCTCAGCAAGGTGTGGTGTTCTCCTACATTCGTTCTCAGAAAAACGTGAATAGCGGAGCTGAACCTAATGGCTGAGTCACTTAAAAAACCGCTGTGGTTATGGGTCGGTGCTGTTCTGCTTTTCACGACGACGGCTATTGGTGTCAGTTACTTTCTTACCAGTTATCAGGCAAGCCAGCTAAATGAGCTGCTTCGAAAGCAAGAGAAGCAACTGCAGCGGTACGTTCCAGAGGTTCCGGAGCAAGCCGAACCAGTTGTAACGAAGCACGCAGAAACGGATGTCTCCACTTTATTAACGCAGGCGGCAAGGCAACACAATGTCGACCTCTATTATCAACAAAGCCCGGAAAACGCGGAGCAATGGCTGGTTGGTGTTACCGGCGCTTACCAGAACGCGCTACGGCTGGTCGCTTCTATCATGCAGGAGCAGCAGGAAGTGCGACAGCCGTTTCCATTTACGCAAACACTAAATTGGCGCGACATCGGGGAAAACAGCGGCAAATTAAGCTGGCAATTTCTCTGGTTAACGGCTGGCAGCCCAGCGCTCTCAGAACTTAGCGCCCATTCGTTGTTTAAATCAGACTTCCCGGACGTTATCGCAGAGCCTATCGAGTGCTTGGGCAAACCTGAAATGCAAAGCGATATTCACATTAACGACTGGTCTCTGGTGCAGTTAATTGCCACTCAAACCTCTCCGGTTAAAAAAGCCCTGCTGAAAATACCGAACCAACCACTGCTGACACTCGCGGCAAGTAGCTGGATAGCGGCCCCTCTCATGCAGCTACAAAGCGTTAACGGCGAATACGCCGAATTTCAGCTTTGGGAAAAGCAATCCGGATGCTGGTCAGCAAAATCGTTGAAAATCCATTTAACTAAGGACAATTCCTCACAATGATACCAACACGACTCTCTTTTTATGTCTTTTTGCTGCTGGCTATTCTGAGTTTCCAGCCCGTGTCTGCAGTCTATGCAGCCGACAAGAACTGGCAAAGCCTGCTTAGCGAACAACAGCGCTTACAACCGGTATCTCTCAACACCCGTAAAATGCCGCTGCGCGACCTCATACAGCTATTAGCGGATCAGCACCAACTGAACATATTGATGACCGACAACGTGAAGGGTGAGTCCAGTCTGAAGCTGAATGGTGTGGCATGGCAGGACGCATTTGCTACGTTAATCGCCAGCCATGATCTCGCTATTCGTCTGCAGGGCTCTATGCTGCGCATTGATGTTGCCGGTGAACACACCACAGATAGCAACGAGTATCGCTCGATTTTACTCAGCGTTAACTTCGCAAAGGCCAGCGACTTAGCCAAGCTACTAAAAAACGAGCAGCAGAGCTTTCTGTCACCAAACGGTGCGGTAAGCGTCGATGCACGTACCAATACACTTATTCTACGGGATACACCAGAGCAACTGGCAACTATCCGGCAACTGGTTAATGATCTGGACGTGCCGGTTAAACAGGTACTGATTGAAGCCCGCATGGTCACCGTAAAAGCGAATGTTAGTAAAGAACTGGGCATTCGCTGGGGTGTTTCGGAATACGGTCTGGCAATACCCGAAGACGCCGGAAGTTTTGTTAAAGGCATGCAGGTAGACTTGCCTACCGCCGCACCCGCCGGCACTTTTTCTGCTAATTTAGCGCGGCTGAGTGACGATATTCTGCTGGATCTCGAACTAACTGCACTGGAGCAGGAGAACAAAGCAGAAATTATTACCAGCCCAAAAATTTTCACGTCGAACCAACAACCCGCCTACATAGAGCAGGGCACCGAAATACCTTATGTAGAAACCGCCGCACACGGCGCTACTGCAGTGCAGTTTAAAAAAGCGGTAATGGGCTTAAGCGTTACACCGCAAATTACTCCCAACAACCATGTTTTAATGGAGCTGACCATAACTCAAAACACGCGCGGCGATACCATTGCCACCCCAACCGGCCCAGCTGTTGCTATCGACACTCAGGAAATGTCCACCCGTGTGCTGGCAAAAAATGGCGAAACTATCGTTCTGGGCGGAATCTTTCAGGAACATAACTTGAATGATGACAGTCGCGTCCCCATCTTAGGGTCGCTGCCATTAATCGGGAAATTGTTCTCTCATCAGCAGCAACGCGATGAAAAGCGGGAACTTATGATTTTTGTAACACCAACGATATTGCCACAAAGTTAGTCCAAAAGCCGATTACTATTGCTAAAGTGGGCTCAAGTTGCGATAATCGCGCTTCTTTTCGTTGGGTTGGGGGACGTCTCCAGACACTCCGGATTCGTGAGTTACAGCTAATTTTAACCAATGATGTAAGCAGGAATATGGCTGAGAAACGTAATATTTTTCTTGTTGGGCCCATGGGGGCTGGCAAAAGTACGATTGGCCGTCAAATCGCCAGACAATTACATTTAGAGTTCTACGACTCAGATTCTGAAATTGAGCGCCGCACTGGTGCCGAAATCAGTTGGGTGTTCGAGCTTGAAGGTGAAGAAGGCTTTCGTGCACGCGAAGAAAAAGTGATCGAAGAGCTTACCGAAAACATGGGCATCGTCTTAGCGACAGGTGGCGGCTCGGTCATGAGCAAAGAAAGCCGTAACCGGTTATCGGCTCGGGGTGTGGTGGTTTATTTAAAAACCCCTATCGAGAAGCAGTTGGCTCGTACCCAGCGTGATAAACGCCGGCCTCTAATTGCCGAAGCTGAAGACCCACGCAAAGTGCTTGAAGAGCTGGCACAAGAGCGCGATCCTTTGTACGAAGAAATTGCCGACATTACGGTGCAAACCGATGAGCAAAGTGCAAAGTTTGTGGTCAACGACATTATCGAACAGCTTGAGTCCATTAACGGTCTTGGGTAAGTAACAGGAGCTGCGTTCATGGCTGAGGTTAACGTCTCTTTAGGTGAACGCAGCTACACCATCTACATTGGTAACGCCCTGTTACCCAACTATGTAGAGCGCCTTCCGCACAAACTGAATCAACAACTGCTGGTCGTCACTAACCCGACCATTAGTCAGTACTACCTTAAGCCGTTATTAAAAAGCCTTGCCGGTCATCAGGTGAAAGTGTTTGAAATGCGCGACGGCGAGCAGTTCAAAAGTCTGGACAGCTATGCCGAGGCCATGGATATTCTGATAGACGCAGGTTTTAACCGCGACTGTGGCATTATTGCTTTAGGCGGCGGTGTGGTAGGTGATTTAGCCGGCTTTGTGGCGTCAACTTTTCAACGCGGCGTCGATTTTTACCAAATTCCGACCACCTTACTGTCGCAAGTTGACTCTTCCGTGGGCGGTAAAACCGCGGTTAATCATCCTCAGGGCAAAAACCTGATTGGCGCTTTTTATCAGCCTAAATCGGTGGTTATCGACATTGACTGCCTGCAAACGCTCACTGAGCGGGACTACCGCAGCGGTTTAGCCGAAATAGTAAAATACGGCGTTATCTACGACGCCGATTTTTTCCAATGGCTGGAACAACATACCGAAGAATTAAATCAGCAAGACCCGGCCGCACTAACCTACGCTATTCAACGCAGCTGCGAAATTAAAGCCGAAGTTGTGGCGTTAGACGAGCGCGAAAAAGGCCTGCGGGCATTGCTGAATTTAGGCCACACCTTTGGCCATGCCATTGAAGCCGCCACCGAATACGGCGCATGGACACACGGCGAGGCTGTGGCTGCTGGCATTATAATTGCATCTAAGCTGTCAGAAGTGACACAGCGGCTCAATTCGTCAGATTTTCGACGCATTAAAGATTTACTGCTGGCACTTGGCTTGCCAACAAAGGGCCCGCAAATGCCCTGGCAGGACTGGTTAGACTACATGCAGCGCGATAAGAAAGTAAAAGACGGTCAGCTGCATTTTGTTCTTCCGGTTGCTATTGGTCAGGCTGAAGTTGTCAGTACTGTAGAACACAATACCGTTGCTGCTGTGATCACTGAATGTTGCTAACGCCAACGCGTTATCTCTATTCGGCTGACAGACAGGAACAGACAGATGCAAGCACTTGCAAGCCCACAACATATTGTTGCCGCGCCGGTAAAAACCAAACCGAGCCAACAGCAGGTTATTGACCAGCTCCACGAGCAGTGCCAGCAAAGCGTGTCGCTTATTATGCTGCACGGTAAAGAAGGCAGCGGCAAAACCACCATTGCTGAAGTCTTTCTTGAACAGGCATCGGAATACGCTGAAGTCGCTTTTATCAGCGCCAACGAACGCTCGACCAATGACCGCCTCCGCGCCCAAATTCTGAACCAACTGTTCGGTACTATCAGCATTAACGACGAGTCGTTAAGTCGTCAAATTCAACGCCAGCGCCCGCTAAAGCACGCCATTGTTGTTATTGATAACGGCGAACAGCTATCCGAAAGCTTCATGGCCGAGTGCATTTCTACCGTTACCCAACTGAGTGCCATTGGCCAGCGCACCAGCATTATTGTGACCGGCGACAGCCGTTGGGCTCAACAGCAGCGTCCGGCACCACACTTGCGGGTGCAGGGGCCAACCATGATAGAAGTTCAGCCGCTTAACCATGACGAGCAAATTCGCTTTGTGCAGGCTTTATTACCAGAAAAACAGCGCAGCTTCTGGAACCTGGAACGCATTCAGCAATTTTTAAATTCCATTCATGGGTTTCCCGGAGAAATTCAGCAACGTCTGCAATTTACTCTGACAACTCAGGCTGCCCGTTATCGCGATACCACGACAGACGAGAATTCCGACAAGAATGCCGACGGTAAAAACGCCAGCGAACAGAGCACAGCAAAACATAGCCCAGCACAAAACAACCGTCGGAATATGCGCCTTTGGCCCATTATTTTAGTTACAGTGGTTATTAGTCTGGCTTTTGCCGGCTTTTTGAATAAAGAACAGTTAACCGCTTATTGGCAGCAAGTGACTTCTGAATCAGCGACACCGGCAGAAACAACCGCAGGAGACGCTGCAAACAACACGACAGAAAGCGTACCTGAAACAACAGCAGAAGCAACAGAGCAAGCCGCCAGCCTGCCAAGCTTTGAGCCTTTAACCGAGCGCTCTTTAGAACTGGTTCCTGCAGAATTAGCGGCGTCTTACCGGAACGCTCTGGGCACACTGAATACTGTCGCTGCCTCTGAAATATCAGAAGGCGAAATCTCACTTGGCTTCATAAAGCAACAACAGCCACAGGAAGCCGAGCCTGTCGGAGAGTCTAACGAGCAGTCGCCAGCCGAGGCAGGCATTGATACCGTTGTAGCCCAACCAGAACCAGAAGTTAAAGCAGAACAACCTGAGCCGCAACCGCAGCAGCCCCAACGGGCACTACCGTTCCAGACCCAATGGGCGCTGGATCAGAGCTCAGGAAACTATACGCTGCAAATCAGCATTATTAGCGACCCGCAGCTACTGCGCAATTTCCGTAACGACTACGGCATAGCCGGTAATACCCAGGTTTACCAGCGTGCCGACCAACGTTATGTGGTTATCTTTGGCAGCTACCCCAGCATTGAGCAAGCACGTGCAGCCGCCACGCAGTTGCCAGCTGAAGTGCAGCAAATGGAACCCTGGGCTAAGTCGTTTGCCAGTGTACAAAGCGACATTAATAACCAGTAGCGGGACGAATAGCTCAGTCAGCAATTTTCATCCCCCGGCCTTTGGGTTACAATCCGCAAAGGATAAACCAACGGCCGGCGCATGAAGAAGAATCGGGCATTTTTAAAATGGGCAGGCGGTAAGTACTCACTTATCGAGCCGATAACAGCACGCTTGCCGCAAGGTAAAAAGCTCATCGAGCCTTTTGTGGGCGCCGGTTCAGTCTTTCTGAATACCGACTACGACAGCTACCTACTTAACGACATTAATCAGGATCTCATTACCCTGTATCAGTTTGTGAAGCGCCGTCCTAAAACTTTTATTCAGGACGCCCGCAAACTGTTCGTTGACCGCAACAACCAGGCCGACGCCTATTACGCCCTGCGCGCCGCCTTTAATGCCAGCAGCGACCCATACTTTCGTTCATTGCTTTTTTTGTATATGAACCGCCACGGCTACAACGGCTTGTGTCGTTATAACAGCAAAGGCATTTTTAACGTGCCTTTTGGTGACTACCGCAAACCGTACTTCCCGGAAAAAGAACTCGAGCATTTTTCCGAGAAAGCGCGCAAAGCCAAGTTTATTTGCCGTCCATTTGAACAGGTTTTTCGACGTGCACGACAAGGCGATGTGATTTACTGCGACCCACCCTACGCACCGCTGGACCAGACCTCTAACTTTACCAGCTACGCGACCGGAGGCTTCGGCCTGACCGATCAGGACGAGTTAGCTCGCCGCGCGGTACAGGTTGCGAAGAAACGCCATATTCCGGTACTAATAAGCAACCACGACACCGACCTCACCCGCGCCTTGTACAAGCACGCCGATATCAGTAGCTTGTCGGTTTCGCGCAGCATTAGCCAAAAAGGCGACGGCCGCAAACCCGTGGCCGAGCTGCTCGCCTTATATGATAGCGAAGTCAATAAAAGCAACGTGGTTTCTCTTAGCAACTCATTGAAGAAAGTAGGCACATGAACTGGCATTTAAAAGCATTTAACGACCTTTCACTGCGTGATCTTTACGACTTACTGAAACTTAGACAAGAAGTTTTCGTGGTGGAGCAAACCTGTCCTTACCTGGACGCTGACGGCGCCGATGAGCAGGCCTTACATTTGTACGCCCGCAACAATGCCGATGAAATGATCGCCTACGCCCGGCTATACCTGGCCACCGCCGATACCGGCTATTCTCGTATTGGTCGGGTAATAACCCACGAGAAAGTGCGAGGTCAGAAGCTGGGTGTTGAAGTCATGCAACGCAGCATCGACTATCTTGAAGAATATGCCCCCAAAGCCCCAATTCGGGTCGGCGCTCAGGTTTATTTGTTGAAGTTCTACCAAAGCTTTGGTTTTGAAGCCATTAGCGAAGAGTATCTGGAAGACGATATTCCGCACATTGATATGCAACGTAAGGCCGCGCAGTGACAACTACGGCCCGGGTTCCCATTCTTGCAGGCAGCGATGCTGAAACCGTTGCGGCACAAGCCATTGCCGAGCGTTGGGGACTGCCGTCTGAAACTACGGATAATGACGTTTTTCAGCTTTGGCTGACCAACGGCGTACTGGCACTGCACTGGCTGCAAAGCCCGCAGAAAATGTCGCCCTTAATGGTGGACTTTCATCAGGGTAAAGCTGCCTACCGTGCTCAGAACACACAGTTAAAGAACGAAGCTATTGCCAAAGCGGTCGGCGTAACCGGACAGTTTAAGCCATCGGTTGTCGATGGTACCGCTGGCCTTGGGCGAGACGCTTTTGTACTGGCGGGCTTAGGTTGTAACGTACAGCTTATTGAACGACACCCGGTTGTCGCGGCTCTGCTAGATAATGGCCTGCACAGAGCTCAGCAGGAAGCCGACTTTATTGGTGACACCTGCCAGCGCATGCAGTTAATTGGCACCGACAATCTTTTTACCGGTAATGGCTATACTCAAGAGCCCGACGTGGTCTACTTAGACCCCATGTACCCAAAAACCGGCAAGCAAAAAGCGCAAGTAAAAAAAGACATGCAAATGTTCCAGCAGTTGGTGGGCAGTGACGAAGACGCCGATACCCTGCTGGAACCCGCCCTCGCTCTGGCCAAATATCGGGTGGTGGTTAAGCGCCCGAACAGCGCACTTTTTCTGGCCGGGCGTGAACCAAACAGTCAAATTAAGAGTAAAAAGCATCGCTTTGATGTTTACATAAAACGAGGTTTTCATGAGTCAGCAAATTAAAGAAGGCGATAAAATTCCATCAGGTTCACTGACCAGCAAAGGTGATCTTGGCATTCAAAACTACGACCCGGCAGAGATATTTGCTAAAGGCACGCACGTACTGTTTTCAGTGCCTGGCGCGTTTACTCCGACCTGTTCGGAGAAACATCTTCCCGGCTACGTAGAACACGCCGAAGCATTAAAAGAAGCGGGTGTTCTGAGCATTAATTGTGTGGCCGTAAACGACGCCTTTGTTATGAAGGCCTGGGGTGAATCTTTAGGGATCGGAGAAAAGGTTCGGTTATTGTCCGATGGCAACGGCGCTTACAACCAGACAATGGGCCTTAGCATGGACACCGGTAACTTCGGTGGCATACGTTCTAAGCGCTACGCTATGATCATTACCGACGGCCAGGTAAAAGGCGTGTTTGTAGAAGAGGACAAGTCCTTTGAAGTAAGCAAAGCCGAGTACGTACTGGAGCAGTTGCAAAAATAATGTCGAACTGGGATGTGATTATTATTGGTGCCGGCGCGGCAGGGCTGCACTGCGCCGCTCATGCCGCACAGCGTGGTAAGTCGGTACTGGTATTGGATCACGCCAAGCAGGCAGGTAAGAAAATTCTGATTTCCGGCGGCGGCCGCTGCAA
This sequence comes from Idiomarina sp. 017G, assembly GCF_004362265.1. Lineage (NCBI taxonomy): Bacteria > Pseudomonadati > Pseudomonadota > Gammaproteobacteria > Alteromonadales > Idiomarinaceae > Idiomarina > Idiomarina sp. 017G. Next base: position 87,974 of record NZ_SNWT01000010.1, on the reverse strand, counting down.
CTTCACCAATATGTACGCCGGCCCCGAAAACTTTCTGTCTTCCAACCCGCATTTTTGCAAGTCGGCACTCAGCCGTTACACCCAATGGGACTTTATTGGCCTGGTGGCTGAATACGGCATTGCCTACCACGAGAAAACCTTAGGCCAGTTATTCTGCGACGACTCCGCCAAAGACATTGTGCGCATGCTAATGAGCGAATGCGACCGACACGGTGCCAAAGTTCAGCTACGCACCGAGATTGTGTCAGTAGACTACGACGACAACTACCGTATTGAAACCAGCCGTGGCGACTATAGCTGCGAGAAACTGGTTATTGCCTGTGGTGGATTGTCTATGCCCAAATTGGGCGCCACCCCGTTGGGGTATCAAATTGCCGAGCAGTTCGGGCATTCTATTGTGCCGGTACGCGCCGGTTTAGTGCCTTTTACTCTGCAGGACGACGAAAAGGCCCGCTTTGCCGAGCTTTCCGGCGTAGCTGTACCCGTCAGTGCAGAAGCCCACGACGGTTATTTCCGTGAAGCCATGCTGTTTACCCACCGCGGCGTCAGCGGTCCGGCTATTTTGCAGGTTTCCTCCTACTGGCAGCCCGGCGAAGCCGTGACCATTAATCTGCTGCCCGACTTAGACGCTTTTGAGTGGCTGAAAACGCAACAGCAGCAACAACCCAAAACCCAGCTTAATACCGTATTACAGCAACACTTCCCCAAACGAGTGGTGACCGCATTAGCAGAGCGCCACCAATGGCCGCTGAACAACAAACTGGCCGACACCTCTAACGCACAATTTCAGGCCATAGCCGACAACCTTAACCGCTGGCAGCTAAAACCCAACGGCACCGAAGGCTACCGCACCGCCGAAGTCACCTTAGGCGGCGTAAACGTCGACGAAGTCAGCTCTAAAACCATGGAAAGCCAGAAACAACCCGGCCTGTACTTTATTGGCGAAGTGCTGGACGTAACAGGCTGGTTGGGAGGCTTTAATTTCCAATGGGCCTGGAGTAGTGGTTTTGCTTGTGGGTCGGAGGTTTAAGTGATTGCCAGAGCGATCACTTGTGCTGTTTAGTTCCGCTTGGTGCCAGGAGGCGGACCGGGATCAGACTAATTAGCCGACAACTATATTTTATTCAATGGGTAAATAAATATCGGTTATCATTTCGTTCTCTGGCACATCCGGGAAAAAGCTGACTCGCTCGAAGTAAATAGGAAAATCCCGCACTTCAACCTTAGACTTTGGCAGCCATTGGGTATAAAGAAAGCTTACTATCACACCGATAGAGTCGTCGCTACCAATATGCCTAATCACCGCGCATCGTCCCGCAGGAATAACTTTGTTGACTATGCCGTAGTCATTGGCGGCGACAGGCTTATCGACAGAGCAGGCGATATCGAGTCGATAGTCGTCTGGTGCGGTAACATTCGGGTCATCGTAAACCAAGTTAAATGTCTTACTTTTGCTTGGCGGGAGATGATTAAGCTTTCTCCATTCAATAAATTTTTGTAGCGAAGCCCCCAATAAACTTGGCGCCCCGCGATGTTCCATTACCGCGATTAACGTTGCGGGAAACGCTTTAATATCAACGTTAAATTTTGTGCCGTTATCCATAATATTTTTCCTTAGCATTAATATAGGTTCATATTTCTCGTGCCAAGGGGTCCAATTAGCCGCCTTTCTGAATTCGGATGGACTTTTATCAAAGTGCTTTTTAAACACCCGAGAAAAGGCTTCATGACTCTCGTAGCCATTTGCCAGCGCTATATCCAGAACTCTTTCATGATCTCTGTAGGCCAACTGATAAGCAGCCCTTTTGAGCCTAAGCAACCGTACCAGTTTTATTACCGACATTCCCATGAATGCCGAACACTGCCTGTGAAAGTGATACTTGGACAAATGCGCAAGCTTGCACAGCGTATCAATATCAAGATCAGCGTCCAGATTCGCCTCAATGTGACTAATAACTTTCTCAAACCGACCTTGATAGTTCGACATATAAGTAATTCTCCCCTTAGCGGTTTAATACTAAAACTTAATAGAGGGTTAATCTTGACTAAGGTTGCTCAATATCGAGGAAAATTTGTTCTACGCAGCAGCTTTTTAGCAATACCAACACACAGCATCGCCACAGCCGTAACAACAAATAATTGTCCGAACATTTGAAGAGCGAACTTAGGCCAAATGTTAATTTCTTCGATAAAAAGTGAGTGCCATACGTAGATCAACGTTAAGCTCCCGATATCCACATTACGGTGTTACATGTGCAAAATACTGCTCATAGATACAACCTAAAAACTAATTCAACTCTACCCTGTCTTCCCAAATCAGCTCACCGTCGAGACTATGCAAGGTCACTCGGTAATTACCGGAAGGAAGATAAAGTGGTAATTGCTCACCGGCATCGGACTGAATACGGTCGGCAACATAGCCTTTATCAGTATTGTAAGCCTGAAGTATGACGGGTGTATTCTCAGGCCAGTCCGCTTCATTTGGAATATAGGCGTCTCCCAGAGCCTTCCTAAAATAGCCGATGGTTGTTGGTGGTGCTTTAGGTACCCGTATTTGGATATCAACGTTTTGCACGCTTCCGACATTGATGATATCGCCATCCTGCATGTACGCATAACTGGCTAGTGGATTATTTTCGTCGCCGCTGTACGGGCAGGCTGTTGTATCGATAGTCAGCGGGTTAATACCATGGTCGTTTTTCAAAAAGTCACTCATTGTGCGGTACTTGCCACCCGGGTATTTAAGTGGTGCTTCGGCAATGTGCGCCCAACCGGCGAATATCAGGAATCGGGCGTTGTCATCTGCCTGGGTTATTTGTTCTATGATATTCTCAGCTTGCTGCTTATCTCTGAATGCAAAGCCTTCAGCAAAGTCCATGTCGTCCGGAGTGCTCTTTTCTGCCTCGTACCCAAATACCTTAAAACCTAACACTTCAGCCTTTTGGATGAGGTTAGACATAATCGGCTCCTGAAAATAAAACTCTGTGGCTGCTTTCTCACCAGGCCCAAAAGCTTCAAAGCCCACATGTGTAAATCCTTGCTCTTTAAACCAAGGCAACCACTTGGCTACCAGCGCTCTTGAAGCCACGTTGAAGTGATTTTCGTTCACCATAACAACCTGGTGATCCGCAACATGCTTTTTCACTAAAGGCGTTGCTGGCACTTTTTTGGCCGAGCTATCCAGCTTGCAGTGACTCTTCTCAGTATATTTAGTCAGGAACTCATAGACCTTATCGGAGCGACCCAGCATGGTATAAATTTGCGCTTCGTTTTGCGGATTGCTGACGTAATCAAGTAACGTATTAATGCGCCCCTGTTCAAAATAGGGAGCGATATCAGCAAGAGGGTTTTCTTTTGTTTCTGCAGACACCATTAAGGGTACACACAGTAATAGCGCTAGAAAATGACGCATAACACAGACTTTTGTTGTTAAGTTGTTACCCAACGATAGCCTACTGTGTTTTATTAAACAATCGGTTATTATTTACTCACGTACACTTCGAAGGTCATCAGCATGTCACACAGCAAATTTGACGTAATACCTGCTGCCAGCTTCTCTAATATTGGGTTAGAAATGATCTCACCGTTTCCAAGCCTCTCCAGCTGGGTTCAGTGCTTGTGGGTTACTGACGACTCGAAGAACAATTCGCGCCATATTGAAGAAAAACTGTACCCCGATGCGGGGTCCAGTTTAACTTTTGAAATACGTAATACTCGGATCAATGCTCGTTATTTTCACCATACTCGGGTCGTTACTCATCGTTGGGATATATCAACGAGACACATTAGCGTACGGTTCCGCCCGGGAGGCGCGAAAGCACTGCTGGGACTGGATCTCGATGCTTCGCAGAACATCGAAATAGAGTTACTCGACACACCCTTTCCTCAACAACTAAGTTTACAGCCATTAATGGACATACTGTCCACTCTAACGGCAGACCAGCAAGTACAGGCTGTGCAGAACTGGTTACTGACGCTGAGTTATCGCGCTCAAGAACCGAATCGTAAGTGGTCAACTCTATTGGCTCATGCGTCCGCGTCTTTAATACCGCCTCAGCAACTGGCTTTACAGAACGGGTTTAGTCGACGCACACTGGAAAGGCAATTACGCAAATACTTGGGTTTTACCCCAAATCAGCTGCACGGCTTTGCTCAAATTCGAGCCGCCCGACAATATTTGATTATGACGCCAGACAGTCTCAGCGACATTGCTCTTGCCTGCGGCTACTTCGATCAAGCGCATTTTACGAATGCTTTCCGTGAGCGAGCCCTGGAAACGCCACTGCAATACCGCCAAAGAAAAATGTCGCAAATCTCCAATCGATAACTAGCGAATGTTCCTAAAGTATCCGAAGTTATTCTTTGGAGGACATTATGCAACACCGAATTTCACAATCGTCACTTTATAAACAATGCCCGCGCCTGGTGACTCATTTAACCGCCTTAGGTGATGTACCGGAATCAGCAAAGCTCCCCCCGCAACTTCTGCATCTCGTTAGACTGCGCGCATCACAATTAAATCACTGCGGTTTTTGTCAGAAAATGCATGCTGATGAAGCCCGAGCTGATGGTGAACTCCAGTCAAGGCTAGATGTGCTTCCGGCGTGGAAGGAGTTATCGTGTTTTACCGCAGAAGAGCGGGCTGCGTTGGCCTGGACGGAAGCACTAACGCTAATCAACCATGTAGAAATCACAGATGCTGTCTTTCAGTCGGCACTGGACAATTTTGGAGAAAGCGGGTTAATTGAATTGACCGCGGTCATAGTACAAATAAATAGCTGGAATCGTATTGCGGTAAGTTTCCGTTTCCAACCCGACATAAAGTAATAAGGCATAGTATGAAAGCAACATTCTTGCAGCGCCTTCAGAAAAACACGTTAGGAATCTTGGCTAGCTTGTCGTTCTTCTTTGGAAGCATGCTATTTCTACCCACTTTCGCAAGCTATGCAACGGTAGGTGTATGGCTCTTCATGACCGGATCAGCATTGATGTTTATCGATATTATTCGCTCACTACATGATTAGTGGGTGAATATCTATCCGCCGAGTGTTCTTCCATGGCGCTAAATAAACTTTTCCCACCCAAATAACAATTTTCCCTTTACCTCCACCACTCATCTCGCTTATGCTAAATAGCCATTTAGACGTCTAAACGTCTTATTCATTCATTTTGTGAGGTATTTAATGAAATCAAAGTTCTTTACGTTATCAACTGTTGCCGCTGGGCTTATCGCTGCATCGGCATCCCCAGCTCTGTTAGCCAATGATGCTAGCTCCGAGCTGGAACGCATTAGTGTCACGGGTTCCTACATTAAACGAGCCCAGAATGAAGACGCCACGCCGTTGCAGATTATTGATGCCAGCGACATATCGGCCAGCGGTGAAATTACGCTGACAGACTTACTGCGTGACTTAACGGTGAATACCGGTAACAGTTACGACGAGCAATACACCAGCAGCTTTTCGGCGGGGTCGGCGTCGGTTGGTTTGCGCGGCTTAAGCCCCAAAAACACGCTTATTCTGGTGAATGGTCAGCGGGTCTCAAACTACGGGTTTGCGCTGGGCACTCAGGATACCTTTGTCGACTTAAACGCGTTACCTTTAGGCGCGGTTGAGCGCATAGAGGTACTGAAAGACGGTGCTTCCGCAGTGTATGGCTCGGATGCTATTGCCGGGGTTATCAACATTATTTTGCGCAACAACGTGCAAAGCACGCAATTTAGGGCGGGTGTCGGCGGTGCCAGCGAAGGTTCATTAACGCAATACAGTGCGGGCGTTATCAGCGGGTTTGGCGACATAGCAGACGACGGCTATAACCTGACATTCAGCTACGACTACCTGACCCGCGAGCGGCTAAATGCCGACGACCGCGACTTTACCCGTTCCGGTGACTTTCGCGACAAACCCGGCGGTCGCCTGGCTGGCTGGTCGTCGCAGGGCGGTAACTATTTAAGTGATCCGCAGAACCCTCAGGCTTTTGAGAACTGCCCGGGCCTCTCGGAAAAAAGAGACCGAAGCGATTTTACCCCTGGCGCAGACGGCCAGGTGTGCGCCTTTAACGCTCAGCCATACAACACGCTGCAGCCGGAAGTTGAGCGACACCAGTTCTCACTACAGGGCACTTTGCAGCTTACCGAGGACATACAGGCGTACAGTGACTTTCTGTACAGCAATAACCGTTCAAGCCACGTGTTTGGCGCGCCGTTAAGTGTCGGTGCCGGACTGCGGGCTTACAATGAGGAAACCGGCAGTTTAGTCGATATTCCGGTGGAATTACCGGTCGGGCATCCGGATAACCCGGGTTCAGAGGCCTTACCTTTTGAATACACCTTTTTTGATGTAGGCGAGCGCGTAAAAGCCAATAAACAAGACTTTCACCGCTTTCTGGCCGGTGTTAATTACCGGGGCTTAGACTGGGACTGGTCAGTTAACGTGCTGAATTCACAAAGCCGCCAGCGCGAGTACGTTGATAACTTTATTAACCGCTACACTTTTGAAGATATGCTGGCCAGCGGCGAATATGACTTTTTTAACGGCAACAATGACCCGGCAACCATTGAAGCGTTGCGCATTGATACGCGTCGTCCGGGCTTTTACGAGCTAAACAGCATTAACGCTAATGCCAGCACCATTTTAAAAGAGCTAGATAACGGCCCGCTAAGCGTTGCCTTTGGGGTCGACTGGCGTGAAGAAGAAATGGATGCGGGAACTTCACCGGAAGTGTTATCGGGCACCGAGCTGCGCCCGGCTATCAACCTGGTTAAAGGGAAGCGACAAGTTGCGGCAGGCTTTGTTGAGCTGGACGTTCCTGTTGTCGAGAACCTGAACGTAAACCTGGCCGGCCGTTATGACCATTATGATGATTTTGGCTCAGCCTGGTCACCTAAAGTGGCGTTTCACTATGTATTAGGCGACGATTGGCTTCTGCGCGGCTCGTGGTCACGCGGCTTCCGTGCACCATCGCTACCGGAAATTGCAGAAAGCAACACCATCAGTTATGGCTCGGTTATAGACCCTAACGACCCTATTAATCCGGGCGCGAGTCGTGGTTTCACGCAAGTGCGTACAGGTAACTCTGAACTCGATGCCGAACGCTCAACCAACCTCAATGCCGGTATTATCTGGTCTCCGCAAAAAGGTGCCAGCATTGCTGTCGATGTATTCGAAATTGAGCAGGACGATATTATTGCCCCCGACAACGCGCAGTTTATTGTCAATAATGAAGGCCTGTACGCAGACCGCATTCAGCGCGACGACGCCGGGCGACTGCAAATTATCAGCAACCAATACCGCAACCAGGGCACCCGTTCCACCCGCGGCTTCGATATTGATGCGAATTACCAAGTGCAGTTAAACAACTCGACGCTTCAGTTTCAGAGTACCTGGTCACGGCTTTTAGAATACAAGCAGGCCTTAGTTGCCGGTCAGGAACCTACTGACGGCGCTGGCAGTAATATATTAGGCGCATTGCCTAAGTGGAAAGGTAACAACCAACTGCGCTGGCTTATTAGCGACTGGCAATGGGGCGTCAGCCTCAACTACACCAGTAGCTATGAGCAGCAGGTGGCCACGCAAAGCAGTAACCCGGGTTTAGATGAAAAGGTCGACAGCTACTGGCAGGTTGACTCGCAGCTGGTTTATCAGGGTTTTGGTGACACTCAGCTAACCCTGAATATCAGCAACCTGTTCGACGAGCAGCCGCCGTTTGATCCGGCTGGCGGAGCCTACGGATACGATATGACCCAGTACAATCTGCGCGGTCGTACAGCTAACCTATCTATTGTTCACAATTTTTAGCGGAAAATATCAGCAGGGTCAGAAAAATTTCTTCTGACCCTATTTTGTAAACGTGTGATCTAAACACCCTTCTTACGCTATAGTACAAGGAGTCTTAATAAAGGAAGCTTGCGCTTATGAAAAAATGGATCTGGATAATTGCATCGGGAGTTACCGCACTAGCGGCGGTTAATGTCCAGGCGCAAGAACTGTCTGATATGCAGCAATGTCTGCTGGATGAAATGAACAACACTAAGGCTGACGCCACCATTGCGGATATTCGCTCTACCTGCGAAGAACAACTGCGGTCAGCTGAGAATGACGAAGATATAGTGGAAGTCGATGCGGTTGAAGACCCCGGTGCTTTAACCAGCCGCATGAAAAGCGAACAAGTTACCCAGTTTGACCCTTATGTATTAACACCGCACCGTCGTAACTATTTATTACCCGTTATTACCACGAACAACATTAACCGCCTGCAATATGCCGATGTTGAAGGTTACGAGCAGAACCTGGAAGACTATGAAGCAAAGTTCCAATTAAGTTTCAAAGTGCCTTTTAACAAAGAAAGTTTGCTGTTTGAAGACGACCAGTTGTTTTTTGGCTTAACCGTGCAGTCCTGGTGGCAGGTGTATTCCAGTAATATTTCTAAACCATTCCGCGAAACCAACTACATGCCCGAGGTTTTTTATGCCACTTCAACCGGCTGGCACCCTTTTGGTACCAATACCGCGTTAGTTTTCGGTTTAGAGCATTTGTCTAATGGGCGTAGCCAGCCATTGTCACGCAGCTGGAACCGCGGTTACATGCAATTTGTGGTAGAAAAAGGCCGCTTCGTTTTCTCGCTGAAACCCTGGTTACGTTTTCAGGAAGACGCCAAAACAGACCCCATGCAATCGAGTGGTGACGACAACCCGGATATTACCGATTACGTGGGTGACTATGAATTCACCACCGCCTATAACGATGGTGACTTCGAGTACATTCTCAGGCTCCGCCATGCCGTGGATACCGGCAGAGGGTCGGCAGAGCTTAACTGGACATTCCCTATTGGCGGGAAGTTTATTGGCTATACCTCAATTTTCACCGGTTACGGAGAGAGCCTGATTGACTACAATCACAAGCAGACTCGCTTTGGTATCGGTATAGCCTTAAACAACATTCTATAAGGGTTTAGAAACTATAGGCGGCTGACAACCATAAGCGTCGGCCGTCTTCAACATAGCCGTACTCTTCTACACCAATTTCCTTGTCGAATAAGTTGTAAACACCCGCAGCCAGCTTTAAGTCACGCGTAACAAAGTAGTTCACACCAAAATCCGCCAGTGTATAAGACGGCGCGACCAGAGAGCCCTGTGAAGGCCCGGTTGTCGGCTGGCTCTCTTCACCACGATAATGCACACGCAACCAACTGTTCCAGCGCTTACCTGGCTTCCAGTTCAGTGAGGTTTGTACTAAGTGCTTAGGTAGCTGGTTTAATGGCTCACCTTTATATTCACCCGATTTTTGCTCAGAGTCGGTGTAGGTATAGTTACCTTTCAGTGACCACTCCCGGCTGAAATGCGTACTTAAAGTCATTTCAATACCGCGAGTAACGGCTTCATCAATGTTAATTCGGGTGGTTGGCATAGAGCCAAATTGATTAGGCCCTGCATCGCAAATGCTTTCAGGACAGTCTACCCGGGTGATTTTGTCGTCAAACTCATTGTAGAACACGGTAATTGAGGTTGAGCTACGACGTCCCCAGTCTGTGTATAACCCTAACTCGTAGTTGGTCGACGTTTCAGCTTCTAAATCCGGGTTACCGTAAACGTTACCGCCGCGGCTGACTTGTCCCCAGTCAGCGGTTGTTTCACGCAGGCTTGGCGCACGGAACCCGGTAGAAACACCACCTTTAATGGTTGTGGCATCGCTTAGAGTATAAACACCGTACACTCGCGGGCTCCAGTGTCCACCAAAAATGTCGTCATCGTCGTAACGAACACCAGTCGTCAGGTTAAAGTCATTGAATATTGGCCAGGCGGTTTCTGCAAAGGCGGACCATTGCGAGCCTTCAATGCGGTTACGATCACTTATCTGGTTACTGGTTAAATCTTCCAGCTCTTCCTTTTGGTACGCCACGCCAAGATTCATAGAGCTCTCTTCAAGCAGTGGTACGTTCCAGTGACTCTGAAAATCGGTGTTTTTAATGGTCATAATACGCGCTTTGTTTTCATATTCATCGCGCTTTAAATAACTGCGGGCGCCCACCATACCCCACTGACCATTATGGGCAATGGACACGCTGGTATTATCATATTCAGTGGTTGATGACTCCGGGCAGCCACGACGACCGCATTCCTCGCCCGGCGCCAGCGGCTCAATGGTTTTGCCGACAGAAGCGTCAATGCTTTGCTGAGCTGTACCCACTTCAAACAAAATTTCATGGTTGCGGTTTGGTGTGTAAGCCAGTTTTAAGTCGGCGTCTTCTGCGGTTTTATCCCGGTAGCCAGAAACAATTTCATCTTCCAGACGACGCGTATAACCGGCCGACAACTGAATGCCCAAAGTGTCTTTAATTAACGAGCCGGAGGTGAACAAGTTGGTCTGGTAACTGTTGCCTGACTCTGAACGTTCCTGCAAGGTGCCATCAACGCGAATTTCCGAGCGCCATTCTTCCGGTGTTTTACGGGTAATGATATTGATAACACCGCCTATTGCGTCCGAACCGTAGAGAGACGACATAGGTCCGCGAATAACCTCTATGCGATCAATTGCCGCCAGCGGCGGTGTCCAGGCACCTTCAACGCCGGGGCCATCACTGTTTGGACGGGTTTCACGCGAGCTCTGGCGCTGGCCGTCGACCAAAATCAATGTGTAGTCGGCACCCATACCACGCAGGCTAATATCCTGGCGATCACCTCCGCCGGTCACGATAACGCCCGGGGCGTCAGTCATGGCGTCGGTTAAGTCTTTATAAAAACGCTGAGAAAGCTCTCTTCTGTCAATAACGGAGATTGAAGCGGGCGCTTCTTTCAAATGCTGAGCAACACCTGACGCCGTTACCACCATAACTTCCATATCTTTATGTTTATGATGTTTTCTTTTAGGCTTTTCTTGCTCCTGAGCCTGAGCCACGCCTACTGCTGATGCTACAGTTAATGCTAAAATGCTCAATTTTAAGCCGCTGATACTGCAATTCATGTTCATCCCCTAATGAATTATAAATGCGAATTATTTTCATTAGCGATTTTAACTGGTACCATGGAATCAGCAATTTCAAAAATATTGAAAGCTTCTTTAGCAGGACTTAAAACATGAATCCGAAAATGATTCGATCATTAAAAGCTTTTACCCGTACGGTAGAACTCAACAGTATGAGTGCCGCTGCAAATGAACTGCATATGACAGTGTCCGCTATTAGCCAGCAGTTGCAGCGACTGGAAAACGACAACGGAATTTCGCTTTTTCACCGTAATACCCGTTCGCTTTCACTTACCGAAGCTGGTCAGGTTTTTTATCAATCGTGCCTCGACATGTTGTCTATTGCAGCGAAAAACCAAGAGCGCTGGGATCAATTGACGAATCAGCCGCAGGGGCAAATAAAAATTATTGCGCCCGTGGGTTTTGGCGGAGGTTTGCTAAGCGAACCTTTAAAACAGCTGCAGCAAGAGTTTACTAACGTGAGCTTTCAGCTGCATATGACCGATGAGCCTATTGACCTCATTACCTCGGGGGCAGATTTGGCAATTCGCATTGGTCCGCTAGCCGATTCAACCTTATACGCCAGGCATTTGGCTGACTGGCACCTGATCCCTTGTATTGCTGCTGAGCATCCTGCGGCTAAAAACTTGATAAAAAGCTTTAAAGATTTACCCGAAGGTTGTTTTATTGGGCACATACCCAGCTTACCCAACAAGGATTTCCCCAAGCCTAAGGTGCTGCTGAACAACATGCAGACGGTAGTCCAGTTGACGCTAGATGGTGTTGGCTATGCGCTACTTCCGGAGCCGGAAATTAAACATTACATTGAGAGTGGGCGCTTACTGCGTTTGTTGCCAGAGTGGGAAGGCAGTCCGTACAGTGTACACGCCGTGTTGCCTATTAAAGACAACATACCGGCGAAAACTGAACGGACTATTGAGGTGCTAAGCCATTTCTTTCATCGACTGTAACGAATGATCAACTTCGCTTTCGCCAGCCATTAGGTCGAAAGCTCTCATCTCAGTGCCACTTTCATCCAGGCAACGACGTAGCACACTGGCAACATCCTCGCGTGGGATTGACCCCGGTGCCAACGATTCACCAACAACCACTTTACCGGTGGCTTCTTCGTCGGTTAAGGCCCCCGGACGTACAATGGTCCAGTTGAGTTTGGTGCGCATTAATTCGCGGTCAGCGTAATGCTTGGCGGCATAGTAAGGAAGCAGAGCTTCAGCCCAGTTTTCACGGTTGTTCGACTGCCAGGCACTGACCATAACAAAACGTTTTACGCCCACAGATTCCGCTGCTTCCATGGTTTTCACTGCACCGTCCAGGTCGACTAATAAGGTTTTGTCGTCACCAGAGCTTCCACCAGAACCTGCCGTAAATACCACGGCATCAACGCCCTGAAGCAGCTCTTCCAATTTTGCGACGGGGCCTTCTAAATCACCCAATTTGGCCGTTACTCCGCGGCCTTCCCAGGCTTTTTGCTGCTCTTCCTTACGCACTACTGCAATCACTTCATGTTTTTTTGCGTGTTGCATCTGTTCAACTAAATGCTGACCAATTTTTCCATTTGCGCCTATCACTGCTACTTTCATCATCGACCTCCATGAGTGTTTCGTGTCTGAGTTTACGTAACAAAGGCTTAGTTTAGATCGCTCATTTACACCGATTTACAGGCACAAAAAAAGGCAACCCGAGGGTTGCCCTTTTAGACTTCGAGGCGCGTAATTAAAGCGCTACGATGTTTTCAGCCTGAGGACCTTTAGGGCCTTGAGTTACTGCGAACTCAACGCGCTGGCCTTCAGTTAAGGTTTTGAAACCGTCGCTAGAAATAGCGCTGAAATGTGCGAAAACGTCTGCGCCGTTTTCACGTTCGATGAAACCGAAGCCTTTTGCTTCGTTAAACCATTTTACTGAACCAGTAATTTTCTCTGACATAATATATCTTCCTGTAACTTTTAAGTATGTGGTCATTTAGACCGATGGTGCGGGTAATAATAAGAACTTAGAACTACAGGACGATGGTATTAATAATAATAGGTCAACGAAGTGGAGTTTTTTAACTAACTGTCTTTCTATCTATCCGACCCCTCGCAGTCTACGCTTATTACACTGCGAGTCAAACCATTTACCAAGTTATTTTCATAATAAGTTTAAACATCGCTTTCACTGGCCCAGACAACACGGTTACGACCTTCTCGCTTAGCCTTATACAGCGCCTGATCCGCTCTTCTGTAGATACTGGAAACATCATCATCAGCGCAGCTTTCTGACGCACCGATACTGACCGTCGGATTAATGATTTCGCCTGAATCCAGGGTAACTACCGTTTCCTCAACGGTCGCTCGCACCCTTTCCAATACCTGTACGGCACTTTCATGGTCGGCATAAGCAAGTACCACCATAAACTCTTCGCCACCCACTCTAACCACACTGTCACTGCTACGAACCGCCGCTGACATAGCTTCAGAGCCTGCAATTAATACTTTGTCACCAATATCGTGGCCATAGGTATCATTAATGGTTTTAAAGTGGTCAAAGTCGATAACCGAAACGACAAACCCCTGCCCTCCATGTTGCCGAACCAGGCTCTGTTCAAGTATTTCCATACCAGCTGAGCGATTTTTTAATCCGGTTAGCGCATCGGTGTAGGCAATTAGTGCCATATCGTCGCGCTGGCGGATTAAATCGGAGCGAACTTTCTGTTCCGCAATAACAGTCTCCAGTGCGGTGCCCATCATTCGCACCATTTCAATTTCCAGCTCAGTAAAAGGCTCTGCTCTTTTGCTTTTACGGGCGAAACCCAAAATCCCCCATACCTGATCATTAATAATAAGTGGCGTACCTATATAAGTCTCCAAACCATAAGTTTGATAACTCGCGTGCTCTTTAAAGCGTGAGTCTTTTGACGCGTCATTGGTATAAATTAGATGGTTAGCCTCAAGCACAACGGAACAATAGGTGGTTGCCAGCGGCAGCTGCGTTCCGGCCGAAAAGTCCATTTTCGCGGTTTGCACCCACTCAATGGTATAAGTGCCGTTTTGAATGGAGCTGGCAGTTCCTATATCAACACCTAAATATTCAACCCCCACTTTTAACAGCTCATCAATAGAAGCAGGGTCAATGCGCCGTCCACGCTTATGGATAACTTCATGAATCGTGCGCATAACATCAACCGACGCATAATAGTCACTGACATCTTCAATAAGCACATAGATACCAATGACATTGTCTTGCTCATCAATTTCAGGAAGGTAGCGAATATCTAAGAAGCACTTATGTCCGTTGCGAAAAGTGACAGAATCTGAAAACTCCATTTTCTCGCCGGTGGCAAAAATATGATCATGATTGGGCTTTATACGTTGATAAGACTCTTCGCTCAGTACGTCGGTTAACGGCTTGCCAAGCATTTCCTTTGGGGTCAGGTCAAAGAACGCCGCATACGACGTATTTACATAGCGAAAAAGCCTGTCTCTGTCGACATAAGCCACCATAGTTGGTAGCTGTTCAATAATTCTATGAGTAATATGATGTTTTGTCATGACGCCTCATCACTTTATGGTTCGACAGAGCGGTCTGCAATTAACAATTGTTACTATAATTAATAGTGTAGCAAGGACTCAGAAGTTAAACTGGCAAGATTGCTTTAAAAAATCCAGCACCTTTACGTCGGGCAAATTCAATATTGCGCTCAGGAATCGATTCAGGGTCGTCATAATCTCTCAGAGCCTCTTCAATACTGGCCTCACGCAATAAATGTAAAGTTGGATACGGGGCACGGTTGGTATAATTTGCCGGGTCGTCCTGGGGCTCGCCCTCAAAGCAGTAGTCGGGGTGAAAATGCGCCAGCTGGTACACGCCTTCGTAGCCTTCCTCAATAAGCAAAGCATCGGCTACATCAACCAAATTCAGAAATTCGTAAAACCCTTCAAACCCCGACGGCAGAATAAGCAGAGTGGTTTCGGTTTCAGGTGTGGTATCCAGGTGTTTAGCTTCATCCAGCAGCTGCTGTAAAACAGCTTGTGGCTTGCGATTTTCGGCTACACTATAGCGAATACTCTTGCGCTCAACTTCGCGGCGTGCAAAAGGGCAGATGTTGTACTTTACAATCAGCTGTTGCACCCAGTGCCGGGTTTGCTCAATAATCTGATGGGTATCGGTCGTCATATTTCTTGTCTTCGCTAAAAGGGGCGCCACTTTGCCATGAAATCACTTGAACTCAAAATACCACCTTTGCTGGTTGTTGCCATAGTCGCCGGTTTAATGTGGTTAACGGCTCACTATACGCAGGTCTTTAACCAATTTTATGTCGGCCAGCGCGCCGCAGCTATTTTTCTATTGGTATTAGGAGTCTTGCTGCCCTTGTTAGGCGTTATTGGGTTTCGCAGAGCACAAACTACGGTAGACCCCCGCGCTCCGAACAAAAGCACCGAACTTGTCACTACCGGAATATACCAACGAACGCGTAACCCCATGTATTTAGGCTTTTTCTTTTTGCTTATGGCCTGGGGCGTTTTTCTGGGAAGTGTCTTTTCTTTGTGGGGGCTGGCGTTGTATGTCGCCTATATGCACCGCTTTCAAATTCTGCCGGAAGAACGTATGTTAACCGAAACTTTTGGTGAAACTTACAAAAGCTATTGTCGTAGAACCGGGCGCTGGTGGTAACTGGCAGCTTTTTTAAAATAACTGCCGGTGTTTTAAGCTGCGCCCGAGTAAAATTAAGCCTGACAAACTAAACCATAACGCGATGGTAGCGGCAATAATGTTCAGTAAGCTGTTAAAATCGCGTTCGCCACTGTAGTCCATAAAGTGTAAACGAAACATCCAGTCACTTAGCCACCAATTGTTATTGCGGTGATTGACCACTTCACCCGAGGCAGCGTCAACATACACTCGCGTATGAATGTCATCGGTAAAAGTGACTCTATAACCGGGCTTGTTCCAGTCAATAATTTCATCACTGCCCGTTACAGCCTGTACTTCTTTGACCGAGCCTGGTCCGTTATAGCTTTGTCGTGCCAGTTTTGCGACCAGCGGCGCGGAGGTTTGCCAGCGCTCGCCGGTCTGGGCATTCACATAATGTCTGGAGCCATCAACTGTCAGAACCAGGTACTGAGCCGTTTCCGAAATTGAGCGTATTTCCACACTTTTAATGTTATCGAAGCGCTCAATTAGGGCGTTTTCAGGGTAAAAAACAGGCCCGACCGGAGTTGTCGGAATACTTTGGAAGTAGTCATGAGCAGCCAGACTCTGGTGACCCACCCAGCCGAAGTACAGGCCACTGACCAGCCAGATAAGCACCTGTATAAGAATGACCAAACTCAGCCAGCGATGCAGCTTACGCATAAACCTCATGCCGCTTGCCTGCTTCTTCTGCGCGGCCGGAAATGGAAGTAAAGCAGAGCCATGCCTGTTATCACAAAAAGTATATTCGCTATGCTAAACGCCTTTAACCACCAGGTTTCAATATCCACTCGGTCTTGGTAATCCATTATGTGAAGCATCCAGAAAAAGTCGAACAGTCGCCAGAAGTTATGCCGTTTGGTCACCAGCTCCCCGGTTGTCGCCGAGAAGTACAAGGTAGCACCGGCCAAATCATTAAAGTCTACTCGCCATACGGGTAACAAAGCGGGGTTAAGTTCACCCGGCGGCCGGTCTTCGATATAGCTAACCTGGGCTTTTGTCTCTTCGTTACCGGTGTAGTGTTGACGCGCAATATAGCCAATATCCATGCGATCAAGTGTGACCGGCTCCAAAGATTCGGCGTTCAGTAATTGCGTACCGGTTTGGCTTTCAACGCGATAAACCGTCTGCAAAGAGCCCTTTACCCACTGGCGCATAAGACGCACCGAGGTGGCTTGCGGATGTTGCTCTAATACCCAGCTTACCGGCGAAGTTAACGCGTTATCAGCTATAGGTTGTTCAAGCTTTTTCACCAGATGGTCGCCGTGAATGAAGCTTAAATCAAAGAACACCATATAGGCGCCACTAATGCTCCATACCACTAACTGCAGGCCAAAAAGAAGAGATAACCAGCGGTGCCAGATGCGCCATTGTCGTAATTTCATCAGGGTTATCCGTGCCCGCCGCGTTTAAGTTAAGCCCCTAAAATTATCGACTTGCCCTGTAAAAGTCAAAGCAGTTCTTTCACTCTTTGTCTTAATTCCGGAATAACCTCAGTTTCAAACCAGGGGTTACGCTTCATCCAGATATTGTTGCGGGGGCTCGGATGAGGTAATGGTAATAACTGCGGCCAGTAACTTCGCCAGTCTCTGACACGTTCGGTCAGGCTTCGCTTAGGTTCCTGCAAATGCCACTGTTGCGCGTATTGACCAATAGCCAGTGTTAATTCTAAATTGGGTAGCTGTTGCAGTATTTGCTCGCGCCAGGTGGGCGCGCATTCGGGGCGGGGCGGCAAGTCACCGGACTTACCAGTGCCCGGATAACAAAAGCCCATAGGAATAATAGCCAGTTCTTCGGCATTGTAAAAAGTGTCTTTATCAATGCCCATCCACTGACGAAGCCTGTCGCCACTGGGGTCATCGAAAGGCTTACCGGAGGCATGAACGCGCTTTCCGGGGGCTTGTCCGGCAACTAGAATTCTGGCTTTAGGGTGCAACTGAACAACGGGGCGGGCACCAAGCGGCAGCTCTGGTTCACATAAGGCACAGGCACGGACATCACGCAGAATTTGTTGCCAATGCGGCGGCTCTTCCCATTTCATAACCTTGCTCCAGCAGCTTTTTATCCTGAGTGAAACGTCCTACCGGAAAATCCTCCGGCGGAGCCAGAACGGTCATTTTACAGTCCGCAGGAGGGTTATCAATAAAGTTAATAGCGTCATTGTAAACGGCCGAGCGGCGGGCTACTGCGTCAAATAAGGCAGGATGGTGTTTAAAAAAACGCTTAGTAAACTTAGGCAGGGGTCTTATCTTCTTTCGGAAACCTCGCGGCCGGGACAAAATAACGGTTATATCCCGCGCACCCATTTCATAGGCTTTAATTACCGGAATAGAGTCACCCAGCCCGCCATCAGTCATAGGCGCTCCACCAACGGCCGGAAACTCACGATAAGCCAGCGGAATAGCGCAAGAAGCAGGAAATAGTTCGTGTAAGTTATCGGCTGTCACCCGGGTATACACCGGAAACCCTGTATCGACATTAGTCGTTACAACGTATAAAGGCCGGTTCTGCTCCAGGTAATGACGGGTATTCAGTGGTACTTGTTCAAACGAAGCGTGCCAAAGCCAGCTCACATCGCAAAAATGTCCGCCTTTTAAAAAGCGTCGCCAGTTCAAAAACTCGGGCTGTAGCGCATGCTGCAAGAGAATTTTACGGTTACGTCCGTGGTCGCCGGCAAGAAAACCAATCAGGTTGGTTGAACCTGCCGACACCCCAATTGCAAAATCAAAGTTGGTTTGTCCGGTTTCAAGAAAGCCGTCCAGCACACCAGCGGCGAAGATACCGCGCATGGCGCCACCTTCTACCACTAGTGCTTTTTTACTTTGCTCCTGGGTCATACACCTGCTTATTTTTCAATACTCTCTACTTCTCAATACTCTTTATTTTTCAATACTCTCTACTTCTCAATAAAGGCCTGCTCAATCACGTAGCTGCCTTGCTTACGCGATGTTGCTTTACTAAAGCCCCGTTCATTGAGAATAACCATCAGATCTTGAAGCATAGCGTCATTACCGCACAACATAAAGCGATCGTGTTCAGGGTTCAGATCTGGCATACCAATGGTTTTGGTTAAGGTACCAGACTCCAGCAAATCGGTAATACGTTGCTGATGCGCTTCATCACGGAATGGCTCGCGGGTAACTGTCGGGTAATAAATGAGTTTTTCCCGCACCCAGTCACCAAAGTATTCGTTGTTTGGCAGAATCTCAGAAATTTCTTTTTGATATGCCAGCTCAGAAACCCAACGCACACCGTGAACCAACACGACTTTATCGTACTGCTCGTAAATGTCGGGGTCTTTAATAACACTCATAAAAGGCGCTAAACCGGTACCGGTACTGAGCAAGTACAAGTTTTTGCCGGGTAGTAAGTGCCCCGGTACTAACGTGCCTGTAGGGCGTGTCGACAACACCACTTCGTCGCCCACCTTAATATGTTGCAGGCGTGACGTTAAGGCACCGTCCGGCACTTTAATACTAAAGAACTCAAGCTCTTCTTCGTGGTTTGCGCTGGCAATGCTGTAAGCTCTGAGCAGCGGCTTGTCTTCCAGTTGCAGTCCCATCATTACAAACTGACCGTTTTCGAAGGTAAAGCTTGGCTGACGCGTGGTTCTAAAGCTAAACAGGGTATCGTTCCAGTGGCGTACCTGAGTCACTTTTTCCGCAATGATACTTCTCATAACAATTCCTCATTGGCGATTTTGTGCGCATAATAACATAAAAAAACTAAATCTAAATGAGAATTTTTATCATTAACTATTGAAAATGAGAACGGTTTTTATATAAGATACATGCACTGTTGTTTGTAAAGGAAGAAAAGTTAATGGCTCGACGTTCGGGTGGCCGCAGAGGGTGGTCTTTAAAAGACTGGCATTGGATAAGCTCTGCCGTTTGCCTCATTGGCATGTTGTTGTTTTCAGTCACCGGTATAACGCTAAACCATGCTGGCTGGATAGAATCCGCACCCAGCGTCGAAAGCCATGAAAGCTCTCTCCCACAAACGGAATTGGACCGGTTGGCGAATGCTTCAGGGAATGACGCTCTACCAACTTTTTTCCACCGCTGGTACGAAGATAAGACGCAAAACAGCATCAGTTCAAATGCCGAAATCGAATGGAGTGACTACGAATTGTACGTCGCCATGCCTCGCCCTGGCGGGGACAGCTGGTTCAGCGTCGATTTAACCAGTGGTGCTTTTTATTCGGAAACCACCGATCGCGGCTGGATAGCCTATTTCAATGACCTCCACAAAGCCCGCAACACCGGTTTTCTCTGGAGTCTTTTCATTGACGTATTTGCCGTTGCCAGCATTTTATTCACAATTACGGGGTTATTACTTTTGAAAAAATACAGTAAGGGGCGCAAGTCCACCTGGCCACTGGTTCTGGCTGGCTTCATCATTCCTTTGTTCGCCGTTATGGGATCAGCACATGCTGCTGAAAACGAGCTCAACGTCGAAATTCCCCGCCTGTCAGTGGCTGAATATCACGCACCTTACCTGGCGGTATGGCTGGCAAATGAACGTAGCCAACGGGTAGCTGATATTGCAGTCTGGTACGACGTTAACCTAAAAGATAGCGAAGGCGAAAAGTGGCTTAAAGACATACGCCAGTGGTGGCGTCGTAGCGGCCGCATGGCTGACATGCCTATAGACGGTGTATCCGGCGCAACCCGACGTCCCGGCACTCACAAGGTGGATTTAACGCCTTTATTAACCAAATTACCGGAACTTGAGCCCGGCCAGTACTACTTGTATGTAGAAGCCGCGCGCGAAGTCGGCGGTCGCGAAATGCTGCGCCTGCCATTGTCTTTACCTATCGATAGCCCAATATCCATCTCAGAGACCGGCGAGCACGAGCTTGGCCGAGTGTCATTAAAACTGGAGCCTTAATCATGAAATTATCTTCTGTACTTACAACCAGCCTGGCTGTGCTGACCTTATTTGCCAGCACCAGCAGTGAAGCTCACCGGGTCTGGATTAAACCCAGCGCCACCGTCGTTTCCGGCGACTCAGAATGGGTGACTTTTGATGCCGCTATAGCCAATGGCATTTTTTATCCAGATCACTACCCGCTTAGCCTGGATTACGTAAAAGCCATGGCGCCAGACGGCTCCGATGTGACTCTGGAGAATGGTCATAAAGGCAAATACCGCTCGGTATTTGATATTGAACTGGAAAAAGAAGGCACTTACACCATTTATTCAGCCAGTTCAGGGTTATCTGCGCGCTGGATAGATGACGAAGGTGAACGCCAATACTGGCCACCACGTGGTGCGCAAAAAACCAATGAAGACTTCTACAAAGAAGTGCCTCAGGACGCTAAAGAGTTAGAAGTTAGTGAGCGCTCACGTCGAGTTGAAACATTTGTAACTTCTGGTGCACCAACTTATGACACCCTGGGTCCAACAGGTAAAGGTCTGGAACTTGAACCAGTGACCCACCCGAACGATTTATACACTGGTGAAAACATTACCTTTAAGTTCAATATTGACGGTGCCGCAGCAGCGAGAACTGAAATTTTCTTGGTAAAAGGCGGTGAGCGTTACCGAGATCAGGCACAACCAACCAAGTTAACGACCAACGAGAAAGGCGAAGTCACCTTCACTCTGGATGAACCAGGCATGTACTGGTTAGAAGCAGAATACGCTGACGACAACGGCGAAGCCCCGGCTACCAAACGCCAGGGCTCTTACGTTGCCGTATTAGAAGTTCTGCCTATGTAACCTGGCTACTGAAGACGAACCACTCCCAGGGTGTTGGCGTCGGTACCGAACCAAATGGAATCGGTAGCTTCATCATAGAACATATGACGAACAGTACCGCCGCCACTCTCCAGCTCAATTGGCTCTGAAAACTCGTGGGTTTCGGTATCGAAGCCCACCAGCCGGTTTGGCTGCACACCGGTCTCTACAAACCAGACGTCATTACGTTTATCCACCGCCATACCATAAGGCCGTGAATTTTCTTCAGCTGGTGCCCGCCAGTCTTTATTCTCACCGCTAGCCGGGTCGTAGCTACCCACGTAACCTTTATTATAATCGACGTACCAGATGGTACCGTCGTCAGTCATACCAAGCCTGCGTGGCCTATTGTCTTTCCGTTCAAGCTCAATTTCCCGCAGCTTTCCGCTTTCAACAGTCGCCAACTTATTGGTACCAAAGAGCGTTGCCCAGGGTTTGTCGTTTTCAACAATTAAACCGTAAGGCCGGGCCGAATCCGTGGGCACATCCCAAAGTTCTATTTCACCGTCATCTGTTTCCAGAAAGCCTATTTGGTTACCGCCCTGCACCGTAAACCAAATATTGCCATCGCTAGTGAAGTCCATGGTGTGGCTGTCGCGCATTCCATCTCCGGGTAATTCAAACTTTTTAATGTCGCCTGAAACCGGATCAATTAAGCCAATATGGTTCATAAGATTGCCGGTGTACCAAGCGCCACGATCATCGACAATAACAGTATGCGGACCCGCTCCATCGGGTAGATCGTAGCGTTTAAACTCTTCGGTTTCGGGGTTAAATGTTGCCGCGTAATCACTTCCCTGACCCACAAACCAGACAGTGTCATTATGTACCCAGGGATCACGGGGTCGAGAGTCTTCCCAGGGAACCTGCCACTCCTGAATTTCCGCTTTAGCCAGTCCACTGTCTTTGTGGTCATCGCTGTTAGCCGGCGCACTGCTTACTCCCGCCAGGCCAATGATTACCGCACTTGTTAAGCTTAAGTATTTCATTTTATGGCCTCCGTAAATAATTTCGTATCCTGACATTACAGTAGGCTGACGTTTACGTCAGGAACGATATCTCACCTGACATGAATGTCAGGCTACCGCAATGGCATATCCAACTGATTTATCAGTATAGACGCTATTGCTTCAAACCCAACACTGTGCAATCTTCAACCTTTAAACACTAAACGGTACCTGTTACATGCTGGATCAATGGCTTATTGGAATAATCTTAGTCGCCATGTTGGTGCTTTTCGTCATAGATAAATGGCGTTACGACCTGGTTGCCATGATGGCGCTATTGTCCGCGGCTATTCTTGGTCTGGTTCCAACTGCCGAGGTGTTCAGTGGTTTTGGTAACGCTGCTGTCATTACTGTTGCGGCGGTATTGATTATTAGCCAGGCACTTTGGCGCTCCGGCGTTGTCGATGCACTGGCATCGGCTATGAAAAACATAGGCGATAAACGCTGGTTACAGATGATAGCCCTGACCTCAGTCACTACGATCTGCTCAGCTTTTATCAGCAATACAGGCACCATGGCGATAATGATACCAGTCGCCCTTCAACTCGCCCGCAGCAGTGGCAATAACCCCTCCAAAGTGTTAATGCCTATGGCCTTTGGCTCCTTACTGGGGGGCACTATTACTATGGTGGGTACGCCGCCGAACATTATTATTGCCGATATTCGTCGCGAGGCTATGGGTGAGTCTTTCGGTATTTTTGAATTTACTCCGGTTGGTCTCAGCATCGCCATCGCGGGCTTACTCTTTATGTGGCTGCTAAGTCACTGGTTGGTGCCAGAAAAAGCTGGGAAATCCAAATCGCAGTCACTTTACGATGTCAGTAGCTACCTGACCGAACTCTATGTACCTGAAGGCTCTAACTTTGTTGGTGAAACTCTCTATGAGCTGGAAAACCGTAGCGAAGAGGACTTTGTAATTGTTGCACTACAACGTGGCGAAAAGCGCTGGTCTGCACCGGCCCGATACTTGCGATTGAAACCTGAGGATGTATTAATAGTTGAAGCCAACGCGGAGACCATTCAGCAAGTTATTGACGGAACAGGGCTTGAGCTTAACGCCGAGGAAGAAATTGACGAGCGCTTTTTAAAGTCCGACGACATTACCGTTATTGAAGGGATTGTCGGGCACGATTCACGCCTTATCGGCCGCTCGGCTGGCGACATAAAATTACGCAGCCGCTACGGTATTAATGTACTGGGCGTTGCCCGCGAGGGCCAAAAGCTGGGAACAAAACTGGCGAATATTCGCTTTAAGCCGGGTGATGTTTTATTACTGCAGGGCGACGCTGAAGTGCTTAATGACGTATTTCAGCGCTTTGGCTGCTTCCCTCTAGCTCAACGTAGCTTGCGACTGGGCTCACCAAAACAGCTGATCCTGCCATTGGGGATATTCTCGGCAGCAATTCTGGCAGCAGCACTCGGCCTTATCTCGGTGCCGGTTGCTTTCTCACTGGCAGCAGGCCTTATGGTTATTACCAATATTTTGCCTCTGCGAGAGCTCTACGACGCCATAGACTGGCCTATTATTGTTCTGCTGGGCGCAACCATTCCACTGGGTTCCGCGCTGGAGCGCAGCGGTGCCGCCGACACCATTGCTAATGCAGTGCTTTACATCAGCCAGGGGTCGCCCGACTTTGTTGCGGTGGGTTTACTGCTAATAGTGACTATGCTGCTGTCCAACATTGTCAATAATGCGGCGGCAGCAGTACTTATGGCACCTATTGGCATTAGTATGGCGAGCAGCTTTGGTGCCAGTATGGATCCGTTTTTAATGGCCGTTGCTATTGGCGCCGCGGTGCCTTTCTTAACTCCTATAGGCCATCAGTCGAATATATTGGTTATGGGCCCGGGCGGTTACAGCTTTAGCGACTACTGGCGGCTTGGCCTGCCGTTGTCTCTGCTGGTGTCGGCGGTTGCGCTGGTCATGATACTGCTGGTATGGCCGTTATATTAATTGCTAATTTTATAAGGCAAATAGGTTTGCAGTGTTTTCAGGTGTTCGCGTAACGCACTGCGTTCATCCTGACAATACTGCTCAATGGCGTCGCTAAGAGGCGCCTCCATAAAACGGTAAAAGCCTTCGCGCAGAACAGGCTCAAAACCACGATGCAATTTGTGCTCACCCTGAGCGCCCGCGTCAAAATACTGTAGCCCGTGGTTTATGCAAAACTCAATTCCCTGATAATAACAGGCTTCAAAGTGCAGAAATTCAAGCTCTTCCCGGCAGCCCCAGTAGCGTCCGTAAAGTGTATCTTCTCCTTTAAAACACAAAGAAGCAGCCAGCAGGTTGTCGTCTTTGTAGGCAGCGAATACCACAATATAATCGGCTAAATGTTCAGCCCAGAGCTTGAAGGTAGCAGGGGTTAAATAGCCGCCATGCCCCGAACGTTTTAAATAAGTACGCTGGTAGAACAGAGTAAATTGCTGCCAAAACTCCGCAGTTAACTCATTACCCTGCAGGGTTCGCATTTGCACATTTTGTTCTGATACTTTCTGCCGCTCTTTGCGAATCGTCTTACGCTTACGCGACACCAGAGCCGCTAAAAAATCATCAAAGCTGCCGTAGTCCCGGTTCTGCCAGAGAAACTGGATATCAAAACGCTGCCACCAACCTTCGTCGGCGAAAGCATGGCTCAAGTCAGGTTCAACGTACAAACTCTGCAAGTTACTGACGTCATGTTGCTTTAACAACTCCGACTCAATAATGGACAACATTTCGCCGCGGTTAACACCCTCGCTAATAGCCAAACGCGGTCCCTGACATGGGGTAAAAGGTATGGCGTTAATCAGCTTGGGGTAATATTGAAAACCATAGCGCTCAAAGGCTTCGGCGAAGGCCCAGTCGAACAGATACTCACCATAGGAATGCGTTTTCTTAAACCACGGCATAGCCGCAACCATGGTGTCATTATCATCATAAACAACAGCATATTGCGGCAACCAGCCGCGCTGCAGCCCAAGACTGCCACCCTGTTCAAGTGCCAGCAGAAAATCGTAACAAGTAAAAGGGTAATCACTCCCAAATAAAGAGTTCCATTCAGCCTTAGATATTGTGATTATTGTCGAATGGATAACTGCTCGCATGTTTTAGGCGCTTAAAAGCCCTCGCACACTAATATCTTCATCCAGTTGCGGCCAATGGATGCCCTGACCATTTCCCAATAGTTGCCAATCGCTACGCTCTTCTTCTGAGGCGGCTTCCAAACGGGGAAACCAGACTATAGGTGCAGAAATTTTACGCCCATCAGCCAACTCGACTTCAAGCGTTGCCTCGGTAACAGATACATTCACTGCAACAGGATGGCGATCAATTTCTAAAGTATTCATACCACGCCTCCAGTAGTTCTTCTCTTTGTAGTTATCGGATACTCGTTTGAGTAGCTAAAAACACGTATCCAAATATCCGCCGTCAAATCAAGAGCTTCGAGCCTCTTCGCTTCTTCACGCCCTTCAGCGTTACTTCGGTATAGGTGCGGAGTCATAGTCAGTAAATCTTTTATGGCTTCATTCGATGTCAGTGATACCGGAAAAGTCTCTCGTTGTTCGGAAATCAGTTCAAATTCGGAGGCGGTTATCGGTAAGGTCTCATTTTTACTTTTTATCTCAGAATAAATAATGGCTTTTAGCTCTTTTAGGTGATCACCAGCCGGGTCTACCATAATTAGCCGCCCGCCGGGCTTTAGAACTCGCTTAAATTCAGCTTCGACAGGGAAGCCAAACACGCACAAAATGGTATCGACACTGTTATCGTCCAGTGGAATAGAGTTATTGGAAGCGACCATCCAGCTCAGGCGTTTATCGCGTTTTGCCGCAGCCTGCACTGCCCATTTTGAAATATCCAGAGCGGCCATGCATAAATCAGTACCGTTTTGTTCCGCCTGCTCAACCAGGTAACGTAGGTAGTAGCCTTCACCGCAACCAGCATCGAGCACCGCCTGCTCGCCCTGTGCGAACACTGTATCGGCCAGAACCTGAGCCAGGGGTTGGTAGTACCCCTGATCCAGAAACTCCCGCCGTGCCTGCACCATAGCTTTGCTGTCGCCCGGGTCTTTCGAGCGCTTATTCTGCACCGGCAACAAATTCACGTAGCCCTGTTTAGCCACATCATAGCTATGACCATTTTCACAACGCCAGCTGCCACCCACCAACTGCAAAGGTGAGTGCTCTATCGGGCAACGTAAGGCGGATATTTTTGTTATTGGCATACCATCTACTTTTACAACGCTATTTTGCGACCATCTTATTCTTCCTGCTCGCCTTCTGCCAGCACAACAAAAAAACCACCACCGCTAAAAATTAACGATGGTGGTTTTGCTATAGCTAATACGTTAAATAATAACTACCGGCTTGCACTGACACCCAGCTCTTTCAGCAGATTATCCGCATGGTCAACGTATTCCATCTGCCACAGCATGTAGCGAGTATCCACCTGAATAGAACGGGTGTTCTCCAGGTTGAAATCCCAATCGGAAATAATGGAATCCAGCGTGCCGTCGAAAGCTAAACCGACGAACTCGCCTTTATGGTTCAGAACCGCAGAACCTGAATTACCACCAGTAATGTCCAAAGTCGCCAGGTAGTTCACCGGCACAGAATTTAAATCCGCCTTTTCATAAGGACCGAAGTCACCTGCTTCAATCGCCTTCAGTTGTTCTTCCGGCGCATTAAATTCCCCTTCACCAGTGGCTTTTTCTGTTACACCACGCAAGGTGGTAAAAGGTGCCCAGGCATTACCGTCTTCGGTACCATGGTCGCGGCCTGCAACGTTGCCGTAAGTAATTCTCAACGTGCTGTTCGCATCAGGGTACACGGCCTCTCCTTTACTTTGCATAAAGGCAATTTTTGCACGCATGTAGTCAGCGTAGGCTTGCTGAATTTTACCGGAAAGTTCTTCGCTCTTTTTCTCATCTTCTAAATCGGAAGGATAAAGTGCGACAGCAGCTTTAACGAACGGGTCTTCGCTTTGCTCAAACTGTTCCGGGCCAAATTCCAGCAACGCCATACGGTTATCCCGGTCAAGTAAGCTAGTGCTTTCATACCAACCATCAATTAACGCGCTTAACTCGTCCTTGCTCATGCCATCACGCAGACCCATAGCTTTATCAAACGCGGCATCGCGCTCTGACTTAGGCTGCGCCATGTAGCTACTCAGATTGTGCAGATCTAATGCCTTCTCAACCTTAGCGTCAAAATTGCGATCCATACCTGCTAAATATGACTCAAAGCGCGGAATATCGCGTTCCTGGTAACCGGCTTTGCGTTCGGCGTCGGGCTTGGTGCCTTCCTGAGCCAAACGGTGCACAGCGCGGGCAACAGAAAGCAAACGCGGCGTTGCATTATTCAGTTGGTAATCAGCACGACTTTTCTTATGGCGCTGCTGTAGCAACGTATCAATGGTATTAAGCCCATCGGCATACAAAGCCTTTTTCGTGCGGTCGCTGTTTACCCACTCAGTCAGCTCTTTATGTTCCTGTTGCTTACGTTCCAGCAAGTCGCTGTTCGCAAAGCTGTCCAGCATACCCTGACGGTTTTTCAGGTAATTGTTCAGACCGGCAACACGGCTGGCATACTTGAGCTCCGCATCTTTATCGTCGGCTGTTTCCCGGGCAATAATGTCCAGTGAATCCTGAAACTGCTCAACTGTTTTAGGATAGCTCCATTCAAAGGTTTCTTTTACTTCAGACGGCAGACGATGACGGTTAGTGCGGCCCGGATAACCCAGCGCCATAACAAAGTCACCTTCTTCCAGGCCTTCACTGGCTATCGTTAAGTGGTAATCCGGCTTATAAGGTACGTTGTCTTCGCTGTAATCCGCTGACTCACCTTCCGGGCTGACATAAGCGCGTAAAAAGCTGTAGTCGCCAGTATGACGTGGCCACATCCAGTTATCGGTGTCGCCGCCAAATTTGCCAACACCGCTTGCCGGTGCATGGACTAAGCGAACGTCCTTAATTTCCAGTTGCTTAATAAGGTAATACTCGAGGCTGCCGTAGTATGCAGCTACCGTACAACGATGCCCTTCGTCCTCTTCACACTCTGCTACCAAAGCTTTCTGATTATCTTCTATTGCGTCCAGACGCGCTTTGCCCGTTAACTCGGTTACCTTGGCATCAATCACCTTATTAGTGACGTCATCGACCGCTTTGGTCACAAAAATGCGGCTGCCCGGTGCCGCAGGCACTTCTGCATCTAAACCCTTGGCTAAAAAGCCATTAGCGAGCAAATCGTTCTCTGGTGTCGAGTTATGAGCAATGCTGTTGTAAGCACAATGATGGTTCGTTGCCACT
Organism: Idiomarina sp. 017G; assembly: GCF_004362265.1. Lineage (NCBI taxonomy): Bacteria > Pseudomonadati > Pseudomonadota > Gammaproteobacteria > Alteromonadales > Idiomarinaceae > Idiomarina > Idiomarina sp. 017G. The sequence continues at coordinate 59,292 of NZ_SNWT01000010.1, read as the reverse complement.
AATCCGTCTGGTGACACAAACGAGGCCGAACATCCGCCCAGGCTGACAATGGCAGCAGCGGGGAACTCGGTTAATTTAGAAATATCATTAGGGTCAATAGTCAGACCTGCCGCCTTCAGCTTATCGGAAATTTCCGGTAACTGTTTGGGCATCCACATACCTTCATCGGCTGCCGCAAAACAGCTAACTACAGACAAAGCAATCAATAACTTTTTCATAGTGTCTCTTCTGTTAATTGTTAGGGAGGGAACAATAACCTCTGATAAAAGCTATAGTCATAGTCTTGCCGAAACTTGTCAATAAACAGACAAGTAATGTTACAAAATAACAGTGTCAAAATTTACGCACAAAAAAAGCCGTGCAAAAGCACAGCCTCTTACAAGTAAAGCTTGCTGTTTTTACCAAGCGTATTTAACACTCAGTTCCACATTGCGCGGAGCGCCGAAGAATCCTTGGTTATAAAAGTCGATGCTGGAATAGTACTTTTTATCAAACAGGTTGTTGACGTTAAAGCTCAGATCCCAGTTTTGGCTTAACTTATAGTTAGCCATGGCATTCACGACGGTATAGCTGTCCTGAATAAAGGTTTCGCCATTTGGGCCTATATTTGGGTTAGACGATATTTTGCTCTGCCAGTTGGCGTTCACACCGACTTTGAGTGCATCTGTGGCAGTATAAAGTACGCTGGCTTTCACCATGTCTTCGGGTAAATAAGGCGCATAGTCTGAACCATCACGATCTTCCGACTCGTTGTGCGTATAACTGAAGAAAATATTCAGTGAATCGGTTGGCTTACCATTTAACTCAAACTCATAACCTTCACTCTCGGCACCATCGACTCCAATAGAAGGGCGAATAGTCGTACCTGGCAGGAAGTCCGCATTATTGGGGTCACTAATTGCAAGGTTATCTTCTTTCACTTTAAAGACGGCAACACTGGCTGTTAAAGCTTCATTAAAGAAGTCGCCTTTAACGCCCAATTCTGCGTTTGACCCTTCCACCGGACCAATGAGCTCATTGTCTGCATTTCGTGCGCTTTGAGGTTTAAAAATTTCCGTGTAGCTGGCATAGGTTGAAATAACGTCTGTGACATCGTAAACAAGCCCGAAATAAGGCGTGTTAACACCCGAGTTTTTATAATCGCTTGGCGACCAGGGTGATTGTACAAAAGTGTCATAGGTTGTAATTCTATTGCCTAGAATAGCAGTTAAGTCATCCGTTAAACTCAATTGAGCTGCAGCATATACCCCTTTTTGTTTATATGATTCATAAGTTCCATAAGCGGGAGTGTCGCTAAAGTTAATGGGATCGACCCCATTCCCCCAGTCAAACAAACTAGGAACGTCTATGGCATCAGCACTGCTATAAGAAACGGAATCAACATTTTGTTCAGAACTCAAAGCACCGGCTGTTAATTGGTGTTCACGACCAAATAGCTCGAAAGGACCTGACGCCAAAAAGCGATAGGAAGTTTGCTCACGTTCAGCAACATAATGATTTGGCGATGTTCCTAAGCCTTGTCCGGTATCTTTGTTTGGAAAACCGGAGAAATACAGCAGATACCCGTCCATATCATCTTCACGACGCTCAACATCCAGTTGGATATCCCAGCCGTTATCAAAAGCATGCTCTAACTGAACGAATACACTAGTACTTTCTCTATCCCATCGATTCCAGGTCGATGCTGTCGTTGTACTAACTGGCAAATCATCAGCCTGTGTACCGTCGTCATAAAACAGAGGCAGTGCGCCCCACATACTTCCTTTGGGATTACGCTCGCTGTAATCAGCCCCCATGGTTAAACGTGTTTGAGTCGTTAAATCAGCAGTTACAACGGCATAGATTTGCGCGTTTTCTTTTTCGGACAAATTGACGTAACTGTCACCTTCTTCATAGGCAAGCGCAACACGTCCTTTTACGTTTCCGTCCTCCGACAAAGTTTGAGAGTGGTCAGCTTCTACTCTGTAGTTACTCCATGAGCCAATCCCCAGGCTCGCATTACCACCATCTTCCGCTTTAGGGCGCTTACGAATAAGGTTAATGGCAGCAGAAGGTTCACCGGCACCGGTTAACAAGCCTGTCGCGCCACGCACAATTTCAACGCGTTCAAAAATAACGGAGTCTGCTAAAGCTTCACTAAAGAAACTGTTGTACGCAATAGGCACACCGTCAAACTGGAAGTTAGTCACGTCGCGGCCACGGGCACGGAAGAAAAACCGGTCAGTTTCGGCCTGTTGCGCCTGAATACCCGGTGCAAACTGCATAACATCGGCAACCGTATCGAGCGAAAAACTGTCTATAAAGGTGCGGTCAATAATTGAAATCGACTGTGGCGTCTGACGCAATGTTAACGGCAGGCCGGTTGCGGTGGTTGCCTGATCTAAAGAACTGCCGGTAACTTTAATGTGTTCAAAAATCTTTTCCTGAGCTTCTGCTTGTTGTTCTTTTTTTTCAGCAGAATCTTCGCTTTGTGCCGCTACAGCAGCGGAGCTCAGCAGTACGGATGCTACCGCTGTTGCTATTAAATTTCTGGCAAATGCCTTCATGAATTGTCTCCCGACCAAACTTTGTAAATGAGAATTGTTATCGACACATTGTATTTGATAATTGTTCGTATTTACAATATCATTTCGGAAAATTTCTCGGGGGAGTTCGAATGACACAAAGGCAATGGTTCAAATTACATGGGTGGTGCTCGCTGCCAATATGGATCCTGTTTTGCTTTATCTGCATTACCGGTACCATCGCCGTATTCAGTCACGAGCTAACCTGGCTGTTCAACGAAAATGCGCGCGCGGTTAATCCTGACAATTTGCCAGCTCAGCCAATTTCCGAGCTAGTTGCTACCGTTAAAGACCAGTTTCCAACGGCCAACGTTACGACGGTAATGACTTTTGAGCCTTATATTATTAACTCCGTACTCTTCTCTGATGAAAACATCCCGATGGGCATTGCCTATGTAAACCAGTACACCGGAGAAATTCAGGAAGTTAATCAGGGCATCACTTTTATTAACTTTATGCGCTCACTGCATAGCTGGTTGCTATTCCCCTGGCAAGACGGCTACAGCGTTGGTTATTACCTGGTTTCGGCCATGTCCTTTGTCATGATTGGCGCTCTGGTTACCGGCCTGGTCATTTATAAAAGGTTCTGGCGCGCTTACTCGCAACCTAAAATTCGTGCCAAGCAAGGCAAAAAAACCCTTTTAACCGACTTACACAAGCACGGCGGCGCCTGGTCCATCTGGTTCCTCATTGTTATGAGTTTAACTGGCCTCTGGTACTTTACTCAGCAAGTGCTCTGGCACGCAGACATTGATATTGAAGAACACGCTCCGCTGGTTGAAGTATCTGACATTCCTATGGGAGAAAAAGCACAGGCTCCGGTGTCTTTTGAAGACGCTTTGCTTATAGCGGAGCAGCGCTTCCCTGATATCCGCCCCAGCTTCATTATGATGCCTGAGCATAACCGTGACATGTTCAAAATTATGGGCGGCGGCGACTTCATTTTCTACGACCAATACTCTTACCGGCTGGATATTAACCCGTGGAATGGTGAGATAGCCCGGGCCGTTTCGCCCGACAATATGAATACCCTGCAGACCATTCAGCATATTGTTGATCCGCTGCACTACGGCACTATTGGCGGTATCTGGACTAAAGCCATCTGGTTTATTTTTGGACTTATTTTGTCGGCCATGTCCATTACCGGATTTTTGATTTGGGGTTCTCGCACAGTGAAAGCGGCAAAAGCCAAACGCACACCGCTGCAAGAGTCGTTACAGAATGAAGGAGCTAACTAATGGCACGCCGTAAAAATACCTTCTGGAACCGGAATAAATTTAAGCTCAGTGGCTTAATTCTTATTCTGCCCTTTTACTTTTTATATGAGCAGTTGCAGCCACCTGAATTCCCTCCTGTCTGGGATGAAAAAGCCGCAGGCCCATTTAAAGTGGCCTTGCAACCAGCCAATAATGACGCGCCTTACGCACATCATGAAGACTGGGTAAAAGACTTTTCAGCGTACGTTAACGAAGGAAAAGTCAGTGATATTCGTCAGGGTTACGTGAACATTGGCGAGGAGCCAATTGCTATTGAAGAACTGCAACAAGATGATGTCGGCATTTTGCATGGCAGCGAGTTATTGCAGCACGTACATGCTATAGCGCCACAAAAACTCAATTCACAACAGCGCGTTTGGGTCACTTTGCAAACCTGGAATGGTGACGTTCATCAAGCTCATTGGGAACTTCCCGAAACTTGGGTGAAATAACACTTTAAACGCGAATCATTTTCATTTAGAATCTCCGCCAATTTAGATCGCATCTAATATTTGAGGGGAATAATGAAAATTCAAAAGACTGTTCTGGCGGCTAGCATTCTGGCCGCTTTAGCTTCCACCAGCAGTTACGCACAAGAAGAAAAACAAGAGAAAACTCAAGAAGAGATGATGGAAACCATCAATGTCAGCTCTCGCGGACTTATCTCTTACGTTAGTGCTACTGGCTCCAAATCTGACACACCGATTATTGAAACGCCTTTATCGGTTTCTGTGCTTACCGAAGCTCGTATTCAGGACTTAGGTGCTGTTACCGTGCAAGATGCTATCGGCTACGTTGCAGGCTTGTACAACGGCCCATACGGCGTTGACACTCGTGGCGACTGGGCTCAGATTCGTGGCGTTGCTCCAGTTCAGTACCTTGATGGCCTTAAATCTCTGTTCGGTAACTACAACAACGTTCGCGTTAACCCTTATTCTCTTGGCCAAATTGAAGTTTTAAAAGGTCCTAGCTCGGTTCTATATGGCCAAGGCTCTACCGGCGGCATTATTAACTTAGTGAGTAAACGTCCGAAGGCAGAAACTGAAGGTCAGTTCTGGGCTCAATTGGGTAACTACTCCCGTAAGCAAGTTGCCGGCGATATTACTGGTGCATTGAACGATGATGCTTCGTTAACCGGCCGTTTTGTAGGCTTATACCGCGACAGCGATACGCAAACCGATTACGTTCCGGATAACAGCCTAGTGCTAAATCCGTCATTGAGCTGGCATGCCTCTGAAGATACAAAAATTACCTTAATTGGCAACATTCAGCGCAATGAGTCAGGCTCGAGCACACAATTTTTCCCCTGGCAGGGAACCTTGTTGCCGAACGAGTTTGGCCAAATTGACAGCTCTACTTTTGTGTCAGAGCCGGGTTTCGACAAATACGATACGGAGCAAGACGCGCTAACAGCCATTGTTGAACACGACATTAATCTGAACTGGAGTCTGCGTTTAGCAAGCCGGTACAGCGACAGTCATGCAGACTACAACACAATGTACGGTTGGCCGCCGGTATTTGCGGAAGACAATCGCACAGTAAGTCGTGTAGCTACTTTATATCGCTCTGACTCAAGAAGCTGGACAAGTGACTTACAACTGCATGGCTCGGTAATAACCGGTCCTGTCGAACATGACCTTGTATTCGGCATAGATTTTCAAGACGCATATACAGATTCCGACTCTGCTAGCGCGGCAGTGCTTAACGAACTCGACTTGTACAATCCGGTGTATGGTCAGGCAACAGACTTACCTACAGAAGAAGACATAACCGATGCCGCTTCTTTAACAACTCATCAATTAGGATTTTATGTACAAGACAACATGCGCATCGCAGAGAAATGGTTAGTTTCGGCCGCCTTGCGTCGTGATAGAGCGACCAATAACCCTGAGGGTGGCGTGGCAACAGATCAATATGCCACTACTGGTCGACTGGGTTTTATGTACTTAATGGATGGCGGTGTCTCACCATACATTAGTTACAGTGAATCGTTCTCTCCACTCATTGGCCGAGATGCTTATGACAATCCATACGTCCCATTAGAAGGTAAACAGTGGGAAGCTGGTGTTAAATACCAGCCGGAAGGTACAGAACACTTACTGACCGCTTCCGTTTATAAAATTACAGAAGAAAACAGAACTACCACCTCTAATGATGGCGATGCTCCATTCCCTGACCGTCAGGTTCAAGTGGGCGAAGTCGAGATAGAAGGTGTTGAATTAGAAGCTCAGCTAGCCTGGGATTCTCTGGACGTTTACGCCAGTTACGCGTACACCGATGCTATAGTCAGCGAAAGTAATACCGTCGGAGAAGAAGGGGCAACGCTCTCAGCTACTCCAGATCAGCAAGCTTCTGTCTGGGCAACTTATCGTCCGGATAATTGGAACGGCTTTAAAATTGGTGCTGGCGTTCGCTACGTGGGTAATACTTCCGATGGCAGTGCTTACGTTGAGCAAAACGGTGTGGTAGTCAATGACCCACTAGAAACTCCAAGCTATACCGTATTCGATGCAATGATCGGTTACGACTGGGATAACTACAGTTTGAGCCTGGACGTGGACAACCTGACCGACAAAACCGTTCTTACTTCGTGCCTGGCTCGCGGTGACTGTTTCTATGGCCAGCAACGCACTATTATGGCGAACTTTCGTTATAACTTCTAAGGCTTATTAAGTTTAGCTTTCACGTGCAGCCCCGGGCGTCTTTCTTCCCAGCGTCCGGGGCTTTTTTTAGGTGTGATTTATTCGTTGGTGTAGTACTGAACGCCTATCTCTATGCGATCACGACCATTTTTCAGGCGCCAGCGGTTCATGTCTCGTAATGAGTAAACGCAGCCGCAGTATTCCTGTTGGTAAAAACGCTCACGCTTGGCAATTTCCACCATACGCGCCGCGCCGCCTTGCTTACGCCAGTTAAAAGTCCAGTAGTGCAGGCCAGGGTATGGTGCTACCGCACGCTTACCACAGTCGTTAATCTGGTCCATGTTTTTCCAGCGTGAAATACCTAAGCAACTGGTAATGGTGTCAAAACCGTTTTCGTGGGCATACAACGCTGTACGCTCAAAGCGCATATCAAAACATTCGGTGCAACGTTCACCGCGCTCCGGCTCCCACTCCAGGCCTTTAACCCGTTCGAACCAGTTTTTAGAGTCGTAATCGCAGTCAATAAAGTCCACACCCAGCTTCTCGGCAAAGCGGATGTTCTCTTCTTTACGCAGCAGATACTCTTTTTCCGGATGAATATTCGGGTTATAGAAGAAAATGGTAAATTTAATGCCAGCTTCCGCCATGCGCTCCATAACCTCGCCTGAACATGGCGCGCAGCAAGAGTGCAGCAACACATGATCAGACCCCGTCGGAGTCTCCAAAACAATGGATTCTTTCTTGTTTCTAGCCATAATTCTCTCTTCGCGGCTGAAATTTGTGCGAATTATAACTCAAACAGGCGGGGGTGATCACCTTCTTGGTTAGAAGAGCTTATAGTTGAATGAAACCGATCGAGCCATTTCATTACTCAACCCGCAAACAATATTGTAGGAGCGCCTCTCTAATACTCTGGCGAGATTTTAGAAAAAGCATCATATATGCTTTCTCTTCTTCAAGTCGATAAATGGCTCTAAACTGCTGATCAGGGAGAATAAAGTCACGATAATTCGTAAAGCCTAAGTCGGCCGCTTCTTCACAAAGCGGGCTGCTTTCGGGATAGCGTATTACCCTCTGCTCAAGCATATCTATAAAATTAAATATCAGACCCCTTGCCTGCGATTGACCAATATACCTCGCCAGATATTGGCTACATGCACTAACTTGACGTTCAAATGTTTCGGTATATTCAATACTAATTGCCGTCATTCGTCAGCACTTCCTCAAGATTAGAACGAAGCTGATTTGAAGATAAGGTGCGTCCAGCTTTTAAATCTTTTTCCGCGAATGACATTAGCTTCATAAAAGCCATTTGTTCTTGCTGCATTTCATACTGGGCTGGATCCTGAACCACATAGAGTGGCTCCCCATTTTGGGTAACAACAACAGGCTCCTCAACATTCATTGAAGACAGTTCTTTCTTAAATGCTGAAACCGTTGTGATGCGTGACTGTTTAGTTTGATACATTGTCTGCCCCTAGACTAGGTTACTTTTAAAATTATAGATGAAAACCAACAGAAGTCCAAATAAAGACCAAATTTAGTCTACAAACACTTTAGAGGTAAATATGAAAAGGATTTTATTAGTATGCGCATTTGTTTTGGTTGCTGCTTTCTCTTTTTGGGCAGGCCACCAAGCATCGGAAGTAAATACGCCAAAAACTACCGATACTTCAAATGAAGAAGAGCTCAAACGCGAGCAACTTATTGCAGAGAATCCCAGCTTTTTTGAGGGACAGAACAAGTATTTTTCTGACGACGGCAACTACCTTTATGGCGTTGAGAGATTTGTACCGCAGAATGGCATCAGTTCGTGGGGAATAAGCCGCGAGAAAGAGCTATCCAACCTGCTGTCCGATCAAGATGGGCTGTTACACGCGGAGTCCGAATGTCGGCTGACCATGTGCATTACGACAGGCGCATTCATGAGCCAGCAAGAGTTTCGCTCTTTCTCGATAGACTACAATAACCTGCAATTTTACGGTCAGCGTTATGGAACGAAGTCTTTAACTGATGGCCTACTGGTTTTTTATGTTATTACCTATAAGCAGACCGACTAACCCATAAGCTGCTTACTAAGCATACCAATAATGAAACCAAATACAGCCCCGAGTGCGGGCATCCAGTGGCGGCGCATTTTCGCCTGTGGGGCAATGTCCTGAAACACCAGGTAGAGAATGCCGCCCGCGGCAAAACTCATGATCATCGCTGTAATTTGTGGTGCATCACTCAACCACCAGTAACCCATAATTGCCGCCAGGGGGCCGAAAAAGGAAACACCTAAAAGCCCGATTAAAGCGGTTTTAGTGGTTAATTTTGCCGATTTCAGTTCACGATAGGCATTAAACCCTTCCGGGAAATTTTGCGCGGCAATGAAAATGGCCAGCAAAATGCCCATTTTTGGGTTAACGGCAAACACAGCTCCCAGAGAAACCGCTTCAGGCACAAAGTCGAGCACCATCGCCATAAATTGTGAAACATTGCCCTCATGCTTTTGCAACCAAGCATCAACGAGGCAAAAAGTAACACCGCCAGCGGCAAATAACCCTGTCAGTTGCCAGGCATTTAACTCTTTCATTCCCTCTGGCACTAATGCAAAAGCCACGGCGGCCATTAAAATGCCACCACCAAATGCCGTAACACCGTGTACGAATTCTTTCTTAACTGTCGTATTGGCTTTGCCTTCAACGTGCGCTAAAAAGCCACCGAAAACCGCCATTAAGCCAGCTCCCCAGGCTATGAGCAGCATGATATAAACGTTCATGATTAAACCTTGTCAAAAACAGAGCCGATGTCCGGGCTGAACAGTTTACTGTAAAGCTTGGTCGCGTAGTTGTCCGTCATGCCCGAAATATAGTCGCAAATAACGCGCTTGGGGTTTTCTGCGTTTTTATACTTTTGCAAAGTAGAGCCAGGCAGCAGTTGCTCAGGGTTTTCGCTCAGTACCTGAAACAGCTTCAAGATCATCATCTGGCCTTTGTACTCCAAAACCTGCACCGAAGAGCTCCGAATAACATGCTTAAACACAAAGTCCTTCAACACTTGCAGAGTATGTTCAATATGCTCCGGAAGGCTCGCCTGCAGATCCAGCCAGGGAGATTCAAACAGGTTCTGTTCTGCAACTTCGATGGCATCGACAAAATGCCCGACAAGCTTACTAATTGCGTGCTTACGCGCACGGCTTTGGCCTGAAAAAAGCGCCTCGGTATAAAACCGCTCTTCCAGCATAATAACGCTGTTGTCGTCCAAAACAGCGAGTACGTCTTCGCGCCACTGCTTTTCAGTTACCAGGTTCAGTGCCAGCGAGTCTTCCAAATCGTGCACGCCGTACGATATGTCGTCGGCCAGCTCCATAATGGAGGTATCAAAAGCTTTGTACTGTGCTTTGGTTTTACCCTCTTTCATTTTAGTGGAGCGAAAGGTCGCTTTGTCGTTGGGAATCAGCGGTTCCAGTATCCAGTCCAGCACATCCTGTTCGTCGTCATGAATGGATTTAGGCGGTTTAAAAGCACTTAAGTGGTCTTCGGCAGATAGTGAGCAAGCACTAACTTCGCTATGCAACACCGGATACTTAAGCACGCCAAGTAAAGTACGCCGGGTTAAATCCAAACCGTCGTGGTCGGAATACTCACCCAGCTTTGAAATAATACGCAGCGTCTGCCCGTTACCCTCAAAACCACCGCTGCTGTGCATGTGATAGTTCAGCGCCACTTCACCACCGTGCCCGAACGGCGGGTGACCAATATCATGCGCCAGACAAATGGCTTCAATTTGGAAATAGGACGGGATATGCATCGAAATAGCGTCGTTGTTGGCATACTTTTGCTTTAACTTCTCACAAATGCCCGAGCCAATCTGCGCCACTTCCATAGAGTGCGTTAAGCGCGTACGGTAAAAGTCACTCTCGCCCACACCCAGCACCTGAGTTTTTGCCTGCAAACGGCGAAACGCCGACGAATGAATAATACGCGCCCGGTCACGCTGAGCATCGCTGTCCGGCGTAGCGGCATTAAAGGTCGTAGTTTTTCCTGAGCGGCGTTGGTGCATATCAGTCCATTCGTTTTTGGTTTCCTATAACCACAGCAAAACAAATTTTTGCGGGTTTGCCCAGTTTTAATACCGCCAATGTAAGACATTTATATCAATGCCTTACCAATTGATAGTTTAAGAACTCAAATTTAGTATAAATACACCAACTTGACGCACAACACTGTTGTGCATAGAATAAATACAAAGTGATCAGTAAACCATGGCCGTTAAATTCAGGGACGATTGGCTAGAACGATTCTACGAAGATGATATCAGCCACAAGAAAATACCAAAGATCATCAAAGGAGCGCTCTTCAGGAAGCTCGAAATTTTGGATGCTGCAACGCAGGAGTCAGATTTAAGGGTTCCCCCAGGTAATCGCTTCGAATATTTAAAAGGAAAACTTTCGGGGTGTTGTTCTATCCGGGTTAACAAACAGTATCGACTTATTTTCCACTGGGAAGACGGTATCGCCCAAGATACATACCTGGATCCACACGTTTACCAAAGTTAAAAAGGATAATTATGAGAGATACAAAACGTCGCCCGGTATCCGTTGGCCAGATGCTAATAACCGAGTTTCTTGAACCGATGAACATTGAAATAAAAGAGCTCGCTGATGCCATGAGAGTACACAGAAACACGCTCAGCCGAATTGTTCATGACAAAGGAGCCTTGACCGCACCTATGGCTATTAAATTAGCTGCCGCTTTGGGTAACACCCCGGAGTTCTGGTTGAATATTCAGCACGCCGTCGAAATCTGGGACGTACGCCACCGAGCATACGAACAAGAAGCTGAAAACGTGAAACGCTTGAAGCCTCACGCTAAACCTTATCAGCAGGCCTGAGGGAGCGGCCGTTGTATAGCCTCTATTGGCACACCTCTTGCTGTTTCCTATCCATAAACGCGAATAACGCACTAAACAGGCAAAACATTGCCACCCGGAAATGCCAATTTTGGATAAGGAAAAGCCATGAACATGAACCCTGTGAGTAATAACGCGAGTTATCCGACGACAACAACGACGCAAAGTAATAAAACTGAGGAACCTGGCAATAGGGACATTGCCCCGGAACAAGACCGTGAGTCGCTGATAGACAATGCCTACCGCAGTATATTGCTGAATCGTATGGGTGTTGATACCGGGCATCTGGAAGAAATTGAGCAAAAGATAGAAGAGCTTGAGAGTAAATCCAGCCTTACCAAAGAAGAAAAAGACGAACTTAACAGTCTGATGGAAGCGCGCGATCAGCTATTCGAAGATGCGATGCGTCGTCAGGCGGAAGAAGGCAATAACGGCAAACAGTCCAATATTCCCATATCAATAACTGAAAACTTTAATGCGCGTAAGATTTCGCCTAACGACATGAGCGAACTGGCCAGCCAGTTGTTTGATGCTGGCGTTATTACTCGTGAGCAGCGTAGCGCAATGAGTTTTCAAATCTCCAAAACCAGCCTACACAAAACCTTTACGCCAGAGTCTCAGCAGATAGACCCGGATAAGCCCATGGATTTTGTGAAGTTTTGGGAAGATAGGGTAAAAGCCAACGACTATTTTGACGTATCAGCAAAAGAAAAAGCGAAAGACCAGGGTATTTTAGATGTGTTGCGGCAAGTCTGAATATCACTTGCCGCAGGCTTCATCATTTATTGCGTGACTTCAAATCACTATTCTGCGCTTCAATTTCACTGATGTACTTTGACTGATGCTCGCGTGCGAGTTTCACCGCTTTGTTCGAGGCCTTTAGCGCACTCTCGTTGTTGTCATTCATTGAATAAACCGTTGCCAGGCTGTCCCATAAAACTTCGGACTGGTCGAATACCTCAACGCCTTTCTCCAGAATAGCCTGTCCCCAGTCAACTTTGCCTTCATAAGCGGCCTTTAAGCCATACACGTTGTATTGCTGAACCGACATAGGAAAGTCGTAACCCACCGTCTTTTCGTAATCAGCGTAGAACGCCTGCAACTGTTCCAGCGACTTAATCTCAATGTTTGGCATCGCATTAAACCCACGAAAAACCGATTTAAGCCCCTCGACATTGCCAATTAACGGCGTGCTGTCATGGGTTTCGTTGGGGAACTGCTTTGACTCCCAGTTAAAAGCCGATTCCGGCTTCGCTTCCAGCACGTTCAATAAACGCTCATAGCCCCCAGCCATTTCATTGGGCTCATTCGCCATACTAACGAACCAACGTACCGACGGCTTTTCTGCCTCTTGCTCTGCCACTTTTATGTCGTTGATAAGCGCAAAGTCATCCCACCAAAGGCTTGGACTCACCGATATTGCGGCATTGATAAAATCTGAGTGGTGAGTCGCCAGATAACTGGTATAGAGCCCCGACAACGAGTGCCCGGTAACCACAGTGTAAGGCGATACTCTGTACTTTTTCTGCAACGCTGGCATAAGCTCATCTTGCAAAAACTGGGTGTACTGCTCAGCACCGCCAGAGCGGTCAGCGTAGGCTTCCATTTTTGTGTGAGTAAAACGCTTTAAGCGGTTCCTCGCACTGACCCCGACAACAATCATTTCCGGCACAATAGAAAACGTACTTAAAAAATTAATGTTACCCGCTATGTGCTCAAACTGCGTTGAACCGTCCATAACCAGTAGCACCGGATACTGAAAGCTGTCTGAATGCTCATAGCTTTCCGGCAACGCAACCCGCGCCGTTATCCCTTCATCAAGGAGCTTAGATTCCATTGTGAAGATTTCGGACGCATACACGCTGGCAGCGGTTAATAGAACGAACAGACAGGCAAATGAACGGGTTAGGCTTTTAAAGGAAAGAGGCATGAGATCAGTAAGTTACTGGGTAGTGGGGGTATGTTAGAACTATTTGGGGGCGGGGGCAATTTATACCTTTATGATTGGTTTTCATAAATTATTTAAATTATGCTGTGCTCTAAGTGGGTGCTCGCTAAATTTTATCTACGTTCTCATGAAAAGGTAGATTAATCACTTTTAAGCAGTACCCAGACCATAACGGGAAAATTATGAGTGATAATATTAATAAACAGCAAAGAAATAATTCCGCCGAATTTTCAGGAACTATTACTAACTCAACGATTTCTGTAAACCAAAACCAAGACGGCAACCAATCTATTAACGAAAAGGAAATTGAGTATGCAGTTGACAAAGGCAGTTATAGAGAGATTACCAGTGAAGAGTACAAAACGCGCTCTTCTGTTTTCTATATTTCTTTAGCGGTCTTCGCTCTCGGAGTCCTAGCTGATATGTTAGGACTTCTTACTTATTTAGGGTTTAGTCACGGGATCATAATTCTGATTCTAGCTCCAATTTGTTGGTTGATTTCTGTTGTAACAAAAAATGATCGCTGGATGAATGGTTTATACCACAATAATAAGTCTTACTATCGTGATGGCCGATGGTACGAAAAACTGCCAAATAACGACGTTGCTGTATATTATAAACGAGCAGGGTGTATTTATCCTCGATGCGATGGGGTTGTAAATATAGTTCCAGCACCGCCTAGAGAACACCCAAATCATACCCTCGTCGGTAAATGCAGCGTTGGTGGCCTTCAGCATACATATACTGTAGATTTCAATTCTATTGGTTATCCTCATAAATTTGACTGGAGACCTTTAACCCAAGAAAATCATGACGTTTAGCGAAGGCTGCCTATCCAACTATGAAAGTATTCTATTGACTAGAGATGCTTCAATCTTTATAGCTCCCTGACTACATGCAGGCTCTATACTCGAGTATATAAAGATAACGAATATGGGTATAAACTATGTCGAATACATACTACGTCTACTCTCTAAAAGACCCTCGTTCGAAACCTGCGAAAATATTTTATATCGGGAAAGGAACAGGAAGTCGAGCAACAGCTCATTTGAAAAGAGCTGATAATACTAGAAAAGGTCAATTCATCCGAGAGATTCTTGACTCGGATTATCTCCCTATTGTATCTAAAATTGTAACCAACTTAACGGAAGAACAGGCACTTCAAATAGAGCTTGAGTTAATTTCCAGTTTTGGAACCATTGATAGTGGGGGCCCATTATGCAATACAGTTATACCAAAAAAAATAAAGCGCAAAGTTGATGAAAGAGTTACAGTTCCACAAGGAGCAATCGAAAAAGCTCAGTTAGCATTAGATCTCCTAAAAGATTCTATTATGTCACTTGCCGAAGAAAACCAATCAGGAATAAGCAACTCTGATTGCGCGCACTATCTAGGATTGCAATCCGACAATAACGGGAATCAACAAGATTATCTTACATACAGTATCCTTGGGATTCTGTTAAAAGAAGGCTTCCTAGAAAGTATAAAAGTTGGTAACCGAAGAATTTATAAAAAGCTTCAAGGATAAATAATGGCAAAACTAAAACCGAGAGCTCGACTTATACGCACAATTGGTGACAAGCTTATCAGTGGTCCAGAAGCTGCTATTATTGAGTTAGTAAAAAACTCTTACGATGCCGACTCTCCATCTGTCAATATAAAGCTCACTCCTCCTTCAAATAACCATCTTGGAAAAATAGTTGTTCAGGATGCCGGACATGGCATGACATATGAGAACATTCTAAATGATTGGCTTGAGCCAGCAACCGATACGAAAAGTAAGCATCAAAAGTCCAAGTCTGGCAAACGAACAGTTCTTGGTGCCAAAGGTGTCGGCCGTTTTGCTTCCGCAAGCTTAGGCAAAACAATAAAACTAACATCTGTGGCTCAAATAAATGGGAAGTATCAAACTAGCTCACTTAAATTAAATTGGGACATTTTTGAGACGAATAAGTACCTAGATGATATTGATATTAATATTGAGGAATCTACTTCTAGTGCACCAGCTCAAACAGGAGTGCTAATAGAAATACTTAATCTCTCTAATGTCTGGAATCAGAAAAAAGTACGAAACTTAATAAGAGAGCTACGCAGATTGGCAACCCCTCAAAGTGAACTGGACACACAATTCAATATTTACTTAGATCTTGAGAGCTTCAGTGAAAACCTTCAATATCCATATAATTATGACGGTCCACAATTACTTTTCGAAACAAATAGACTAGCGGAGGTACTTGAAAACTCCGCTGAGAAAACAACAAGCTCAAATCTTATAAAACCTTACCGTATTAGCAAAGAATCGGACTACCGTTTAACCGGTTCGTTTGATGAAATCGGAAATTTCACAGGTACATTTACAATAGTCAGAGGTGATAATAAACCGATCGAGTTGGCACTCAACGCTCCTAAACTTGAATTTGGTGAACTTTCGTGTGGTCCAATCGAAGTCGACTTAAGACTTTACGATTTGGAGAAAGACTCAGTTGAAAAGTTATTCGAAAGGATGGGGCTTAACTTTTCCGACTTCGGTTTAAGGAATGCTAGGGCTATGATTGCAGAAAATACAGGTATCGGAATTTATAGAACGGGATTTAGAATACGACCATATGGCGAACCAGATAATGATTGGCTTAAACTAGAAAACCGGCGTGTTCAGAACCCTTCTAAACGAATAGGCCATGGCCAAGTATCTGGTTCAATTAGTGTGGGGGCAGAAGATAATTCACACTTAGTTGAACGAAGTAGTCGAGAAGGCTTAGAAACTAACAGTGCATACGAACGTCTTGTTACTCTTATTACGAACCTCCTGGTAAAAGTAGAGCAAAAACGCTTTGATTTTAGAGCAAAAGCGGGCATTAGTAGGAAGCCTGCAAAAAATATAGGTAAAGCAAGAGAGATAGCCTCATTAGAATCTTTAAGCAAAGCCGTCAGCGAGCTTCCTGAGGAAGCGCAAAGACCTTTACTACTCAAAATCGAAAGTGAATCTAAAGCCCTCACCAAAACACTTGATGAGATAGAGGCTTACCAGAAACTCTTAGAGTCAAGAGCAGCCTTGGGTATGGTCGTTGCTCAAGTGGTTCACGATGGCCGCACTTACTTAGAACCTATAAGTTCGTCATCCAAGTCAATAATCAGCAATGCTCCGTTTCTTCTAGAGGATAGTAAAAAAGGCGAAATCGTTCGTAAGTACTATCCTACCTACGGTGAAAAAATCTTACACGCATCAACAGGTTTAAGGTCTTTGTTCAAATCTTTGGATCCTATTTCCGGTAGACGTCGCGGGCGGCCTGTTAAGTTCTCTGCTCTTGATACAGTAAAAAACGCACTTAACCTCCTAGAAGAGGAGGTTTTTGACTCGAACATTACTGTAAATATTTCAGTAGATTCCACTTTAAATCTCTATGGATATTCAGGCGACCTCCAATCTGCATTGATGAATATCTTACAAAATGCCATTCACTGGCTCTCAACTATTCAGAGAGAGAGAGTTATTTCTATCTCAGCTAAAGTTGAAGACGTTTATATGATGTTATCTGTCCGCAATAACGGGCCGCTAATTGATGAAGCCGATGCAGATACCATTTTTGAAGCTGGCTTCTCCCTTAAGTCCGAAGGTCATGGCTTGGGATTAGCTATAGCTCGAGAAGCCTGCAGATACAATCAAGGGGACTTGTTCCTTTCAACAATTTCTGAAGAAACAAATTTCACAGTAAAATTTCCAATTTATCAATAGGTTATAAAATGAAATTGAATTTATTAATCGTAGAAGATGAAGATGTCATCTTATCTAATTGGCGGGAGAAGTTGGAATTTTATAGCGCCGAAGATGGGCCAACCTACTCTATAAATCCAGTTTTTGTCAAAGATCTTGTAGAGGCCGAAGCAGCGTTGGCTTTATCGTCTTTTGACGCCGCAGTAATAGACATACGTTTAAAAACTGACGATGGTCAAGCTAATAAAAACAAAGATGGAAATAAAATCATTGAAACGCTGACTAATTATAGCCTTACTGTTATTGCTGTGTACACAGGCGAACTAGGCATTGTCGAATTGGAAGATAGCCAGAAAGATTTTGTCGGACGTTTTGAAAAAGGTGAAGGTGTTATTGACGAAATACTAACATGGCTTGACGATAAGTCAGCTATGATTCTAGCGATACAAGAGATGCAGTTATCCATGAGGGAGGCTATGGCTAAAGCATTCTCTAAATCAATATGGCCTAGATGGAATCATTGGATGAATCAAGATAATCAAGGTAAAACACATATAGCTTTAACAAGACACATGGCGACTCATTTACATGCCTCATTTTTGAACAATGAAGGCTTGGGCTCTCATCCTGAAGAATATTTTTTTATTCCTCCTCTCCAGGAGAGTCTAGATACTGGAGATATTATTCATCATGAAGGAAAGCTAGAGATAATTGTTACGCCGCGCTGTGACATGGTTCGCTCTAAATCAGAACGCCCAACTTATCAACTAGTTACTTTATCAGACAAAGCCGAAAAATGGGACCAGTTAGTCACTAAGTTAGACCAACAAAAGCAAGCCCAAGATAGAAAGAAAACCGAGAAAGCCGAAAAAGAGTTAATTAAATTCACAAACCACAATGGTGAAACCTCTAGCCATTTCATACAGCGTTTTCGCAAGGACATAGATGGTGAAGAGAGAGTCTTTGGGCCATTTTATGCTCAATTCAATCTCTTACGTTCCATCGACAGAACCAATGAGAATATAGAGTTCCTTATGAAACATCGAGTTGCTAGTTTGTCGAATGAGTTTGTTCCATCATTGGTAGAAAGACTCGGGGCATATTTTAGCAGAATTGGGACTCCAGACTATTCACACCCAGACTAAGTAACATTTAATTATAAAGTAACCCTAAAACAATTTTGCCAATCTGCCGCGCTAAATAAGGCGGCACAGCATTACCCACCTGAACGTATTGCTGAGTTCGGCTACCCTCGAAGAAATAGTTGTCAGGAAACGTCTGTAGGCGCGCAGCTTCTCGGACAGTAAGGCTACGGCATTGTTTAGGATCGTAGTGAATAAAGTAGTGACCATCTTTTGATATATGACTTGTGATTGTTGTAGAACACTTATTAGCTGATTGAACACGAAATCGATCAGCATATGTTCCAGTTTTCCAGTTTGCATGATCAGGAGCAAGGCTTGCCGGAAAGTCCTTGGATTTAGGAGATGCTCCATTATTCAATTGAGCATGAGCGGCACAGAAGGCATACCGTAGCAGATCTGTCTCAATGTGCCCTCGAGTTTCATGGTTTAAAACTGCACCTAAGTTCATGTCAACCAACCACGAACTCAGTGGTTCTGGAATTTTAGGAACACCGAGATCGCTACACAGCATGTTTTTTCGTGATAAGCCAGAGTGTGGTTTTAAATCTAGAGATCCAATCTGCTTTTTCGTATAGCCAGCTTCAAGCAATATATTTTCTAACTTTTCTGCATTCCTATGTACCGTTTTTTCCCATTCTTCATGCGAATCTAATTTTCTAGAGAGTCCACTTCTTACTAGTGGCAAATCAGATAATATATTCTCTATGTAAAGATTTGAGTTGTCAGTTTTTTTGAGCGTACTAGGTATTGATTTAATATCTTCTCGAACACCCAGCAATATAACCCTTTGCCGCGCTTGGGGGACTCCAAAATCCTCAGTATTAATTATAAAATCTGAAGACTTAGGATATTGTGGATTTAGTGGATTATCAGCCTCGGTGACAAGAGAATAGATTCTATAACGCTTTGTAGTTTTATCCTTTACAACCTTGCCCGGGTTTCGAAGATCTTTCAAAATTGAGGGAAACATAACCTTGCCATTGATTTTGGCTGACAATATTCCTTTTACGTTCTCCATCAAAAAAACTTCAGGTTGAGCTATAGCAAGTATCTTAAGGTACTCCATGTATAGAAAATGTCTTTTGTCTTTCTCAGCTGTATATTCCTTTATACCAGCATTACGCGAACGGCCAGCGAGTGAATAAGCTTGGCACGGAGGACCACCAATCAAAACTTTGGGGCCCTTATGTGCAGAAACTAAATCTTTTATCCTTGAGTAAATCAAAGTGTTATCTTTACCCAACTCCTTTGGGCCTTCTAACGTTTCTTGAAGCGCTGCTGACGACTCTCGGTGATATAGTGAAAATAAGTCTTCTCTGGTTATTTTTCCTTTAACATAATCGTAGTAATCATTTAGTGCACTATCTTTGTGACGGATTTTTCGAAAAAATGCTCGTGTAGTTAATGTCTTGTGAGCGCAGTTTTCTTTTTCCACTGATAAGGCAGTTTTAAAAGGGTAAATGCCTTTTGAAGCTTCAACGGAAGATATGCCTTCACCAAGCCCACCCGGCCCTGCAAAAAGGTCTATTACTAATACTTCATCAGATTTCATTAACATCACCCATTTTAAATTGCCGAGCAATCATACCAGGCTAATTCCGTAGAGCAAGAAGCTAATTAAGATAGTTCATTTCTAACCACAGCAATTTATAGCAAGTGATAAAAGCTAGATATTTTTGCCATCTAAACTTAGCAACTTCATCCCCACCAAACTCAACCGCTCTTTAGCCCGCGTAATTCCGGTATAAAGCAGCTCTTTGCTTAACACAGGGCTGTCGTGGTCGGGCAGAACCATGACGGTATTCTTGAATTCTGAGCCTTGAGACTTATGCACCGTCATGGCGTACACGGTTTCTATGTGCGTCAGGCGGCTGGGCAGTACCCATCGCACGCCGTTATTTTCAGACTTGCTGGTCTGGTCGGGAAAGGCGACGCGCAGGTGGCCGTGTTCCGGGTCTTTAAAGGTTAGGCCAATATCGCCGTTGTTCAGTTTGAGTCCGTAGTCGTTTTTGGTGACCATAACGGGGCGGCCTTCGTACCAGGTGTTGGCGTTTACGCCGAGTATGTCGCCGACTTTTTGGTTAACGGCTTTTACGCCCCAGGGGCCTTCGCGCAGGGCGGTCAGGATTTGGAAGTTGCTTAGGTTTTGCAGGGCTTCCTGGGCGAGTTTGTTGATGTCCTCGGTGTTGGTGGTTGTAGCGGCATTATTGTTGGTGTCAGTATTGCTCCTGACGTGTAACGTCAGGCTACGGCGCACTAAGCTCTCAAATTTCGCATCATCTAAGCTGCTGATTTCGTACAGGTTAACCGGGTAGTCTCCATCGGCGTTTTTGGCTTTTTCCAGTTCCTGTTTTGTTGCGGCGTTGTCTTGCTGGTTAATGGCGTTAGCCAAGTCGGCAATAGGGCCTTTGAAGCGGTAGCTTTTGCGGAATTTCACGACGTGTTGCAGACGTTGCTCGCCGCTTTCGTCAATTAAGTCGCTTGGGAACACGGGTGTACCGGCTACTTGCTGCAACCACTTGGCGGTTTCTGTGTGGTAGCGACCTTGGTCCGCGCCTTCACACAGGTTGCCGAGTACGGCGCCGGCTTCTACTGAGGCCAACTGGTCTTTATCGCCAATAAGCACCAGCCGTGCATTTTTGGGTGTAGCTTTTAGCAGCGCGGTCATCATTTCAATGTCTATCATTGAGGCTTCGTCGACTATTACAACGTCGGTGCGCAGCGGGTTGTCGGCGTGATGTTTAAAGGCGCGCGAATTCGGTTTTACACCCAGCAGTCGGTGTAGGGTTTTACCTTCGGGCTTTATGGAGTCTAAGGCGTCTTTTAAGGTGGCGAGCTTTGTATCACCCCGCAGCCTATTCAGCTCGCTTTCTATCGATTCGGTCAGCCGCGCGGCTGCCTTACCGGTAGGCGCTGCCAGCGATACGCGCAACGGAGGTAAACCGAGGAATAAGGTTTGATGCTGCAAAGCCGTTAGCAAGCGCACTACGGTGTAGGTTTTACCGGTGCCAGGCCCGCCGGTTATGACGCTAAAGCGATTACGCACGGTGTTAGCGCAGGCCACGCGCTGCCAGTTAATCTCATCCGTCTTTTCACCACCTGCTTGAGCAAACAGCTTTGCCAAAGTGCTTTTCAGTAAGTCGTCATTGGTCACAGGTCGGTCGCTCATGCGCGCCTGCAGGTCTTTCTCTATAAAGGCTTCGTATTGCCAGTAGCGGCGCAAATACAGTTTGCCGCCACTTAATACCAATGGCTGATTGCCTTTGCCGTCGGCGTCTACGCAATGGCTTTGGGTTAAAGCGGTTTCCACATCGGTACCAAACTGGCGAAACAACTCACTAGGAGTATCGCAGTTGGGTGAATAGCGGTTTTCGGGTGGTAAATTCAGTACGCTTTCGGGCTCATTCTGCAGCGCGTTGATCTCAATGTTGGTATGCCCGCGCCCGGCTTCGTGCGAGGCACACAGGGCTGCCAGTAAAACCTCACTGCGCGTTTCTCCGGCTTGCTGCAAAAACTCGACAAAGGCTAGGTCTATTGAGCGTATCCAGCCGGCGTCGCGCCACTCAAGCAGGGCGTCAAATAAGGTGTTCGAGGTTACTTCTGTCATACCGACTCCTTATCGGACAAGTTCTTACCCGCAAAAAGCGCGTCCAGCTGCTCTATTAACGCCCGTGGCGGCCTGTCGCAGAAAGCACCACCAGTCTCCGCCCGGTGCCCGCGTAAAAACAGGTACACAGCACCGCCTACATGGGTGTCATAGTCGTAGTCACTGCCTAACCGTGCTTTTAACAGGCGATGCAAAGCCAGCGTGTAAATGACGTATTGCAGGTCATAGCGGCTGTGCAGTATTTTCTCGCGCATGGCTTGTTCGGTGTAGGCGTGGTCGTCTTCGCCCAGCCAGTTGGACTTATAATCTGCCACGTAGTATTTGCCGTTGTGCTCAAACACCAAGTCGATAAAGCCTTTTAGCATGCCGTTCAGCACATTAGGTTCCAGTGCAGGGCGTTCGTGCCCCGGCAGAATGTGTTCACGAACCAGAGCATCCAGTCTTTGTGCGTTAACCTCGCTGGCACCAAACCAGAATTCCGGCTCAGCTTTGTATTGCTCCAGTGCGCTTAAGCTCACGCTTTCACCACTGTCATTAATGGGGAATTCGTTGTGCAAATAGGCGTCCAGCCAGTGCTCCAGGCTGTTCTGATGTTCCTGCCAATAAGGGCTGACACAAAAGCCTTGTACCAGCTCGGTACGCTCGGCAGCGTCACCCGCTATTTGCGCAAAGCCGATATTGGCCGACTCTTCCAGTAGGTTATGCAGGAACGTACCCGGCCCCGCGCCTTTGGGTAAGTGATGAATGCTGTCCGGACTTGGCTCCGCGGCACTGGCGACTTCCGCTTCGTCATCGTCGCGCTCGTCCAACAGGTTCATTTCGTCTGGCGACTGCGGTGCCTGCACGCTTTTTGTCACGGCACCTTCGTACTTCAGCGCGCTGTAACTGGCTACCCACCAGCGTTCCAGCTTGCGGTCTGCGGGCATGCTGCGTGGTGTCAGCTTCGGCGTTGTTTGTTCCTGCTCCAGCGCACGAACTAAAGGCTCGTCGTCTTCCAACCGAGTTAATTGTGTGTGCGGTGCCTGTTGCCAACGCTCGTTGACTTCGGTGTAAAGCTCATCGGTTAGTGACTCACCGCCGTTCAACAAATAAAACAACGGGTTGTTGCGATGCTCTTTCACCGCTTCCAGCGCGATAAAGGTGGCGTATTGCGCACGGGTCACCGCCACATACATTTTACGTAAGTCTTCCGCGAGGATCTCATTACTCAAACGCTGTTTGTTGTCGTCGTCTTTTGACCACAATACCTGTAGCTCACCGTTTTCGTCGTGGTACACCGCCGGCGGTTTTATCCGGTAGGCTTCTGCCTGGGTGTACGCCACAAAAGGCATAAACACCAGCGGGTACTGCAGGCCTTTTGACTTGTGAATGGTGATGATTTTTATCAGTTCGTCGTCGCTTTCTAAGCGCAGCTGCTGCTCGTCGCTCTGGGTGCGGCTGTTGCTACCAAAGCCATGGCGTTCGTTCACCTGCTCGGCAAAATGGTTCACCAGCGCCGGAATACCATCCAGTACCAGACTCTGTTGTTGTAGCAGCTCGGCAATGTGCAGTACGTCGGACAATTGGCGTTCGCCGTGAATGCGGTCTTCCAGTAACTTCGCAGGCACCTGATGGTCATGCAGCAAGCTGTGCAACATGGCCAGTACGCCCTGTCGCTGCCACTGGTCGTGATAACTTAAAAACTGCTCTACCCGCTGTTCCCACTCGCGTTCGTGGCTGTGAATATGCTCCAGCTCACTCAGCGGCAGGCCAAGTATCTGAGTGGCCAGAGCACTGCGTATCAGCGACGGGTCGCGCGGCTCGGCGCAGGCACTCACCAGCGCCAGCAGGTCTTTAGCAACGCGCTGCGCAAATACCGATTCCCGGTCCGATAAGTAAACGCTTTTCAGCTCGCGGTCGCTCAGCGCCTTTTTAATGGCGTTGGCTTCATTAAAGTTGTTCACCAGCACCGCAATATCACTGGTTTTTACGCGTTGTTCGAGTTTGTCATCGCTGTTGTAATAGCCCGCCTGCGGGTCATTAAGCAGGGAGGCTATTAAATTCGCGTGATGGTTCGCAGCAGCGCGGAAAAACCTGTCTTTATTGCGCCTCTCTTCACCGGACACCGACCACAAAAGTGCCGGTGCAGTTTTTAAATTGCTGGATAATAAGCAATGCTTGAAAGTGCGCTTCAGCCCATTTGCACCCACCGGGTTAAAGGGCAGCTGGTTTTCTGCTTCGGTTTTAAACAGAAAAGCGCCGCGCGGCAGCTCTTCGGCGCGCTCAAACAGTGCATTAACGCCATCCACCATGGCCTGCGACGAGCGAAAGTTCCGCGCCAGATTATAATGCCGGCCTTCGGTATCGCGCCGGGCTTTTAAATAGGTATAAATATCGGCGTTACGGAAGCTGTAAATGGCCTGCTTCGGGTCACCAATCAGGAAAATACCGGTACCCGGGTGCGGCTCTGCCAGGTTATAAATGCGGTTAAAAATCTCGTACTGCACCGGGTCGGTGTCCTGAAACTCGTCCACCATAGCCACCGGATACTGCTTGCGAATAGCCGCAGCTAAGGCTTCACCGCTGGGTCCTTTCAACGCGTCACGTAAACGCGTCAGCATGTCGTCGTGGCCCATTTCGGCGCGCTGGTTTTGCAACTCGGCAAAGCGGTTGCTCACCCAGAAAGCCGCGTGTTGTTTTACTTTAGCTAGCTCTTCCTGCTGCTGTACTTTGCTGCGCTTAATGCGTTCCTGCAGCTCGCCTAACACCGCCCAGCTTTGGGGCATACCGCCAAGTTTGGCCTCGGCGAACTTCTGTAACTCGTCGGTGCTAATGTTTTTCCAGTTTGCCGCGGTGGCTTCGGGCTCAACCAGGTCAGGGTCGCCGCACCAGTCCGCAAATTTCTGAAACTGCTTAAGTTTGGTTGCCGCGCCTTTAGCTTGTGAGGTTTTATCAACCAGTTCCTGCACAATGGGCGCAACTTCCTGTTTTATGGCAGCCATTCGCTGCTTATGAGCGCTTTCGGCTTCTTTCAGCAGGCTGTGCAAGTCACCATTGACCGGTGCCTGCCCGCTTTTACTTAAGCTGTAAGTGAGCCCTAACAAGGTTTCCGGTGACTTAAAGTCTTCCAGCAACCGGGCACTGAGTTCAGCATCGGCGGGGTAAATAAAGCGGCGGAAGTAGTCTTCGGCAGCCTGCAGGCGCAGCTCTTCGTTGTCGGTTTCAACGTCCTGGCTGAACAAACTGCCGCTGGCAAAAGCGTGCTCTTTTAGCATGGACTGGCACCAACCATGAATGGTTTTCACTGCCGCTTCGTCCATTGACTGCGAGGCTAAATCCAACAGCCGCGCCAGATGCATCAGGTTTTGCCCCTGCGCTGCACAGTCTTCCCGCAGACTGGCTAAGAAGGGGTCACCTTCTACGGCTTCCGGGTCACGGAAGTAAGCTGCGGCTTCAGCTAAGCGTGCGCGAATACGATCACTCAGCTCTTCGGTGGCGGCTTTGGTAAAAGTCATGACCAGAATGTTTTTCGGCACCAGTTCGCGGTCAAACGCGGTTTCGTCCGTACCATTATGCGAACCGTGACCGATAACCAAACGCACATAAAGCGCAGCAATAGTGTAGGTTTTTCCGGTACCGGCACTGGCCTCAATTAAGCGACTGCTGTTCAGCGGAAAGTCGAGCGGATTATCTAACTTATGCCCTAACGTATGCCCTGAGTTATGTGACGACAAC
Source organism: Idiomarina sp. 017G (assembly GCF_004362265.1). Taxonomy (NCBI): domain Bacteria; kingdom Pseudomonadati; phylum Pseudomonadota; class Gammaproteobacteria; order Alteromonadales; family Idiomarinaceae; genus Idiomarina; species Idiomarina sp. 017G. The sequence goes on along the minus strand of NZ_SNWT01000010.1, from coordinate 33,808 downwards.
TGGCTCATGACTTGTCCTCCGGCACCAGGGTTAAGCGCATGGGGTCATAAAGTTCGTCCATAAAGCGGCGGAAATGCGGTGATGCCTGAATAGCTTCGTAACTTTCGGCTACGCGCCCGCAATAATCACTTTTGGTGACCAGCGCCGGGTCTTGAAAGCCGTCTTCTTCGTATTTTTGCCGCGCCGCTTCATGCGCCAGCGCTTCGTCCTGACTGTTCTTGCCCATTGCGCTTAGCCAGGTCATGCCCACATCCAGATGCATGGGCTGCGGTTGCTGTGCTGACAATGCTACCAGTTCCAATATTTGCTCCAGTTGTTGTACTGCAAGCTCAGCCGGCACCGGCGCCACCTGCAGCTGACAGCCACCTTTGGACACAATTAAAAGCCGAGTGGGTTGCTTCAAATTCAACAACAACAGGCCAAGGTAATACGCGCTGGCATGTTTCCAGCCACCGCTGTTAACACCCTTACCATTTTTAGCCGCAATGTTGCTGGCAGAGGTGACAACCCATAGGCGATCACCATTTTCATTGCTGTGCAGCCCGGTTACTGTGTCATCAATAGTCAGCCCGCTGTGCTCAAAAAGCACCGTTTCCGGAAACTCATTCACACCCGAATAACCGGCAATGCTCTGCTGATAGGTTTCCAGTATCTCCTGCGACTGCTCCAGCAACTGAAACCCATTTTGCTCAGCTATTGCGCCAATACCTAAAGCCCCTTCACGCTTTATACGGTTCAGCTCTTTCAGTAGCGAGGCTTCAATGCCAGCGCCATTCAGCAATGCTTTTTTTCCCGCATCTACCAAACGTGTAGTCAGTGACCAGCTTTGCAGGTTATCCATAACAAAGGCTTCGCTGTCGTCCAGGTCTTCACTGCTGCGGCTAAAGTAAGTATCCAGTCGCCAGTTAAAGTATAGGCGCGCGGGCTCTTCAATAAAGCGTTTAATGTCGTTAATGCTCAGGGTGCGTTCAAGCTCGTAGTCGGCGACCGTTCCCGAAGCCATGCGACTCTTAGAAGCCACCGTGCCCTGATGCGCCTGTGCCCATTCACTGGCATAGGTGAAATATTCCGAGTCTTCCTGATTAAAATAATACGGGTTAAACGGCTGTAATTTGTGCTCAACCGTCAGGGCGTCAATGTCCACTTCCCAACCCTGTTGCAGGTGATCACGCAGCTGCGCCACCAAAACCGAGGGCGTGCGCTCGCTGTTGTCTTTGGCGCTGTAACCTACCCAGCTTAGGTAAAAGCAGTCACGGGCTGAGAGCATGGCCTCCAGGAATAGATAGCGGTCATCATCACGACGGGAGCGGTCACCCGGACGGTAGCGGTCGGTCATTAAATCAAAGTCCACACGCGGCGTTGAACGTGGGTAATCACTTTCGTTCATGCCTAGCACACACACGTATTTAAACGGAATGGCCCGCATGGGCATTAAGGTGGCAAAGTTTACCGCCCCCGCTAAAAAGCGCTGGTTCAGGTTCTGCTGGTCCACGCGCTCCAGCCAGGCGTCTTTAAATATGGGCAGGCGCAGCTGTGATTCGTTATCCGCCTCTACGCAAATATCCCGTAGCTGATACAACTCGTCACTCAGTTTAGCTAAAAGTAAGCGGTCACTGTCTTCTTCAGCCTCAAAAAACTGTTCCAGCAGCCACTCGCCCTGAGTGACCCACTCCGGTAAGCTGTGTTCACCCTGCGCGTGCTGCCACCATTGTTCCAGCGTGCGCACCACATCCGCCAGGCACCCCACCAGCGCAGCACTTAGCCCGGCCACTTCGGTATAAGGTTCTACGTTAGCCCAGGGAGAGTCATTTTCTGCACCAACGTCGGCCAAATCACCCATGGCGTAGCCGGCTATCATGCGTTTTAAGCCAAACCACCAGCTGTTGGTTTCTTCCGCTGCCGGCATATAAAACTGCCCGCGCTGCTCGGCATTAAGTCCCCACCGTGCGCCGGCTTCTTTTACCCAGCGCTTTAACTGCGGCAGGTCATCGTCACTCATGCCAAAACGTTGTTGCATCGCAGGTACCGACAGCAAGTTGAATAAATCGGTCTGAGTAAAACGCAGTTGGTCAACTTGCAGCAATAGTTCCAGCGCTATCATTAACGGTCGCTGATGACGCTCACCCTGGTCGGCAATGGTATAAGGAATAGCACGCGAGTCACGTTCACCAAAACGATTGTGATACCGGCCAAATACCGCATCAATGTATGGCGCGTAGATATTCACATCGGGCAGCATCACCATAACATCACGCGGTTTGAGTTCCGGGTCTTTGGCGAAAGCGTCCAGTAACTGATCATGCAGCACTTCCAGTTCCCGCTGCGGGCTGTGGCAAACATGAAATTGCAGTGACTTATCGGCGGTATTCGGCGTAGGCCAAAGCTCGCGGGTTTCCTGAACCGGGCGCAGATTTAGAATGTCGTCCTGCACCTGGGCGAGTAAATGATCCGTGTTATGCGGCTCAAACAGTTCCAGCTTAATGGTGTTAAAAGCTTCCTGTTTGGCCAGGGTTTCGTCGTATAAGTCCAGCAGCCGAATGTAGTCACGACCCTGCTTACCCCAGGACGCCAGCAACGGATGCGCCAGCTGGTGCAGTTCGTCGTCGTTCGGCTCGTCGGGCAGCTCGGGTTTGTGTTTTAAGCGCGAAGAGGCTTTGACCGCCTGCCGCAGAGCTTCTTTGCCGTCGACAATATCGGCCCAGTGGTATTGCGACGGGTTATGCACACACAACAGAATTTGCGTGTAGCCTTTTATGGCATCCAGCACCTGCAGCATTTGCTGCGGCAGCGAGGAAATACCAAACACCACCACCCGTGGCGGCAGACCTGCCGGGCGCTGTGTCAGCTCCCGCGCGGTATCTATAAAGCGCTGATGCAGCTCGGCACGGTTGTTCCAGTAGTCGTCTATGCCAATGTCGTTGCTAACTGCGCGCCACAATTCTGGCTGCCACAACTGTTCGTCTTCAACCGGCTGTTCCTGCTCCAGCATATCCTGACCGCGCACCCAGTTATCCAGCCAGTCGGCACGGTACACCGCGTACTGATCAAACAAATCGGCCAACCGCCCGCTTAGCTGATACAGCTTGCGACCGTCGTTGTCGTCGGAGGTATAGTGCTTAAGCGGTGCAAAGTGCGGGTTGTGCTCAATAAGCTCAGGCAGAAGTCGCATTAACCGCCAGGTTAAGCGGTCTTTATCAAAGGGAGAAGTTTTAGGAATGTTGTTGCCGAGCACCGAACGATACGCTTTCCACTGAAACCGCGCCGGCAAGGTGACATCTATCATGGCGGCAATGCCACTGGCCTGGGCTAAATTAATTTTCAGCCACTGGGCAATACCGTTGCTTTGCACCAGTACGGTTTCCTGCTCCAGCGGCGCCAGCGGGTAGTTTTGGGTGAATGTAACCGCCACATCGGTTAGGTCTTCCAGCCGATGTCCATGCGCGACAATAAAGCCGGGGGTCAATTCACTCACTCGCTGCTCTCCCTAAATGTGGTTTCATACAAAGCCATGGTATCGTATCTTTTAAACGAAACCAGCATTAAACAATTCTGTTGCAATAAGGCAAGTTCATGGAAATCTTTATCGCTGTATTTTTCTTCGCTTTCTCAACCACCATAACGCCGGGTCCTAATAACATTATGATCATGTCGTCGGGGGTAAACTACGGAGTTAAAGCCAGCCTGCCGCACTTCCTGGGCATTTGTTTTGGTTTTCCGGCGATGGTGCTGGTGGTTGGTATGGGTTTCGGTTCCATATTGGAACAGTTTCCACTGCTGCACCAACTGATAAAGATTGCCGGCACGCTTTATTTGCTCTGGCTGGCCTGGGTTATTGGCTCACAAACACCGAAAACCATTGAAAAAGGCGACCGCAATCCCCTGACTTTCTGGCAGGCGGTGCTGTTTCAATGGGTTAACGGTAAAGCCTGGGTTATGGCGACCGGCGCGGTTGCAGCATTTACCACCGTAGCTGGCACACTTTGGTCCGAGGTAATAGAGATAACAGCCGCCTTTTTGGCTGTAGCTTTCCCTTGTGTGGGAATTTGGCTCATTGCAGGCGCCGGACTGCGTCAATTGCTAACTAACCACACCGCGCAAAGAATTTTTAATATTTCCATGGCCTTACTACTGGTCTTTTCTGTGCTTCCTGTCGTAGAGGATATATTACAATTTTATTTTGCTTAAACCTTTATTGAGTTAACATAAAAATAACAACCTAGACTAAACTCGTTAATGGTTACCTAAAGGTTAAAACAGCACAGGGGTGAGCTATGGATCTAAAAACTGAGCAAATATCTTTTGATCAGCTTATCTCTGAACTATCAACCCGCCTTATTAACAGCGAGCCGGCTGAAACTTACGACTGCATAGAAGAAGTTATTGCTGCCATAGGTAACTATACCGAAGCGGATCGCTGTTACGTATTTGAGTTTGATGACCATATCGAGAATATGAGCAACACTCACGAATGGATCCGGGACGGCAATAAAGCACATATCACCGAGTTACAGTCTGTAGCTTTACAAGACTTACCCTGGTTTTTTAAAGAAATTAAAGCACACCACAAATTTATTGCTAACGATGTTGAACAGTTACCCGCGGAAGCAGCCGCTGAAAAAGCCGAATTTGACCGCGAAGAAATTCAATCCGTCATCTGTGTTGGTTTGGTAGCTAATCAGAATCTGCTAGGGTTTGTCGGTTGTGACATGGTGCAGCATAAACGTCATTGGGAGGCTGTTGACATACGACGCCTTAGTCTGGTCGCGGACATGATAGCAAATACCCTTGAGCGGCAACGCACCTACGCTGAACTCATTCATACCCAACGCCAACTAGAAAAGGCCAACCGACTTTTGCAGGCACAAGTTGCGCAAGACGGCTTAACCGGCATAGCTAACCGCCGCGCTTTCGATGAGCGTATTACTAACGAAATACAGCGAGCCTCGCGTCATAAAACACCATTAGCTTTGCTTATTATTGATATTGACCAGTTCAAACCATATAACGACCACTATGGGCATTTGCAGGGTGACCAGGCTCTGAAGTCTGTTGCTGACGCCATGTTTGATCAGTTACAGCGGAATACCGATTTTCTGGCTCGTTATGGTGGCGAGGAGTTCGTTGCGGTTATTTCGGCTACCGATGAAGAAAAAACGAAAGAAAGTATGAACCAGCTGTTAGAAGCTGTACGGAAGTTGAAGATAAAACATAAGCCCTCGGAAGTTGAAGATTATCTAACCATAAGCATTGGGGGCTATATCCATAGCCCAAGAGCTGACGAGGATACAGAAAAATTAATTACCCGCATGATATCTAAAGCAGACTCAGCGCTGTATCGCGCTAAGTCTGATGGTCGCAACCGGGCTTACTTAGACACTTAGTTCCAGCTGGACAGTTGCTTCTGAAGCTCTTTATCGTCAACCTTTTTCAGGCTGGCGATAAGCTGCTGAGATTCCTCGTCATTGCCTTTCAGGGCAAGCAATTGAGCTAAGCGAAAGTTTGCCCAGTGAGCTTTTGGCGCGCTGTCCGGTAACTCAGCGTCCAAATACTGTTGCAGTGCTACAATGCCTTTATCCAGATGTTCTTCCGCCAAAACAGAGGTTTTACCAAATTGGTATAAAGCCATTACCGGAGCTTCGCCTTTTCTCGATTCACCCTCAGCTGCCTGTTCAAAAAGCGAGAACGCCTTTTCATAATTCCCGTCTTTTTGTTCCTGAAAGCCAAGATAAACCAGAACGTCGGCATTATTCGGATGCTCAGCTAAAATTTCATTCACTAGTGTCCGCGCCTGCTCTTCTTTTTCATGATGTTGCAGGTATTTAACTCGGGCAAATGCTCCTTCCACCGCATCTATTTCCTTAATGGCCTCAATTTGCGCCAGTGCTTTTTCATCATCGCCACCAGCTATTGAAGGTGCCATCATATAAAACTGCAGTAACGCAGTGCGATATTCCAGCGAACCAGGTTCAAGCTCTACGGCTTTTTCAAAAGAGTCGACAGACTTGCCAGCATAACTGAGCGCACTGAAAAAAGAGTCCTGTGCCTGCTGGGCCATAACAATGCCGCGTATATGCCAGGCTTCAGCATTTTCCGGTTCATTCTTGACCCAGTCTTCCACGGTATCTTCGGCGTCATCCAGCCGCTGTTCGGACAAATGATTTTGAATGATTTGCTTAGTTGACTCCCCGGCATAAGCGCCGGGGAGAAATAAAGCAGCAGTTAGTATCAATACTAGCCATTTCACAATAACTCTCCTTAGTTAGGCTTTTTTCTGCTCTTTAACCCACTGTTCAACACGGCGCTCCAGGATGTGCAGTGGTAGTGCACCACCACCCAGAACGGTGTCGTGGAAGCCGCGAATATCGAACTTGTCACCCAGAGCATCTCTGGCTTCTTCACGCAGTTCCAAAATGCGGATCATGCCAATTTTATAAGCAGTTGCCTGACCCGGCATAACCAGATAGCGACGAACCTCTGAACGCACAGCACCTTCAGCAATCGGCGTATGTTCCTGGAAGTATTTAACCGCTTCCTCTTCGGTCCAGCCCTTGGCGTGCATACCGGTATCCACAACCAGACGTACCGCACGCCACATTTCCGTGGTTAAGCGACCAAAATCAGAATAAGGGTCTTCATAGGCACCCATTTCCTTGGCTAACTGCTCTGCATATAAGCCCCAACCTTCGGTGTAAACCGTAAAGCCGGCCTGAGTACGGAATTCCGGTACGGACTCCAGTTCCTGCGCAATGGAAATTTGCATGTGGTGACCCGGGTTACCTTCATGATAGGCAATGGCTTCCATCTCATTTTTTGGCATAGAGCTCATGTCCGACAAATGCGCATAGTAAATACCTGGACGCTCACCGTCAGGCGAACCGGGGTAATAGTGCTGGGCTGCACCGTCTTGTTCACGGAAGGCTTCAACGCGTTTCACAACTAAGTCGGCTTTTGGCAAAATTCCAAAATATTCCGGCAGCTTTTCGTTGATGTAAGCCAGATACTCACGCGAGTCTTCCAGATACATCTCCGCACCTTCATCATTGTTCGGGTAGAAGAAACGCTCATCGGTACGGATATAATCAAAGAAGTCCTGCAAATCGCCATCAAATTCAACTTTCTCTTTAATGGCAATCATCTCGTTGGTCAGGCGTTCGACTTCATCAAGGCCTATCTGATGAATTTCATCGGCCGTTAAGTCTGTGGTGGTATAATTTTCCAGCAGGGCATTGTAGTAGGCGTCGCCGTTTTCCAGACGATGCACACCCGTTGCTACTTCATCGGTATTCTCAATGTCGTTTTCCAGAAAGCTAATTAATGCTTCATAACTTGGACGGAAACGTTCCAACAGGACTTTACGGACTTCTTTTTCGTACTTGTCAGCTTGTTCGGCGGAGATCTCGTCATTTTCCTGAAGCGAACTCAGCTTGCTTTTGGCATCTTCAAGCAGGCTTGAATCACCTTCTTCATCAAAAGGCGCACCAGAGGTCAGCCCTTTGGCTTCTTTGATAATTTGCTCGTAGGCAAAACGCGGTGCGCGAACACCGTTCTCGACTTGCTGCTTAGCGCGCTGCAATAACTGTTCAATAGCCGTTGCGCCGCCCTCCAGACGCGAAATATAGGCGTCCATATCCTCCGCGCTGTCCACCCGGTGGAAGTTGATTATAAACTGCGGCAAGAAGGTATGCGCACCGCGCATCTGGTCAAAAACATAATCCATGCCACGGAATTCAGCGTTACGCTTAGCTTGTTCATATTGGTAAACCCAAACGTCGTAAGACGTTTGTGCTTCAAGGCTCAGCTTGTCATAATCGAAATTCGCCTTAAGCTCTTCAACGGTTCCCTCCAGCCAGTCGAGCTGCTTTTTCTCAGCGGCGACGGTCATGTCGTCAATGTCACCGTAGCGATCTTTGCGCCCCAGGAAGGTCATTTGCATTGGGCTTTGTTGAAGTTGTTCTTCGTATTTCTCTTCAAACCACTGATTCAGACGTTCGGTTTCAGATTTCGCAGACTGCTCAGTTTGCGTATTTTGCTTAGTTTGCTCAGCAGCCGTTTGAGAGTTTTGTTCAGAGTTGCTCTGTTGCGGTTGTCCGCAGGCCGTTAGTAAGCCCAAAACAGCCAGGGCGACAATTGAATAACGCATAGCAATGTCCTTTATTCTTCTTTTGATACAGGAAGAAAAACTATAGCGTGCTTGTTACACTAATGGAAATGCTTAAATTATAACCGAAGAGTTTATGGCGAAACCGAACAAGAAAGGGCCGGTACGCACCGTGCAGATTTCTTGTCTGCAGTGCAAAACGCCCATATTTAAATACAGAAAAGGTGGCAAAGGCGCTTTAGTAAAATGCTTTATTGAGCGGATTGTTGAAGACCATACGACCACACCATGTCACTGCCCGGGCTGTGGCCAGGAGTTTGCGCGCGAAACCATGATACGCGGCACTCCTGCTTACAAAATTATTGGCGGTAAAGTCCACTCAAAATAGGTGCAGCATGTCAGTCTCAATTAGTGAAAAAACCAAACAGGCTTACCAACACGCCGCTGAACAGGCCAACGCGTCGCTTTTGCGGCAACCACAGAACTCAATGGCAGATGAACTGAAGCTGCTTGCGGAACAACTGCAACCGACTGAGAAAAGAGACGTTTATGGCAGCGGCTCGCTTATTAATAATTTTGAAGACGAAATGGCAGAGTTATTAGGCAAACCGGCGGCTTTGTTTTTGCCAACCGGAACTCTGGCGCAGTCTTTGGCGTTACGCGTGCATGCCGATGAGCGCCAGCGCAACGGCGTGGCATTGCACCCAACCTCGCATTTAATGTTGCATGAACACATGGGGTTTGAAGCTTTATGGAAGCTCAACGGCACTACCACAGGTTTTGCCGATAACCCCATAACACTTAACGACCTTAAGTCGGTGCAAACGGATGATTTAGCGAGCGTACTACTGGAACTGCCCATGCGCGAAATTGGCGGGCAACTGCCGGATTGGGACGACTTAGTCATGCAGTCAGAGTGGGCCAGACAACACAATATTGCGATGCATCTGGACGGCGCGCGCCTATGGCAGGTGCCGAGCGCTTATGACTGTTCACTACCCGAGGTTTGTGAGCTATTTGACTCGGTTTATGTCAGTTTTTATAAAGATTTAGGCGGTATTTCAGGAGCGATACTTGCGGGCTCAGAGGGCTTTATTGAGCAAGCGAAAATCTGGGCTCGCCGCGCTGGGGGTAATATTATTACTCAATATCCGCAAGTACTGTCTGCCCGCCACGGCCTGAAGGAAAACCTGCAAATTATGCCGGAAGCCGTAAATTACGCCCGCGCACTAGGAGAGGCGCTGAGCACGCTAGATGGCGTACGAGTTAATCCAGAAACACCGCAAGTAGCCATGTTTCATCTTCATTTTGCTTTAAAAGCCAATGAACTCAGTGAAAAAATAACGGATTATGCCAGCAATACCGGGGTCGTATTATTACCACTGCCAAGAGCTGAAATAAACGACGAAGCTATTTGCGAAGTTTCAATTGGCAGAAACGCCATGTCGCAGCCACAAAGCTTTTGGCTACGACACTTTAAGGCGTTTTTGGAAACACTCTAAGTTATTAATGCTGCTTTTTTCGGTCGCCCTTATGGTGTTTGCGGTGCTCGCCCAACACATGGTTCAGCGTGTCTAAGTAGCTTTTACCAAAGCCTTTAACACGCTGTTTATTCATTTGCTCAGAGCCCAGATGAACTTCTTCCAGTGAGTTCGCTGCAATGTCCAGCTCTTTGCTTAAACGCGCCAGCGCCACTTCCAGTGTGTACGTCAGTTCATGAACTTTAGCCATGTCCTGAGAGGTTAAATCACCCTTCACAATTTCCTGTAGTTTCGCGTTATACTCGTTCAGGTTCATAATAGCCTGTTCCAGATTCTCGGCTGGCTCTGGTTTAAAATGTTCGTATCGCTGCTCATCGTCGTCGGCCATGGCCGCTACGTTAAAAAGCAGTGCCGCGCCTGCGGCCATCATGGACAAAAGTTTCATAAAAACCTCATTTTTTGTTAATAGTTATCATTATTGTTCGTGTGTCCGTTTTTTACAAGATGAACGGCGGTGAACCTGATATCCTTTAGCTTGATGTATCTCAAGGAGTGAAGCAATGTTTTCCTGGTTTGAGCGCCGATTAAACCCTTTTCCTACGGAGGAACCCACTCAGGCTCCTACCGGATTTTTTGCATTCTGCTGGCATTTCACCAAAGGGGCGACCCCTTTTATTGCGGTAACCGCGCTGCTTATGGCCGCTATTGCCATTGCCGAAGTCTGGTTATTTGGCTTTTTAGGGCAAATTGTTGACTGGCTGTCAGCACAGGACAAAGAAACCTTATTAAACGATCAGTTCTGGCCATTGCTTGGAATGAGCGCGATGGTTTTAATCGGTCTTCCGTTACTGGTCTGGTTTCATTCTATGCTAACCCACCAGACGTTGCTGGGTAACTTCCCAATGCGCATTCGCTGGCTGGGACATCGCTACCTGATGAAACAGTCCATGAGTTACTATCAGGATGAGTTTGCCGGCCGGGTCGCCACCAAATTAATGCAAACCTCACTCGCGCTGCGGCAATGCATCATGACCTTTATTGAGGTTGTGAACTACGTCGCTGTCTACTTCCTGGGGATGTTTGTCATTATTGGTAGTGCCGACTGGCGAATGATGCTGCCGCTGGCTTGCTGGCTTATTCTGTACGCTCTGTTGTTACGCTTCTTTGTGCCTAAACTGGGTAAAATATCAGCTGAACAGGCCGACGCCCGCTCTAATATGACCGGACGCATTGTCGACTCCTATACCAACATTCAAACCGTTAAGTTGTTTTCACACTCGCTGCGCGAGGCTGAGTTTGCGCACGAGGGTATGGACACCTTTTTGGGGACAGTGCATAAGCAAATGCGCCTGGTTACCCAGCTTTACGGCTTTCTCTACTTTATAAACTGCGCACTGTTGTTCGGCTCTGCCGCCACCGCCATTGTGCTGTGGATGGATAATGCTGTGACTTTAGGCGCTGTTGCTGTCGTTATTGGTCTGGTTCTGCGCTTGTTTGGTATGTCGCAAATGGTTATGTGGCAAATGTCGACGCTGTTTGAAAGCATTGGTACGGTTCAGGACGGTATTGGCTCAATTGCTGTACCACAGCGCATTGTCGATGAACCCAATGCGCCCGCTTTGAATGTGACTTCCGGCGACATTAATTTTGACCATGTTCGCTTCCATTATGGTAAAGGTCATGGCGTTATGGATGACTTTAATCTGCACATTAAGCCGGGCGAAAAAGTCGGTATTGTCGGACGCTCAGGTGCAGGTAAGTCCACGCTGGTGAATTTGTTGTTACGCTTCTACGACGTTGAGGGCGGTGAAGTACGTATTGATGGTAACCCCATTAATAAAGTGCAGCAGGACAGTTTGCGCGCGAACATTGGCATGGTGACTCAGGACACCTCTTTGCTGCACCGCTCAGTACGCGACAACATTTTGTATGGGCGCCCCGATGCCAGTGAAGAGGATTTAATGAAGGCGATACGCGAAGCGCATTGTGAAGAATTTATTGCGGACTTAAGCGACAGCAAAGGTCGTACCGGTCTGGATGCCCATGTCGGCGAACGCGGCGTGAAACTCTCAGGTGGTCAACGCCAGCGAATTGCTATTGCCCGTGTCATGTTAAAAGATGCGCCCATTCTGATTCTGGACGAAGCAACTTCAGCGCTGGATTCGGAAGTAGAAAACGCCATTCAGGAAAACCTGTATAAACTCATGCAGGGCAAAACGGTTATTGCTATTGCCCACCGCTTATCCACTATTGCGGCTATGGACAAGCTGGTGGTAATGGATCAGGGGGAGATTATTGAGCAGGGCAGCCACGAACAGCTGCTTGCTCAGGACGGACTCTACGCCAAGTTATGGCGTCACCAGTCCGGCGGCTTTTTAGCGGAAGAAGCTTAATGAGTGAACTCGTACGCTTCGTCCGATTCAACCTTGGCGAAGCGTACGCCCAATTCGATTAGACGCTTTTTACCCCGGGCGGTCATATCGGTAATAAACTGAAACTGTTGTCTGGGGTCAATGGGGTAGGCTTTTAATCGGTACTTTGTGCCCCAGGGTTGTTCTGCTGCAGTAACCGCTATTGGCTTACCCAGTTGCAGATAAGGGCTGGTCAGCGCTACTTCCTCCAGCGCGTCGCGAATTTGATAGGCGTCGGCTTCCGGCTGAGTATAAAACTCAGCAATGCACATTAAGCTGGGCCCACCGTTGTTGGCATTATGTATTAAGTTATCCCAGAGTTTTAAATGTGGTACCCAAATAACGGTGTCATCATTAGTAACCAGTTCAACCGTGCGCATGCCAATATGGGTGACTTCGCCATAACTTCCATCCACTTCTATCCAGTCACCCGGACGGTAGGGCATTTCGTGAATGGCTACCACTCCGGCAATTAAGCTGCTGACATAATCTTTTAACGCAAAACCAATAGCCAGACCGGCAGCACCGAGTGTCGCCACCATATTTTGTAAAGTGGGTTCAATAATACGCGGAATAATTAAAACCAGCGCAATGACCAGAACCACTATGCGGATCATTGGCACCATTGCCAGAATGTATAATCGCCTTTTACCGTGCAAATGCGAGGCTACCCAGGGTAAAACACGCTGAGTAAGCCAAACGACGGCCAGTGCCAGAGCAAAAATCACGACGATTTCAAAAATGGCAAAGCCGTCCAGTGACTTAAATAGCCCGGCAACGTCTTTTACTGAACCTGTTTCCATTCCTGTCTCCTGAGCCTGTAGCGTTAAAACCGATCTAACCAAAAACCACGGGACATAAGTAACTCCCGGACAACCGGGTAGCCTCGCGGGGTGACGTACCAAAGCTCTTGCTCAAGCTCAATCAAGCCACGTTGTTTAAGTACCTGTAACTGGATTTCAAGCTGGCTACCGGAAACTATCGGCAACACCTGCACTAACTGTGTTTTAGTCATACCTCGATGCAGCAGCAGGGCATAACAAACAAAAGCAGTGGCATCGTTTATTTCTGAGGGCAGCGCCGGTGTGTCAAAGGCCTTTTCACTGTCACGTTGATAACGGTCAGAATAGGCCGCAGCAACACCGGCATTTCCCCGGCTTAATGCGGCTAAAGCCCGTAAACGGCCATCTCCGCGAGCCAGTCCCAACTGCTCAAGGGCGTTTTGATCCAACCCCTGCAACGTCCATAACTGATTTACCGGCACCGGCCAGACTTTTTCCAGGAAAGCCCAGGCCCAGCTGTCGCAAACAATAATGCCTTTACCAGCCTCCCCGGAAAGCACCTGTGAAAAAAACTCGCGCACCCAGCGCAGACCATTGGTTTGGCGGAGAAAACCATGAGCCAATTGCGGCATCACCCAGGGTCCGGTTTTATCAGTTTCGGTCGGAAATTCCGGCAAAGAATCCTCATCAGGATCGCAAAGCGACATTCTGTCGGGTAAACACAACTCAGTTATTTCGTGTTTTTTCACCCATTTTTGAACTGCTTCAGTAACACCTGAATGAGGCGGCGCTATAATCCAGCGTAAGCTGTTATCTTCGTCGTCTTCCAACCACTCAGAAAAACACTGCTCCAAAGCATCTGCTGCGTCATCAAAACTGAGCTCAAGCGCCTCAGGCTGATCCTCTTCAACTTCTTGTTCCGGGTCAGGTGTTACCCAGCGAATTATTTTTTGCCACCATTTTTTTACCTTAATGACGGTAGGAACGGCTGGCTTTTTATATTCATCAACAGTAACCCATTGCCACGTTTTTTCTGGCTCTTCGGCCATCCTGAGAGTCCTTTTCACAAATAAATAAAGTATTGCTTAGCCCCGATAATAGAGTGCCTTGAAGCAGAGTCCAATGAAAATTTTGCAACCCGACTCTTGAAACCAAATTGCGCAGTACACATATAGAAGTTAAGGCTGGTGTCTCTGAGAGAGCCGCCTTAACCGACACATGGTGTGTCACTTAATTAAACATTTTAAAGTTATTGCTTCAAAGGAGAATGACTATGGCAACTATCGACTTAAGCCCTCTATATCGTAGCAGTGTAGGTTTTGACCGCATGGCATCTTTGCTGGATTCGGCACTACGCTCAGATACTGGTGCAACCGGATATCCTCCCTACAACATTGAACTGGTAGCAGAAAACCAGTACGCCGTTACACTGGCGGTTGCAGGTTTTGAAGAGGATGATCTGGAAATTGAAGTAGAGAACGGCGTGCTTCGTGTGACCGGCAAAAAAGCCGAAGAAAACGAAAAACGCGAATATCTGCACCGCGGCATTGCAAACCGTGCCTTCGAACGTAAGTTCAGCCTGGCTGAGCACATTGAAGTCACCGGCGCAGCCTTAAAGAACGGTCTGTTAACGGTCGGCTTGGTGAAGAATATTCCTGAAGCCAAGAAACCGAAACGTATCGACATTAGCAGTTCAACTAAAGACCTGCTGCAAGATCGTTCCAAAAGTAAGGAAAGTGCTGCTTAAACTTAAGCACTGGATGAGGGGCGGCAATTAGCCGCCCTGTTTTTACTGACGTTGCCACTCTACTGGGTGCCCACAGACGAACCCCTGGATATAGTCTACGCCCAGCTGAGAGAGCTTAATACGCGCTTCATCACTTTCCACACCTACTGCACATACCTCAATATCAAGAACCTTAGCAATGCGCACACAGCTGGCGACCAGTTCCGCATCAACCGCATCTACCAGCATGTCCTGCACCCAAAATCTATTAACCTTAATTTGCGTTAACGGTAACTGCCGCATAAGCCGGAACGAATTGAAGCCGGTACCAAACTGATCTAAAGCAGTACCTATGCCTAAATCCCTAAGCTCTCTGAACAGACGGTAAGTTTCATCAAAGTACTTGTCGGCATCAGGCTCAGACACCTCAAAGACCAACTGCTCCGGCTGTAATATAGAATGCTTCAGGCTTTGCTCTATAAAACGAATAAAGTCGACATCTTCGAGGCTTTGCGCGGACAAATTGATGTGGCAGCGCCAGGTACGATTAGCTTCAAAGGGCTGTTCATTAAAATGCTCAATAACTTCCCTGACCAACCAGCGGTCAGCTTTACCCATAACGCCGGCACTCAGAGCGGCTCGTAAAAACTGCTGCGGAGCAATAGCCTCGTCACTCTCGTTACCCGGCAGTCGCAATAACAACTCGAAGCAATGCTTATCTTCGCTTTTTGCGGCACTGACCAGTGGTTGCGCAAACAACTGCCAGTTTTCTTCCCGTAGTGCTTTTTTCAGCCGCGCTTCCCACTCTTCCTCAGCTTGCCCAATTAAGCGTTTCTGATCGGCTTCGCTGTGCGAATGAACTCGATAGTCACCCTGCTGCATTGCCAGCTGAACGGCCTCCCGAGCTTGCCGCATGACGGTGCTGGCCGCCAGACTTTCGCCAAGACTGTAAGCAATACCAGCGTGACCTGTCAGCTGAAAAATACGTTTTTCACTACTAAAACGAAACTCTCTGCAAACTTGCAGTAAACGATGCGCCTGAGCAAACGCCGCTTGTTCATCTTCGTTCGTCAGCAGCGCAATTTCTGCTTCACTTATGCGTGCGACACGTGCGCTTTTAGGTGCTTTTTGCTGTAAGGATAATGTCAGCTGTAGTATGGCCTGATCACGACCATCAGCGCCGGCTTGATCCGCAATAACCTGCAAACCATTAAGACGAATAATGGTAACGCTGGTTGTCTTTTTTCTATCCAGACGGGATTGCAGCAGGCGCCGAAACTCGCGCACATTTAATAAGCCCGTTACGGCATCGTGATGAGCCAGAAAGTTAAGATGAACTTCTGCTTCCATACGTTTAGTGACATCGGCCATACGCCCGGTATTGTCAGGAAACAATTCAATATCGAGCCACACTTTACGACCATCAAGCCGCTCAATAGAAACCAGTTGGCGCTGCCCTTCAATGCTAAAACCTTTTGGCCAGTGCATCTGAATTTGTTTCAGGGAATGAGCGGCCAGAATTTTTATCATTTGCCGGTTAACCTGTTTAATACTGCCGTCGGGGTTAACTCTGAACCAACCTTCTCCGGTTCGTTTTAAAATACGCCATAAACGCCGTCTTAAAATTTTGCGGTTACGTTTTAAATTACTAATGCGCTGTACCAGGCGACTAAATCGGTAACGCTCAAGCGCCAGCAAAAACATAGTTGTGACTAAAGTCAGGCCGCTGTACAACAATAACCCGGAAAGCCCTTCCCCTATTGGGTTATAGCGCGGTGAAACCAGCAGCCAGGCGGATATAATGGTCAGAACCATCAATACCGTTTGCCACTTATGACCTGCCACAGGTTGTTTCTGCAAGCTACGGCCAATAACCACTCCGCCCCAGAGCAATAGCGCATTAATTTGCCAGGATACGGAAGCCAACCGCCAGGGCTCCGATAGCCACGGCAGCAAAATGGTCAGCGCAATTGCCGCCATCATTACCGCATAACCAATACGGTTGAAGCGGGAGAATTTGAAGCGAAAACGCGACCATTCCCATATAAACCAACTAAGAGCCAGGATCAGGAGCTGGCTGATATACACCTTCAGCTCCGCAGCAATGTCCGGCGAGTATGGTGTGAAGTAAGTAATCCAGATACCACTGTGTGATAACAGTGCGAGGGTAAAGGTTAATGTCAGGCCGCCAAAGGAAATTAACAGACGACTACCGAACAACCGCGCTGAAACTGCCGCAGCTAAAGCCAGCAGAATAAGAATACCGGCGTTAACCCCCAAAGCCGTTTGTTGCTGCTGGAGGCGTAACTGTAAGTCGCCCGGCTGCCAAAGGCCTATAGATGGCATTTGTTCCGGCCATTGCTGCACCGACACAGCCAACCAGACAATTTTGTTAGCGGGTAAGGTTACCGGCAAAATTTGCTCATGAGATAAATAATTTCGCTGTAATAGCGGGGTGGAAAACCGACTGATGTTACTGCTTTCTATTTGCCCATTTTTATCCAGTAAATAAACCCCAACTTGTTCCAGATAAGGGTCGCTGAAATGCAGATGAAGAGTAAGTGGCCCATTGCTACGATTAAATAAAGGAACCACGCCCCAGACATTGGGTCGTTCACCGGCGTAGTTATGATCCTGTAACTGCTCAGGGCTTAACCAGCGCTGCGGCTCATTAATAGCAATGCTCTCAACTTGCAGGTCGGCGTTGACCACCCGGTAATTGAAATGCTCATTCAACCTTAAGCGCGAGCTTTGCGGGGAGACGGTTAGAGGGTCCTGAGCAAAAGCCGGTGGTATCAGAGTTAACGCTAACAGCAGTGCGGCAAACCAATAGTTAAACATAACCATACTCCACCAGGAGTGCTTTTACTGTAGCTTCGGGTTCTTCCAGAGCTTGTAACCAGACGGCATCACAAATTTCCGAGTAGAACAGCAGCCAGTGCCGCTGGTTAATACTCAAACGCCAGCAAAACTGGTCCGCAGCCCATTCTTTTTCACGGATGGTAGCACCAATACGCTCACAAAGTTCGTTCACCCAAAGCTCATGGTCAGCTTCCGGTGGCGTACTTTTTAGCGTAATGACGTTGTCTTCCATTGTTACTCTTTACCCGTTAAATAATTGCCGCTCGCTGGCTCCGGACAAGAAAGCTTCCACGGCCTGCATAAACTCATTGCCATAACGTGCCAGTTTAACTTCTCCAACACCATTGATTTCTAACATATCTTTGGCTGTTGTGGGATAGTGTACGCACATTTCCACCAGTGCCGCATCACTGAACACCACAAAAGGCGGCACTTGATCACGGTCAGCAATGTCTTTACGCAATTTGCGCAAACGCCGGAACAAAATTTTATTATAGTCACCCCGGTCGGTAATTCGGGTTTTGGTTGCAGTTAATTCTATTCGCGGCTTAGCCAGTTCCAGCGGAACTTCGCCTTTTAAAACTGGACGCGCAGCATCGGTAAGCTGCAACGCCGCAAAACGTCGAATGTCCTGCAGAATAAGCCCCCGGTGAATCAGCTGCCGTAACACCGAAAACCAGTGCTCCTGGGTTTCCGACTTACCTAAGCCGTACGTGCTCAACTGGTCGTGTCCCAGCTCGAGAACACGCTGGGCTTTTGAACCACGCAAAACCTCAACTACATGGTTAATACCAAACTGCTGACCGACTCGGTACACACAGCTCAGTGCCTTTTGGGCATCTTCCAGACCATCGTAGCGCTGGGGCGGGTCCAGACACAAATCGCAGTTTCCACACTCTTTATCCGAGTATTCATTAAAATAATTCAACACCACCAGCCGCCGGCAGGTCTGCGCTTCTGCCATAGCCTGCATAGCTGAAAACTTTTGCGCCTCGACCAAGCGCCGCTGCTCATTCTCCTGATCTTCTATCATGCGTCGTATCCACTGCGCGTCGCGCGGGTCATAAAGCATGACGGCCTCGGCTGGAAGGCCATCGCGCCCGGCGCGGCCGGTTTCCTGATAGTAAGATTCAACGCTGCGGGGAATATCAAAATGAATGACAAAACGAATGTTGGGCTTATTAATACCCATACCAAAGGCCACCGTCGCAACAACAACATCTATGTCGTCACGCAGAAACTGGCGCAAGGTGCTTTCCTTTATCTGGTGCTCAATACCGGCATGGTAGGGTGCAGCGCGCACCCCGGCTTGCTGTAGACTTTCAGACAGCTCTTCGGTTTTTTTGCGACTGCCGCAGTAAATAATACCGGCGGCGCCTTTTTGCTTTTTAACGTAGTCACGAACCTGCTTCAGCGGCTTGTACTTTTCCTGCACCACGTAACGAATATTGGGGCGGTCGAACGAGCTGCGATGCACCAGAGGGTCGCGCAGACACAACCGTTCAATAATGTCGTGTTGAGTGGCAGAGTCGGCGGTTGCCGTTAATGCCATAAAGGGTACATTGGGCAGGTAATTACGCAGTACTCCAAGTTTGCCGTATTCAGGCCGGAAGTCATGTCCCCACTGGCTGATACAGTGGGCTTCATCCACCGCAATAAAATTCAGCTTTAAGGTTTGCAGGCGTTCAATAAAGGTTGGTTGTAAAACCCGCTCTGGACTTACATAAAGCAGCTTAATGTCACCGCTCTGAAGCCCTTGCATGGTTGCCATAGACTCTTGCGATGACACCCCGGAATGCAGCGTCGCCGCGGAAATATCCAGAGCTTTGAGTGCCTCGACCTGATCCTGCATTAACGACAGTAACGGCGAAATAACCAGGGTAAGGCCGTCACCACAAATAGCCGGCAACTGGTAGCACAGCGACTTACCGCCGCCGGTTGGCATCAGCACCAGAGAGTCACGCCCTTGCATAGCGGCCTGCATAATATCCTCTTGGCCATCACGAAACTGATGATAGCCAAAGGTAGATTCAAGCTGCTGCTTAAGCGGATCAAATTGTGCTTTTTCGGCGGTACTGCTGTGCATGGTTATATTGACTTCCCGAGTAACATGCTCTTATTGTAAGCGTCCTGTCCGCTAATCACCATGCCGAAAATGAATACACAAACAATACTGACAAAAGTTTCCGAGTTTATGAACACTCAGGTTCCGTTCCAGGCACTGCTTGGCCTGGAAATTACGGAGTTTAACCCTGCGCGTGGTGAAATTCGATTTAAATGGCAGGAACAACTTATGGGTAATGTGCCACAGCGTATGCTGCACGGCGGGGTTACCGCAACAGCCCTGGACACCGCCGGAGGACTGGTCGCTATTGCCGGCATGGTCGACAGACTGGAGTCTCCTACTGAAGCTTATTTAATGGAGCGTCTGAGCCGTTGTGGTACTATTGACCTTCGGGTTGATTATCTTCGTCCGGGACGCGGTACCGAGTTCATAGCCAGCGCAACCATTATCCGCTCAGGTAATAAAGTAGCGGTGGCACGGATGGAGTTGCACAACGAAGAAGGCACGCACATAGCGTTCGGAACCGGGACTTATCTGGTCGGCTAACGCTGATAAAAAAGGATTCTATCGACATGTCCGATGACGCTGTTCGGGCGCGGCAAGGCGTTTTTTTCGCACTTGCAGCCTATACTTTTTGGGGCATAGCACCGGTTTACTTCAAGCTGGTGAAACAAGTACCTGCACTAGAAATACTCTCCCATAGAATTATCTGGGCATTTTTGATGGTGTTTGTGCTGATAGTTGCCATGAAGCGACTGGATCGCATTCGCCCTATTCTGAAAAGCCGCAAATTAGTACTACGCTTAACCCTGGCAACCTGCCTGCTGGGTGGTAACTGGTTTTTATTTATTTGGGCCGTCAACAGTAACCACATGTTAGATGCCAGCCTCGGCTACTACATTAACCCATTATTGAATGTGGCTATCGGAATGGTGTTTTTTGCCGAACGTATGCGCCGCTTGCAGTTAGTTGCCATTGCTATGGCCGTGGTGGGCGTTACCATCCAAATTGTTACCTTTGGCTCGGTACCCTGGGTGGCTCTGGCTTTAGCCTCTAGTTTTGCCATTTACGGCGCCATTCGCAAACGTCTGCCGGTCGATTCTATTAGCGGACTTTGGCTGGAAACCGCGATTCTATTCCCGGTAATGCTTATTTATCTATTTGTGTTTGCCGAATCAGCCAGTAGTGATTTAACCGCTAACCCGTGGACGTTAAACCTGTTGCTCGTTGCCGCCGGGCTGGTCACAACCATTCCACTACTGTGTTTTACCGCAGCAGCACAGCGCCTGCGTTATGCGACACTGGGTTTTTTCCAGTATATAGCTCCAACATTAATGTTTGCTTTGGCGGTAGTGGTTTACGGTGAGCCTTTAGAAGAAAGTAAGCTGGTCACTTTCATTATTATCTGGAGTGCGCTGGCACTGTACAGTTTCGATTCTATTATACAGCGCCAGCGTGATCGTAAAGCGAAGAAGAAGTTAGCTTCAGCTGAGGCTGGCATCCATTGAGATTTCAGCCTTCAGCACTTTGCTGACAGGACAGCCTTCTTTCGCTTTTTCAGCCAGTTTCTGGAATTTGTCTTCGTCAATATCCGGAATACTGGCTTTCACCTTCAGATGAATTTTAGCGATACTGAAGCCGTCACCATCTTCTTCTAACGACACTTCGGCTTTAGCATCAATACTGTCCGGCTCATAGCCAGATTCACCCAGCATTAACGAAAACGCCATGGCATAACAGCCTGCGTGCGCCGCACCCAGAAGTTCTTCCGGGTTGGTGCCTTTGCCTTCTTCAAAGCGGCTCTTAAATGAGTACTGGGTACTGTCTAAAACACCACTTTGCGTTGAAACAACGCCTGAACCTTCTTTTATACTACCTTTCCACTGTGCATTTGCAGAGCGTTTCATAAAATGCCTCCGACATTGTATGTATGTACCTTAAAGGTAGTCGAAGAATGCGGTTTTTGATCACCTCTTTACACTTTAGAAAACCGGATCCAGTCGTGCATAAGCAACAACCAGCCACTTGCTGCCGACATTGTCGAAGTTAATCTGAATTCTGGATTGCGGACCGGTACCTTCATAATTCAGCACCGTACCCTCGCCAAACTTAGGATGACGTACCCGCTGGCCTAATGAATACCCCGTTTGCTCAAAGCTTTCGTGGCTGGCTGCGTTATTGAATCGGCCATAACTGGCGGGCTTTTCTACCCGGGTTTGCAGCCGCACTTCATGCAGAGTATCCGCCGGTATTTCACTGATAAAGCGACTGACTTTATGGAACAACTCCTGACCGTAAATACGGCGCTGCTCAGCATAAGTAAGCACTAACTTTTCCATTGCACGGGTCATACCGACGTAGCAAAGACGGCGCTCTTCTTCCAGCCTTCCGGGCTCATCCATCGACTGCTGAGACGGGAACAGGCCTTCTTCCACACCGGTCATAAACACTAAAGGAAATTCCAGACCTTTAGCACTGTGCAGTGTCATGAGCTGTACGGCATCCTGATATTCATCGGCCTGCTCTTCGCCAGCTTCAAGCGAGGCGTGTGCCAGAAACGCATTCAGCGGGGTCATGTCTTCTTCGGCGTCATCCAGAGTGAAGTTTTCACAGGCAGTCACCAGCTCTTTTAAGTTTTCGACCCGGGTTTCCGCTTTTTCGCCTTTTTCGGCCTCGTACATGGCCATCAGACCGCTTTTCTTAATGACTTCGTCACTCAGGCGGCCTAATGAAAACTCTTCGGTTTCGTCGTCTAAGTTCTCGATAAAATCCAGAAACGAACCCACCGCGTTACGCGCACGCCCGGCCAACTGCTTTTCATTGACCATATATTTTGCCGCCTGCCATAAAGACTCTTCACGTTCTCGGGCAGCCTGGCGGATCATATCCATAGTACGGTTACCAATGCCCCGCGTCGGCGTATTGATCACCCGCTCGATAGCGGCGTCATCGTCGCGGTTGCCGAGAATTCGCAAGTACGCTAGTGCGTCTTTTATTTCCTGGCGGTCGAAGAAACGCAAGCCGCCATAAATACGATACGGGACGCGCGCATGCAGCAACGCTTCCTCTAAAATACGTGATTGTGCGTTACTTCGGTATAAAATGGCGGAGTCTTGCAGCGAACCGCCCTGATCACGCCATTCTTCAATTCGTGCCACAATATAGCGGGCTTCGTCCATTTCATTGAAGCCGGCATACAGACTTATCGGCTCGCCGTCGTTGCCATCGGTCCATAAGTCTTTACCCAGACGCCCCGAGTTATTGGAAATAACTGAGTTTGCGGCGCGCAAAATGGTGCTTGTAGAGCGATAGTTCTGCTCCAGCCGGATAGTCTCAGAGCCTTCAAAATCCGATAGAAACTGATGAATATTCTCGACTTTGGCACCACGCCAGCCATAAATGGACTGGTCATCGTCACCAACAATGGTGACGCTGTTCTGACTGCCCGCTAATAAACGGATCCAAGCGTACTGAATGGAGTTGGTGTCCTGAAACTCGTCGACCAGAATATGGCGGAAGCGGTTTTGATAATGCTCGCGGACAATGCGGTTATTGCGCAGTAACTCGTGCGCGCGCAGAAGCAATTCGGCAAAATCCACCAGGCCTGCACGGTCACAGCTCTCCTGATACAAGGTGTAGATTTCTTTTAAGGTTTGCTCTGTAGGATCGTAGGTTTCTATGTGCTGCGGGCGCAGACCTTCGTCTTTTTTACCATTGATGTACCACTGCGCCTGCTTTGCCGGCCAGCGTTTATCATCCAGGTTTAAGCTTTTAATTAAACGTTTAATTAACCGTTGCTGGTCATCACTGTCAATTATCTGAAAGTTTTGCGGCAGACCTACGTCCATATAATGCGCACGCAATAAGCGATGCGCCAGACCATGGAAGGTACCAATCCACATACCACGTACCGAGCTGCCTACCAGTTGCTCAACCCGTCCGCGCATTTCGGCTGCCGCTTTATTGGTAAAGGTAACAGCCAGAATACTAAAGGGCGAATACTGCCGCTCCTGAATAAGCCAGGCAATGCGGTGCACCAGCACACGGGTTTTACCACTACCGGCTCCGGCCAGAACCAGCATGTGACCGTCGGTTGCAGATACGGCCTGCTGCTGTCGTTCGTTTAAATCTGCCAGAAGCGGGTGTGTACTCATTAGCGGTCACCTAAATCATTATTGAGAACTGTATTACGTTATGCCGTCAGTGTAATAGTGCATCACTGTATAAGCAACCAGTAGTTGTTCGCCGGCTTTAATCCAATAAAAGCCGTTGTAGCTGATTCAGGTTATGCAAAGTAAGGGTTGGCAACACCGATAAGTGCGCAGTGGTTCCCAGCCCCGAGGTTAGCCAGGCCGACTGCCAACCATGACGCTGCGCGCCAAGAATATCGGAATATGGATGATCTCCCACATGTAAGAACTCATGCGGTTGCAACTCAGGTAACTTTCGTTCAGCGGCGGCGAACATATCGGGCAAGGGTTTGCCGCGAATGCCGTCTCCGGGCTGAATCACCAGCTCGAAGTACTTAGCCAGACCAATTTTATCCGCATTAACATTGCCATTACTCAGCGCAATTAATTTGTAACGCTGCGACAGAGCCTCCAATAATTTTATACTGTCTTGTGGCACTTCAAAGTTACTGCGCTCGGACAGAAACACATCCATAATGGTATTCGCGGCCCGTGCCGAATCATCAACACCGAACTTCTCTAACCCCAGTTCCAGGGTCTTCAGGCGCAGTTTGGTCATATCGCTGGCAAGAGTTTCATCAGTACGGCTAACCTCATCACGGAAGCGGCGCCAGTGGTGCATGTCCCACTCAGCAGTTTGCGGGTATTGTTCCGCAATATAGCTGTGAGCGACTTCTTCCGTACGCTGCATAACCGGCACGTTGTCATAAAGCGTGTCGTCTAAATCAAAACTGATAACTTTGGGTAAATGCCAACGGCGGTGGAACTGCATAACGCGTTACTCTTATTTGATAAAAGTTAAGTCGATTTTTTCCGGGCGCGCGGGTGGGCGCTGTCATAAACACTGGCTAAACGTTTAAAGTCCAGATGAGTATACACCTGAGTTGTGGATAAGTTAGCGTGTCCAAGCATTTCCTGCACAGCGCGCAAATCACCACTGGATTCCAGCATATGAGAGGCAAACGAATGCCGTAACTTATGCGGGTGCAAGTCACCCACCACACCTTGTTGTTTGCCCCAGTAATTCAGCCGCTGCTGCACAGTACGGGGGCTAATACGCTGTAGCCTTTTGCTCACAAAGAGCGCCAGCTCAGGCTTTTGATTTAACCAGGCCTGACGCACTGACAACCATTTTTTTAAGGCTTTTTCAGCACAACGACCAAAGGGCACAATACGCGTTTTGCTGCCTTTACCGGTCACCCGTAATTGCATCATACGGTGGTCAATGTGGTCTAGATCAAGACTCACCAGCTCCGCCAGACGAATACCACTGGCATAGAGCAGCTCCATCATGGCGGCATCGCGAATGGCTAAATCATCATCTGTGGGTAAATCCAGTAAATGAGAAATACTATCCACATCGAGGTTTTTAGGTAACCGTTTGGGAATTTTAGGTGCCGATACTGACATCGCCGGGTTGTCATCCATAGCGTTAGATTCCACCATGAACTGACAGAAAGTGCGCCATGCCGATAGTTTTAAAGCGATACTGCGTTCACCCAGCCCATTGCGCCGCCAACCGACTAAAAGCCGTTCAATAACAGGGACACGCAGCGCTTTAGGTTCCGTTATTTTTTGCAGTTCAAGAGCAGTCAGATCAGCGGCGATAAGGCGCTGGTAATTCTTTAGCGTTAGCTCCGCTAAGCCCCGCTCTCCCTGCAGTTGTTGCATCCATTTTTGCTGCCAGTCATGCAGCTTCATGGTTTTGCAGTAGCCCCGGTAACAATGCGCTGAGCAAGGCCTGTAGCTGATTGATCAGTAACTTGTCCATGGCCGGCTCAAAGTAACTGGCGTTAGTATTACCAACCGCCAGCATGCCCAATTCGCCGTTGTCACCGAGTAAAAGCAATGCCACGGAAGCAATCTCTTCATCCTGGAACAACAACTTATGCTCTTGCTCCGTTAAGCGGCCAAGATAGATAGAGCTTTCATTAAAACGTTTGCTTAGTAGCTTCTTGTGAGTGTCGGAAGCAAAGCTGTACTGCTCGCCTAAATCGACCGGGCTGTCGAAAAACTTCAAGGACAAGGCCGGCATTTCCAGCTCATTCTCAAAGGTGTTTTGCAGTTCATCCAGAACCTGACTCAGGCTCTGACAGCGCAACAGACTGACGTATAAATTGCTGTAAGCCGAGAAAATAGCTTCATTGCGGCGAGCGTTTATCATCAGCTCGGTAATTTCTTCTTCCAGTTGCTGTACGCGCAAACGCAGCTTCTGTTGCTGCCGTTCAATTAACGAGACGGCGCCTTTTTCACTGTGTTGAAACTGTAACTGAGCCAGCAAGTCATCATTTCTCGTGAAAAAGTCAGGATTCTCTTGTAAGTATTCTCTGATCAGGCTGTCGTCTAAACGTTCATTTGCAATCATGTTCGATTCGCTATTCATAACACCATTTGTCCATCGTAAACTAATTCTGCGGGGCCGGTCATTTTTACAGGCTGCCCCTGCTGCCAACGGATAATTAAGTCCCCGCCAGGCAAACTGACTTTTACTCGTTCATTTAATAAGCCTTGCTGAATACCGGCTACAGCTGCCGCACAGGCGCCACTGCCGCACGCCCGAGTTTCACCAACACCACGCTCAAACACGCGCAGTTTAATTTCATCAGCCGATACTTTCTGCATAAAACCGACATTCACGCTTTCGGGGAAGCGCTCATGCGCTGCCAGAGCCGCTCCAAGGGTTTCCACGGGTGCCGTGTCAACGTCATCCACAGCGATAACACAATGCGGATTGCCCAGACCCAGAACACCACAAAGAACTGTTTCTTCTTTTACTCTTAAAACGTAAGTCTGCTCTGCTTTTTGCGCTTTAAAAGGCACCGCCGCCGGTTCGAATAAGGGTTCGCCCATATCCACCGTAACCTGACCGTCTTTCTCTAAGTGCAGAACCATTTTTCCGGCCTTGGTGCTCACTTTAAGGTGATTTTTATTGCTTAAGTTTTTAGCTTTTACAAACTTCGCAAAGCAGCGGGCACCGTTGCCACATTGAGCAACTTCGCTGCCATCGGCATTAAAAATGCGGTAGTGAAAATCCAGATCAGGGTCATAGGGTGGCTCAACTAACAGCATCTGATCAAAACCAATGCCTGTGTGCCGGTCTGCCCAGCGACGTATTTGGTCTGGGTTCACATATAAATTCTGAGTGACGTTATCCACCACCATAAAGTCGTTGCCGAGCCCGTGCATTTTTGAAAAATGTAATAACATTTTTATTGGCCTTCCTGATGTAACAAGTGCTCGCCCCGGACGAGATCGTTAAAGCTTTCACGTTCGCGGATCAGTGTAGCATTATCACCTGAGACCAAAACCTCGGGCGGGCGGCCACGACTGTTATAGTTAGACGCCATAGTAAAACCATAGGCACCGGCATGTTTAATGGCCAGTACGTCGCCCTGTTGCACATTTAAATGCCGTGCGTGTCCGAAAAAGTCGCCGGTTTCACACACCGGGCCGACAATATCATTCAACTGGTCGCCGCCGCGCTTATTTTCGTGCGCGGGTAAAATGTCGTGCCAGGCCTGGTACAAAGACGGACGTATTAAATCGTTCATGCCGGCGTCAACCAACACAAAGTTCTTATCTTCTGAGGGTTTAATGTATTCCACTGTGGTCAGCAAAACACCCGCGTCTGCGGTAATAGCACGACCAGGTTCCAGTACCAAAGTAATTTGCGGGTAATTCTCGGCTAACTTGACCAGTTCCTTTAAATAAAAGGACTTATCCAACGGCTCTTCCGGCTGATACGCCACACCAAAACCGCCACCTAAATCCAGGTGTGTCAGCTGGACACCGTCTTTTTCCAGTTCCGAAACCAGGTTAAACATGCGCTGCGCGGCATCGAGGAAAGGCTCAGCTGTCATTATTTGTGAGCCAATATGGCAGTCCGCACCAATTAAATTAATATTAGGTAGGCTATGCGCCTTCAGAAAAACCGGCTTGGCCAGTGACATGCTAATGCCAAACTTGTTGGCTTTCATGCCTGTGGCAATGTACGGATGCGTTTTGGCATCAACGTCGGGGTTCACTCTTAACGACACCGGAGCCTGTTTGTCCATGGCGGCAGCAATGTCCTGAATACGCTCAAGCTCCGCCTCAGACTCTACGTTAAAGCAGCCAATGCCCGCTTCCAGCGCCATAATGATTTCGTCTTTTGACTTCGCTACACCGGAAAAGACCACGTCGCCAGCTTTACCACCAGCCATGAGTACGCGCTGAAGCTCGCCACCGGAAACAATATCGAAACCTGCGCCATGCTCAGCCAGTAACTGCAAAATAGCTAAATTGCTATTGGCTTTTACTGCATAACACAGCTTATGAGGTGCGGGCCAGTATTGCTGAAACTCACGCCAGTTTTTTAGAATCTGACCTTTGGAATAAACATACAAAGGCGAACTAAAACGCTCAATAAGACTCTCGACGTCGCAGTTTTCAATATGAAACTGACCATTTTTATAGTCAATTAATTCGCTCATTTGGTGTCTTCCGCTGGCGGCTCTGCAGGTGTATTTTGCTCTGGCATAGGCTCAGGCGTCAGTGGTCCTTTCTGACCACAACCGACTAAAGTCATTAAAATGGCTGATAGCACCAGCGTCTTGATTACAATTCGACTAAACATCGCTAAACTATAGGTATTCCGTTTGGGTTTCTATGATGCCTATCATCGCACCAGATACCTAAAAAGTCATTAATCGTCGTAAAGGAAAACGAATGACCCAACGCGTTAGAATTGCAACACGCAAAAGCAAGCTGGCTTTATGGCAGGCTGAACACATTCAACAACGCCTTGAAAAGCTGCATCCGGGCCTGTCGGTAGAGCTGGTTCCTATGTCTACCAAGGGCGATGTCATTCTGGATACTCCGCTGGCAAAAATTGGCGGTAAAGGCTTGTTCGTAAAAGAACTGGAAGTGGCGATGCTGGAAGGCCGTGCTGATATTGCCGTACACAGCATGAAAGACTTACCGGTTGAGTTCCCGCCGGGGCTGGAGCTTCACACCATTTGCGAACGCGAAGATCCGCGCGATGCTTTTGTATCCAACAACTACAAAAACCTTAATGAGCTGCCGGAAGGCGCAGTCGTCGGAACCTGTAGTTTACGTCGCCGCTGCCAGGTAAAAGAGCAGTTTCCACATTTAGTCATAAAAGATTTACGCGGCAACGTTCAAACACGTTTACGCAAACTGGATGAAGGTGAATTTGATGCCATTATCCTGGCGGCATCGGGTCTCATTCGACTGGAGCTGGGCGACCGCATTACCTCCTTTATTCCGGTGGAGCAGTCATTACCGGCTAATGGACAAGGCGCACTGGGTATTGAGTGCCGCAGCGATGACGACGAAATGAAAGCCTTACTTGCACCGCTGCAATGTCAGGAAACCCGTACCCGGGTGTTAGCTGAACGGGCAATGAACCGCGGGCTGGATGGCGGCTGTCAGGTGCCTATTGGTGCTTATGCAGAGCTGGAAGGTGATGAAGTCTATTTACGCGGCCTGGTTGGTGAACCTGATGGCGGAAAAGTGCTTCGTGATGAAGTGCGCGGCCCGGCGTCTAAAGCCGAAGAGTTAGGTTCAGAGCTTGCTGAGCGGTTACTTAAACAAGGTGCAGCTGAAATTCTGAGCGCAGTCTATGACAGTGAATCCAGTCACTCATAAAGCGGTTTTACTGCTGCGTCCGGGCAAGAGTCCGGACGACTTTACCCAACAGCTGCGCAAAACTGGCAGAGAATGCTTTGTTCACAGTTTTATTGAGATAGAGCCTTTACCTGTGAATAAAGAGCAGCTGACCCAGATTAAACAAAAGCATTGGGACGGCATTGTTATTGTCAGTAAAAATGCAGCTCATTATGCCGCTCTGGCAGGCTTTACCGGAGTTCCTTCTAAATATTATGCAGTAGGTCCGGGAACCGCTTCTTTTGCGTGCAAACATTTAAACACTGCCGTGAGCTGTCCGGCCTTCATACATCAGTCGGAAGGGTTGCTGGAGTTGTCTGAATTACAAAAACTGCAGCAACAGAACTGGTTGATCATTCGCGG
This sequence comes from Idiomarina sp. 017G, assembly GCF_004362265.1. Classification (NCBI taxonomy): domain Bacteria; kingdom Pseudomonadati; phylum Pseudomonadota; class Gammaproteobacteria; order Alteromonadales; family Idiomarinaceae; genus Idiomarina; species Idiomarina sp. 017G. Next base: position 4,163 of record NZ_SNWT01000010.1, on the reverse strand, counting down.
AGAAGGCGGTCGTGAATTATTGGCGGATGCCATACGAGCTCGCGGAGCTTCTGTCGATTACTGGGAAGTGTATCGCCGAAAACAACTCACATTGAACGACCCTGAACTGATTCAGCAGTGGATAAGCTCAGTTGGTACTATTGTTGTTACCAGCGCTGAACAACTGGGATACTTTTTGTCGTCTATGCCAAACTCTGCCCAAAGCTGGCTGGATAGCTGTCAGTGGATAGTTCCAAGTCATCGCCTGAAAGGTTTGATTCCTTTCGGACAATCAGACAATATCAAAGTGACAGGCAGTGCAGCGGACGCCATATTAATGAATGCGCTAATAGCGGATGGAAAAACTCATGACTGAAGAGAATAAAATTGAGAACGAAGAAGTTCAGAATAATGAACAAAGTAGCGAGAAGAGCACAGAAGAAGAAACTATAACCGCCGAGAAAAGTAGCGGGCGTTTCTTCAAACGCTTAGTCTGGCTTATTGTTTTAATCGCTATTGTCGCCGCCGCATACTGGGGCTATACGCGTTTCCCTGGTTTATTTAAGACAGACTCTGAACAGGTTAGTGAGCAACCGCAGGAAGATCCGGTTGAAACGCGCTTTAAACAACTGGAACGTTCCGTTGGAAATCTGGAACAACAACTACAGAACACCGTGCAGTCCCGCGAACTGGATAGGTTGAGTAACACCGACCAACAACTGCAGCGGGAACTGACGAGTTTGCGTCAGAGCCTCGAAGATCTTCGTGACGACATGCGCAAAACGCCTGCCGAAAAAGCGGCTTACTGGCGCCTACTGGAGATAAAACAAACCTTATCAGCGGCTGCACGAATGATGTGGAGCCAGGACGACTACAAAGCGGCGCTGCAACTTTTGAAGTTAGCCGACCAGCAGCTGTCGGGTATCGACAGTCGTAACGCAATTCGTACCCGCGAGAAGCTGGCGGGTGATATTGAACGAGTGAATGCCGCAGTTAAAGCAGACAATACTGACCTGGCGCTGCAACTCGTGGGTCTGCAACAACGCGTGTCAGACCTGCCCGACGAAGTAAACAGTAATCAACAGCGCTTAAGTTCCAATACTCAAAATGTCAGTGGCGATGTTAATGACTGGCAAACGAACCTGAGCGCTAACTGGCAGTCATTCCTTGATAACTTTATCCGCATTCAACCCGTGGACAGCGATCCTAAACCTCTGCTGAGTGCGACCCAGCGCACAGCAATAAACGAACGCATTCAACTACTCTTTACTCTGGCTCAACAGGCGGCTGTACAGAACAATGATGAATTGTGGCAGCGCTACCTGGACCAATTATCTAAACTAATTGCGCAGGTAAAAGGCGATGGTGCAGCTTCACAGGATATTATTTCGCGTATTCAGTCACTAGGCCAGGAAGACTTTGAACAGCTGAGTATAGAGCAGCTTGAATCGCTGGACTTCATCGCTCAGGCTATTGAGCAGGGAGATGCCTCATGAAATGGATCATCGCTCTGGTTGTCATCATTATATTGGGGGCCATTATTGGACCACTCGCGTCGGGTAACGCGGGCTATGTTTTAGTTCAGTTTGCCGGAGTAGCGATTGAGACAACCGTAGTCGGCCTGTTTGTCGTTACTATTGTGGCAATTGCCGTACTCAGTGTTGTGGTGTCATTACTGCGCCGGCTGCTTAGCAAAACCCGCCAGGGTCGGAAGTGGTTGGCAAATCGAAGCGAACGTAAAGCTCAGAACATTTTTCAGCAGGGCATACGCGAGCTGCTGGATGACAATCCCGAAAAAGCAACTGAGAGCCTGTCTAAGGCTTACAAAAAATCTCCTGATAACAACATTGCCGCGTTAACTGCAATTGCCGCCTGTCTCAATAAAGACGCCGGAAAGGCAACTTACTGGCACGATGAAGCAGGGGCATTTTATGATAATGCAGATACACTGCTTCAGCTTGTTTCCATTGAACAGTTGGTAAAAAAAGACCCGGCAGAAGCGGATAAAGAGATGCGAAGCTTATTAGAAGCTAAGCCACACTCTGCCAATGTACTTAAGTTAGCGTACCGGGTCTTTAAAGCGTCTGGAAACTGGCAGCAACTGAAAGAGCTATTACCTGAGTTACGCCGTGTAACTGACCTTGCTCCGGCGGAGTTTGACCGTCTTGAATATCAAGTCTATTTTGAACGCTTTGTTGCTGAGGGTCGCAAAAGTAACGAGATGCTGTACAACGAGTGGCGCAGCCTTCCCAGTAAACAACGCAGCGACGCAACCATCAGGTTGAGTTATGCCGCCGCGTTAAAACATTTAGGTGATTACGAAGTCTCTGCCAGAGTGATTTTAAAAGGATTAAAAAGAGGGGAGTTGCAACCAGCTGCCGTTAACTCTTTGCATTTATTTAATGCGAAATCGGAAAAGTTGCTGGAGTTTGTTCAAGCTCAGTTGAAACAAGATCCGGAAAATAGAGATTACCTCTATGCTCTTGCACAAATCGCTATGGATAATCAGGACTTTTCGTTAGCGCAACGTGCTTTGAAAAAGTTAGTAGAAATTGAACCCAGCAGTCACGTCTACCGCTTATTGGGCAATGCTTATCATGCTCTTGGTGATAGTCAGCTAGCTGCTAACGCCTATAAAGAGGCGTTAGCTCACTAGTTAAACGTTGGCGCTGTAATTATTGACGTATACCTTCAATTGACAGCGTCAGCTCAACTTCTTTAGCCGTTGGGCCTAAGTTATAGTCAATTCCGTAATCAGCCAAGGTTAGGTCTACTTCACCTTCGAAGCCACGACGGAATCCGCCCCATGGATCTTTACCTGCACCAACATGCTCAACTTCGATTGCTATCTCTTTGGTTACACCATTAAGAGTGAATTCACCATACATAGTGCCTTCACCTTCGTCGTCATCGTCCGGAACATATTTAGTACTTTTGAACGTAGCAGTAGGGTGATCAGAAACACTCAAGAAGTCATCGCCACGTAAGTGTTTGTCACGCTCAGCGTGGTTAGTATCAACGCTGGAGGTATCGATTGTGACGTTAACAGAGGCATTCTCCGGTGCATTCTCGTCATAGCTAAAGGAGCCTTCGAAGTCGTTAAAACGGCCGTATAACCAACTGTAGCCTAAGTGACTAATTTTAAACTCAATAAAGGCGTGTTGACCTTCAGTATCAATTTTATAGTCTTCAGCTATAGCTGCCGACGTAAATAACGCACTACCCGCTACAGCGGCTGCAATTAATGTCTTTTTCATTATGATTTCCTCTTAGTTTTTCCAAACATTCGAATAAGTGTGCTGTCTCTATTAATAAAATGATGTTTCAGCGCTGCTAACCCATGCCCACCAGCCAGGATCACTAAAGACAACGCTGAATACCAATGTATGTCACCAGCAATATCTTCTTGCTTTGGTAAATCGGTTATTACTGCTGGTACCGAGAACCAGTCAAATACGCTGATAGAACTACCATCTGCTGTTGAAATCAAAAAACCGCTAATCATTACTGTGAATAGCAGTAAATAAAGTAAAAAGTGGCCTGCTTTTGCTCCTAACCGCTCGAACTTGCTACCTAAAGGTTTAGGCTTAGTATTGGTTAAAGTCCAGAACACTCGTAAAACCGTTACAATAAGTAAGGTAATGCCAAACGATTTATGCCACCAGGGACCCAGACGATACCACTCGTCGTAGTAGGTCAGAGTTAGCATCCACCAGCCTAAAGCAAATAAACCAAATATTATTAAGGCCGACAGCCAGTGAATTAATACTGCTGTCAAACCGTATTTATCTGATGTGTTTTTCCACATAAAGTTTTCCTGATTTGTCTAAGTTTTATATTAGTTCATATTTATAGAATGAAAATACGTATTATTAGTAGATTAACATCTAATTAATAGAATGTAGTAGCCTGATGCTCTTGCATCAGGTGGGGTGGTTGGGGTGGACGCTCGGGATAGAGTAATCGAAAGGCCGGTTGGTGAGCTGGGTACCGGGGTAAATGCGCTGCGGCTTCAGCTTTAAAAGGAGTTAAGGAGTACAGCCTCAGGGATCTCACCTGACGTGAACGTCAGGCTACCCAGCAGGCATAAAAAAACCCCAGCCGATTGGGCTGGGGTTATTTATTTGTAGTCTGGCGGTGACCTACTCTCGCATGGGGAGACCCCACACTACCATCGGCGCTGG
>NZ_SNWT01000009.1:0-115867 GCF_004362265.1 Idiomarina sp. 017G | reverse complement strand
ATATTACCCTCGTTCAATAAAAAGGCGGCCGCAACGTTATCCGATGCGACCGCCTTCTAAACCGACAGCCAGTTAGCTTAACTGACAAGCATTACCCGGTATTCGGGGCGTTTTTTTATGTCGATAATGACTAGAAAGTGTAATTCAACCGAGCGTAGTAGTAACCACCGTTAATACCGAACGGGAAAGTTTCCCAGCCATATTTAAAGCCCGCATCAGAAAATGGTGAACCAGCACTGCCCCATTCGTCGGGGTAAGTGTCAAACAGGTTATTCGCACCAATACGAACATTTAAACTATCAGTAAAGTCGTAACCAATAGAAAGATCAGTTAACCACTTACCGCCCCACTCATGACGCACACCGGTAAAGGCTTGCCCTTCAACAGGCCCAAAATAATTAAAGGCTAAATTCACATTCCAGGCATCACGAGTCCAGTCACCACTTAACGTTGCTTTCTCACTGGGTTGTCCCTCTTCAAGACGCAGGACTTGAGTGTCGTTGAAGATCTGTTCCCCCGGAATTAATGAAGAGACCGAATTCACCTGCTCTACATCGGTATTCATAAAGCTCATTGCGGCAGTTAAATTCAAAATGCCGTCCATAAACTCAGTCGGGTAAGACGCGATCACATCCAGGCCTGTGGTTTTGGTATCAACCGAGTTAGTGAAGAACTGAACGGCTCCTAACTGATTTTCTTCCAGAATATCAGCAAACTGAGATCCAACATCCGCCTGGAGCGGCTCTGAAAGCACAATGCGATCATCAATATTAATCTGATAAACATCAATGGTAATATCGAAACCATTATTGAAGCGTTTGATAAGGCCCAAACTGACACTCTCAGAGGTTTCTTCCTTAAGTTCTTCAATACCAAACTGCTTGGCTATTTCATCATTGTTAGCAATGGTCGCTGTTTCAACCAGCGTTCCCCCAACAACGTTAGTTAAAATTTGACTATAGTAGATTTGTTGAACACCAGGAGCCCTAAATCCAGTTGACATCGTACCGCGTACGGAAAGGTCGTTATCAATGTCATAACGTGCAGACAGTTTTCCTGAAATATTATCGCCAGCAATATCATAGTCTTCATAACGAAGTGCGCCCGCTAACAAAAAATCAGGGGTGACATAATATTCTGCGTCAATGTAGGCGCCATAACTATCGCGGTCAGCATCGACAACCTGTCTGGGACCAAAACCAGGAAAACCTTGTATTCCGGGTTCAGCTAAATCGCCTTCAGGAGTCAATATTTCTAAACTTCTATCGTCTTCTCGACCATAAGCCCAAGATACCGGGTCACCTGGGTTAATTTGATAGCCGTCACGCCGCATTTCTAATCCCACAGCCAGATAAAGCAGCTCATTTGCGATATCAACCGTACCATTAAAATCTAAATTGAATGTCGTCTGCTCAAAGACCAGTTCGCCATCGAAAGCCTCTGTTGGTGTTTCGCCGTAAATACCGCCGTCCGGACTTGGTTCGTAGTACCAACTTACATTTGCTGAGTTTGACGAATTAAAGCCAAATTCATTTTTCCCGTAAACCACACTGGCATCCCATAGCCAGGCGTTAGGCAGGTCTCCGCGAATTCCAACAGCCAACGATTGATCATCCGCTTCGGTCTCTAGTTTCGGCAGAAAACCATCGGGGTAAATTGCTTCTATGGTTCTCGGGTGTCCGCGTCCGCGGAAGAAACCTGAAGAACCACCGTCACGGCTGGAGATACCACCAAAAGCATAAAGCTCTGTCGTTTCACTAAAGTTATAACCGGAGTTAAACCAGGCGTATAAGTTCTCCGAATCGGCATCACCAATATGCAGACGAACCACAGGGTCGCCGCTGGGCGATGACCAGTCTCCTATGAGCGATGCTTCAGCTGAAGACGCCCGGTTCGTCATTCCCCGGTCACGGTACTCCAACGTGCCGTTGAAAAAGCCGTTGTCTGACTCAACACCAAAATTAACGCCAATAGTATTAACTTCGCCATCACCCTCGTAAGTTTGACCTATTTCAGCGGAGACACTGCCGCCTTCGGAGCTTTTCAGCGTGATATTAATGACCCCGGCAATGGCATCAGAGCCGTATTGAGCCGCCGCACCGTCTCGTAGAATTTCGACACGCGCAACAGCGGTAATTGGAATGGCGTTAATGTCGTAGCCTGCCGAGCCTTTACCAATGGTTTCCTGAACGTTCACCAGAGCTTGTTGATGCCTGCGTTTACCGTTAACCAGAACCAGAACCTGATCCGGATTGAGTCCGCGCAGTGTTGCCGGACGAATAATGTCAGAACCGTCAGAAATGGTTGTGCTGGAAAAGTTAAAAGAAGGCGCACTCATTTGCAGGGCTTTACCGAGTTCAGTCGCTCCTGTATTTACGAGTTGCTCTGCAGAAATAATATCAATTGGCGAAGCCGACTCTGTCGCTGTTCTGCCATTAACCCGCGAACCCAAGGTGACAATGCGCTCCATAGATTCGTCAGACTCTGCATTAGCATCCGCTTGTTGCGCAAAACCGGTACCCGGGATTGCTAACGCTGCTGACATTGAAATGGCCAAATACCCAAGTTTAAAAGATGCTCTGCTCATAGTTCTGCCTTACTTTTGTTGTTTTTTTGTTTTAAACGCGACCAGCTTTTTAACAACTACAGCCATTTCATTGGCTTGGGAATATACCAGATGATATAAATCAATATTTGTAAGGAAACTTGCGGATCTGACAGAGTGCTTTATATTGATAGTTGTAAACACAACAAAAGGAAGACTTTATGACTCGTATCGTAGGTATTGTTCTATTAGTTGTTGGCGCTATTTTATTGTATTTCTCATATGAGGCCTCACAATCAATTGCCTCTAGCGTATCAGAAGTGGCTACAAATGAACCAACTGACAACACCATTTGGTATTTAATTGGTGGTGTTGCCGCAGTTATTATTGGTCTCTACGCGGTCATTCGCGGAAAGTAACCTAGTAAACGTAGTTAGCCAGACGTGTCGCCTGATACGTCTGGCAGTCTTAAGGCTGTAAGGGTAGCAAGTAAGCCAATAGCTCCCAGTACCCATAAAACGGCAGCAACGCCATAAGCAGAATCAACCCACCCCAGTAATAAACCAGCTAAAAGCACTACCCCCATCACGGTATTAGATACCGCCGTCAGTTGCGCCCGGTTATCTTGCGTTGCCATATCAACCAGATAGGTTTTTCTGCCAACTCGTGCTCCATGATGCGCAACCGCCGAACTGAATAAAAGTAATGCCGCAATCCACTGCGCGCCCAGCGCCTCAGGTATCCAGTAATAAAGTGCCAGCGCAGCCGATATTACCAAAGTCGACATAACGGAAGCTGCTGCCATCACATGGTGACTGGCAGAATCGGACCAACGACCCCAAAAGCGCCCCGCCAACAAACCGGCAAGCCCACTCGCTAGCATTAAACTGCCCAGACTAGTCAGTTCGGACTCGCCTTCGCGCTGAATTAGAACCACGATATAAGGAATAGCAAAAGCGGCGGCGACTAGTAACGCCCGCGAAATGACAAAGTGTCCAAACTGACGATCCTGCCACAGCAAAGACATTGATTTCAGTGCTTCGGTCAGCGCGTTACCACCGCCCTCGGTTGCACCGGCAACCTCAGGAATGCCCGCATAAAGTAGAGCCGCAACAAACCAGAGCACAACACCGGCACCTAGTAGTCCAATAAATAATGAGCGCTGACCTTCCATATCAGGTGCAAATATAATAACGAGTGCGGTTAACAGTGTGAGTAATCCGGCGGCGGACGCTGCGACACCGGACATTCGTCCACGGCGCGTTTTAGATACCGTTTTACCGGTCACATCCTTATTCGCCACAGAACAAATGCCTCGCGACAAGCTAAATATTGCCAATAAAACAACCACAGGCCAGCCCAGTGCAGATTCATCTAAAGTTGCTACCGCAAACAACATAGCCAGCAACGAGACTGCCTGACCGACACTGCCCGCAACCCAGAACCATTTGCGTACCGGCTGCTCACGGAGCTTTTGAGCAACAAAGAGCTGAGGTAATAAAGCCAGAGATTCCCTTAAAGGCACTAAAGCGCTAATAAACACCGCCGGAGCGCCCAGCGAGCTCAACATCCACGGCAATACAAGGCGCGCGCTGACTAAGCTGTCACCCAGTTTTGTCAGAGTTAACGACAACAACATCAAAACGAATGAACGCGGTTGCTCGTTACAGGCAGACTCAGGAATATCTTTACAAACGCGAGCATCTTCGTCTTCAGCTAAGTAGCCGTAAACGCGTTCAGTCAGTTTTTTATCAGTCATGGCAAAGTGTTCATTTTAAGAAAGGTGTCGAAATAGATGCTGCCATACTTTATTCAACCATTCCACAAACTCACACCATTGCGCTAAACGCTGCCGATCAATTTGATAATGGGCTATTTTTTCGTACTCTGTTATTAAGCGAACCGAGGCTTGGTCACTGAGTTCATTCACTATAATTGCGCTGGCAATATCAAACAAAGGGTGACCAATACCCGCGTATTCCCAGTCAATAACCCGGATAGGATCGGCCATTAAAATATGATTCATAGATAAATCGTTGTGGCATAACACCGGATAACTGAGCCAGTCCTCTAACAAGGGTTGCATGGGTACCAATTTCTGGCTCATTTGAGCAGCAACCGCCGAATTGACCGAACGCAACTGCTGCAAATAATGCTCGACCCGCTCAGACATAGACCAGGCCGGAATATCAACTCGTGTATTGTGAATTTTCGACAGCGTTTCAGCCAGTACAGTGGCTTTAATCAAAGGCGACAGCGTAACTTGCTGTAAAGACGGAGCCTGGTAGTAAGGCTGTAAAAACCAGCCTTGCTTAGCATCGTAAGCTAAAACTTCGGGGGCAAGAGCCTGTTGCGCCAGCTCTTTTTGTATAGATACTTCCAGCTCACGATCAACCGCGAATACCTGTTCATAGCGCCAGCGTTTTAACACATAATCTTCTGTATCTGTTCGCAGTCGCAACGTCTGATTCGACTGCCCGGAAGCAAGCAGATGTATTTCGCAGGGCTGGCCAATCACCCGGCTTCACTCGCAGATTTCAGCGAAATGTCATGGCGCCAGCGCCACATGGCATAAATCACCAGTATCAGATAAACCACGAACAACAAGGCGGTGGCGACAAAGCCTTTGCTGGCGTACAAATAAACGTAAACACTGTCGATAACCAGCCAGTACCACCAGGTTTCATACGCTTTTTTGGTAACCAGCCAGGTGGCCAGCAAACTGAATATTGTGGTGTAAGTATCGAGCCATACTGCGTCTGCGTCGGTATAAACCGAGAGTAAATAAGCAATGCCTGCAGCCAGAGGAACCAACCACGCCCATTGCAGCAGGTGCCAACGAAACGGGTATTTCGCGCCATCAGGACTCTCCTTTGCTGCGCTTTGCTGACGCTGCCATTGCCACCAACCATAGCCTGCCAACGCAATGTAGATTGTTTGCAGCAAAGACTCCATATACAACTTACCTTGCCAGAACAAGACAGCGTATATAGTACAGCTGACCGCCGCCGCAGCCCAGCACCACTGGCGCTGATGCGCCGCCAGAACTAAATACCCCAAAGCCATGACTAAAGCCGTCAGCTCCCAGGGGGAACTGACCATCAACTGCTCAAGCCAGGATTCGAGCAAAGACTCAGGCATTATCCGGCCTTAAGTCTTTGTTAATAAACTTACAAACCAGAACATTCGACGGCACATTCTGGAAAAGCAGCTCCATTTCTTCACCCATAATGCGCATAACGTCCTGCATTTCACCAAATACTTGCGTACTCATGGTGTTGGTCAGAACCGTTAGTTCTGAATGCTGATTTAAACGCTCAATAAAATCTTTAATGGTATCCAGGTAATTTTCAGCCAGTGGATACAGCGACATTTCTACTGAAACTTGCATATTAAGCTCCCTTAAAACGATTTTCTGACAGTGATACCAAAGCGACGCGGTTCACCGTATTGGACGTAAGTTTCCGGCACATACTCCTTACGAGGGTCATTACCAAAGTAAAAACCGCGAGTTTCGTAGTCTTCATCCGTTAAATTACGACCCCATAAGCTAAAGTGCCAATCCTGATAATGATAGTTTAGCGCAAGGTGCAACACTGCCATGCTGTCCGCTTTTTGGTTATGCGAGTCAGAGAAGTAGAACTCGTCTTTCGCGTCGGCCTGAATCACCCACTGGAAGTTCTCGCCTAACCAACCCTCAAAGCCAATATTCAACTGGTAATTAGGCGCTTGCGCTTGCTCCCGCCCGGTCATATCGGTGCCGTCTTCGGTAACAAAACCTTCAATTTCGGTTTTTAACCAGCTGGCCGAAGCGAAAACCGCCAACCAATCCGTAAACTGGTTGCGAATTTCCGCTTCCAGACCGTAACCTGTGCCTTCAGCGGCGTTCTCAATGTAACCCACAAATGACTGGTCTCGGTTTACCCAGCCCTTGAGCTGCACATCGTCACGCCAATGGTAAAATGCGCTGACTCTTGAGGTTAAACGCCCATCGGCACTGCTGCCTTTTACGCCAAACTCGGTACTCCAGAGCGTTTCCGGAGCAAAGGTTGAGCGGTCTAACAAGTAGTTTTCTAATTCTTCCAGACCCTGATCTTCAGCTTTTCCTAAAGCTTCACCATTAACGCCACCGGCTTTGTATCCGCGCGCCAGAGTCGCGTACAGGTAACTGTCGTCAGACGCCTGATAGCGGACACTGAAATTACCACCCACCATGGTGTCTTCAGGTTCAGCGGTAATACCGCGACTGTCGAGGTAGTCATTGTCGTAACGTTCTACCCGCAAGCCAGTTATAGTACTAACCCGGTCACTCCAATGCTGAGTTAGCTCACCATAAATAGCAACGTGATTGCTATCATAGTCGCTGTTGAAAATGCTTGGCTGGCCTAAGTCCCAGTTAAAATAGTCACGTGTCAGCTGAACCGATTTGTCGTAATAGTACAAACCTAAAACCCATTCGCTATCAATACCAAACAGGCTTTCGGGCTCGTCGGATACCCAGCGAACTTCGGCGGTTTTGTCGTCACGGTCGCGGAAGTACGCGTCAAAAGCTGAGTATTCCCAGCCCGGAGCGATACCTTCATAGGTCCAGTCTTCGTCGTAAGCGTAGCCGGTGTCTGCATCCAGGTAGTTAACAGACATTTCCAGACGGCTGTTGTCAAAACCCAGGTAACTGAGCTGCAAGCGCAATGCCTGACTTTCTAAGCGGTCAAAACCCGGTTCATCGGACAAAGTTTCGCGGGTGTTGTCGAGACTAAACGCATCGTAGCCATTGTCGACATCGTTATAGTGCAGAACCGTTTGCAGCAACCAGTCTTTACTGAGCTCTGTATCCAGCTTGAAGCGCGCAGTGAGTTCGTCGCGCTGTTCCGTGTCATCACGCTCAAGATAGGTATTTTCAATGTAACCGTCTTGCTGAAACTGGCTGACCGAGAAGCGGGCGTTACCTAACAGCCCTAGGTTTCCGCCCATAGCAAGGCCGCCCATGGCTTCGGAATAGTTGCCTGCTGATAGCTGAAACTGGCCGTTAAAGTCGCTGCTCGGTGCGGTGCTGTCCAGCAACAATAAACCGGCCATAGCGTTCACGCCAAAACGTCCGCTTTGCGGACCGCGAAACACTTCCACGTGATCAATATCGAAAAGCGATGCGGCACTGCCTAATCCGCTGTAATCAATACCATCAATTATCAAACCGACCGAGGGCGTTACAGGATCAACAAACTGAGAGCGCTCGCCAATACCACGAATTTGAATAAACCGAGCCGTGGAAGTGCCACCAGAGAAATTCACGTTGGCCAAACTGTTCAGAGTGTCTTGTAAATGCTGTGAGTGACGCTGTTGCATCGCATCTTTATCAATAATAGAAACGCTGCTGGTGGTTTCATTTAAGGTGCGGCGGTGAAAGTCACCACTCACTTCAATAATTTCAATGTCTTTTGTATCTTGTGTGTCCTCTGCTGCAAAGGCAAAAGCGGGAACACTGGATAACGCCGCGGCAATGCTGGCTGCTAAGTATGAATTGATTATTTTCATGGATCATTTCCTCAAAACAAAGTCAGAAACGATCCGGTAAGGCTGTATTAGACGGGTTTTCTACCATCCCTACGCCAGTATTAACCGGATCAGGTTTTAAGGGTTCGCTAATGCATCTCAGCCGTTGCCGGCACCCCTTGGTAAAGCGGCGTCAGTATAACGCAGCTTGTTAGTTAAACAAATTTACTTTCAGTGCAATTAAATAAAGGACAGAGCGTCGCCGTAAAGGTTTTCTAACGGTACGTCTTTAGCGACAAAGTCGTCGCGAATAACGCGTATCATTTCGAAACGGCCAGCCATGTAAATTTCACACTCAGGCAGACTTTGCTCACGGGCCATAACCGCATGGTGCACTAAACCAATAGAATAAGCCCAGTAGTCATCCGCATCTTCGACTACCGGGTGGTAATCAAAGTGCTCGTACTGGCTTGCTAAGCGTTCCAGTTCGTCATGCAAATACAGGTCGCTTAAACTTTTTGCGCCCCAATAAAGCGTTAATGGCCTCTCTGGCGACACACGTAAGTGTTGCTGCAAGATAGAATAGGTGTAAGAAAAACCGGTGCCACCGGCAATTAACACTGCCGGTTTAGCGTTTTCCTGACGGTAAAACGCAATACCGTCCGGCGCATCAATTTCTAGTTCCCCGTCGGCACGCACTTTATCTAACACTTCCATTGCATAGCTGTTGTCCGGCGTAGCGCCAACATGAAGTAACCACTCACTTTTATTGGACGGGCACGACGCAATACTGAACGGTCGCTTATCGCGTTCGCCCATCACCACCATAAGGTACTGGCCTGCTTTAAACTCAACCGGCTGCGGCAGTTGTATACGCACTTCCCACACAGCATCCGCCAACTGGCGCGAAATTTCAGCTTTACAGGTCATTTGTTGACTCATTCACGACTCCATAATATTCAGTTCGTCCCACAGCTCGTCAATACGCTGTTTTACCTCGTCGCTCATGACAATAGGCTCGCCCCACTCACGATCGGTTTCACCCGGCCATTTATTGGTGGCGTCCATTCCCATCTTAGAGCCCAGTCCGGAAACTGGTGAAGCAAAATCGAGATAATCAATCGGTGTATTTTCGACCAGGGTCGTATCACGTGCCGGATCCATCCGGGTTGTTATAGCCCAGATAACATCTTTCCAGTCACGCGCATTCACGTCGTCGTCACACACAATCACGAACTTGGTGTACATAAACTGACGCAAGAAAGACCAGACACCCATCATCACACGCTTCGCGTGACCGGGGTACTGCTTCTTCATAGTGACTACGGCCAAACGGTACGAACAGCCTTCCGGTGGCAAATAAAAATCGACAATTTCAGGAAATTGTTTCTGCAGCAACGGAATAAAAACTTCATTTAAAGCAACACCCAGCACAGCCGGTTCGTCCGGTGGACGTCCGGTATAAGTGCTGTGGTAAATAGGGTCTTTGCGGTGGGTAACATGAGTCACAGTAAACACCGGAAACTCATCCACTTCGTTATAGTAACCAGTATGGTCGCCATAAGGCCCTTCCGGTGCCATTTCGCCCGGCTCTATGTAACCTTCCAGAATAATTTCAGCGTGCGCCGGTACTTGTAAGTCATTACTGAGGCACTGCGTTACTTCGGTTTTGCTGTCACGCAACAAACCGGCAAAAGCGTATTCCGATAAACTGTCCGGTACTGGGGTTACTGCACCCAAAATAGTGGCAGGATCAGCCCCCAAAGCAACTGACACCGGGAACTTCTCGCCCGGATGCTGCTGGCACCACTCTTGAAAGTCCAACGCACCACCGCGGTGTGATAACCAACGCATGATCAGTTTATTAGGACCTAAGAGTTGCTGGCGGTAAATGCCTAAGTTCTGGCGTTCTTTATGCGGACCACGAGTTACCGTAAGACCCCAGGTCACCAAAGGCGCAACGTCGCCCGGCCAGCAGTGCTGAATAGGCAGCTTGGTTAAGTCAACGTCGTCGCCGCTCATAACCACTTGCTGGCACGGTGCCTTTTTAATGCTTTTTGGCGACATACTCAGCACTTTTTTGTACTTAGGCAGTAAATTCAACGCGTCGCGAAAGCCTTTAGGAGGCTCAGGCTCTTTTAAAAAGGCCAGCAATTTGCCCACATCCCGTAAAGCGGTTACTGACTCCTGACCCATGCCTAAAGCCACGCGGTCGGGTGTGCCAAACAAATTAGCCAATACAGGCATATCATGGCCTTTCACGTTTTCAAACAATAAGGCCGGGCCTTGTGCTTTTAACGTACGGTCTGATATTTCGGTAATTTCGAGGTAGGGATCGATCTCTTGTTGGATGCGCTTAAGTTCACCGCGCTCCTCGAGGAGCGCGATAAAGTCACGCAGATCTTGATATTTCATACGCCACTTAACTGTTGCGTTGACGTTTCATCGATTCGAAGAATTCGTCATTGGTTTTGGTCATCTGCAGACGGTCAATCAGGAATTCCATGGCCTCAACTTCGCCCATTGGATGCATGATTTTGCGCAGGATCCACATTTTTTGCAGCTCGTCCGGCGTAGTCAGCAACTCTTCGCGACGCGTACCTGAACGGTTGAAGTCGATGGCAGGGAACACACGGCGTTCAGCCAACTTACGGTTCAGATGCAGCTCCATGTTACCGGTACCTTTAAACTCTTCGTAGATGACTTCATCCATTTTCGAGCCGGTATCAATAAGCGCGGTTGCAATAATGGTTAAACTACCGCCTTCTTCTACATTACGCGCAGCTCCAAAGAAACGCTTAGGTTTGTGCAATGCGTTAGCATCCACACCACCGGTTAACACTTTACCGGAGCTTGGAATAACGGTGTTATAAGCACGGGCAAGGCGAGTAATTGAGTCCAGCAAAATCACTACGTCTTTTTTGTGCTCAACCAGGCGCTTGGCTTTTTCAATAACCATTTCGGCCACCTGAACGTGACGGCTGGCAGGTTCATCAAAGGTTGAAGCAACCACTTCGCCATGTACAAGACGGTGCATTTCGGTGACTTCTTCCGGACGCTCATCAATCAACAGAACAATCAGTTCAGCATCAGGGTGATTCGCCGCAATAGAAGTTGCAATATTCTGCAATAGTAAGGTTTTACCCGCTTTTGGTGGCGCAACAATAAGACCACGCTGGCCTTTACCTATTGGCGCTGATAAGTCCAGTACCCGCGCAGTGATATCTTCTTTACTGCCATTGCCGCGTTCTAAGTGAAAACGCTCTTCCGCGTGTAGCGGCGTTAAGTTTTCAAATAAGATTTTATTGCGGGAGTTTTCAGGCTTGTCGAAGTTAACTTCGCGAATTTTCAGCAGGGCAAAATAACGTTCGCTGTCTTTCGGTGGGCGAATTTTCCCGCCAATTGTGTCACCCGTACGCAGGTTAAAGCGACGAATTTGGCTTGGCGAGACGTAAATGTCGTCCGGGCCAGCCAGGTAAGACGAGTCGGCTGAACGCAAGAAGCCAAAGCCATCCTGCAAAATTTCCAGCACACCACCGCCGTGAATGTCTTCACCGCTTTTAGCGTGAGCTTTTAAGATAGCAAAAATGATGTCTTGCTTACGTAGGCGGGCCATATTCTCAAGGCCCATTGAGTCCGCGAGCTGAACCAGCTCGTTTACGGGTTTATCTTTAAGTTCTGTTAGATTCATAGGAGGGTTTTCGAGTTATCGATTGAACACAAAGCCTTTTTTAATTTGACTCTAGAAAGTAAAACAATTGGAACATTCGGAATTCGCGAAGTGCGAAACCAGAAACAGACGTTTCATTTAAAAACAGGTTAACCGGTGGAGTTGGTGAACCCGTATGAACAGTTAATGAGCAGAAGTTATCACCAAAAAAGCGATTCGTCCAGTTTTCTCAACAAAAACGGCGCATAACACGCCGTTTTTTGACAATCATTAAATATGCTGGTCTAAAAACTCAGTCAATTGAGCACGTGATAATGCGCCCACTTTCGTTCCGACAACTTCGCCGCCTTTAAACAACAATAACGTTGGAATGCCACGAATATTGTACTTAGGTGGAGTTTGTTCATTATGGTCGACGTTCAGCTTACCAATAACTAATTTATCAGCGTACTCGCTGGCAATGTCATCAAGAATAGGCGCTACCATTTTACATGGTCCACACCACTCAGCCCAAAAGTCGACTAATACGGGTTTATCGGAATTTATGACATCAGCATCAAAACTGTCATCACTTAGCTGAACTATTACGTCACTCATGGTACTCTCCGCTACTTTCTTCGCGTGGAAATATTAGAATAGTATTATTTCTGTTTTTGAATACAAGCGCAAACTGATATGCTTATAACTTATGACTAAAAAACATCTTACAGAAACTCGCTTTGCTGATTTGGCGCTTCACCCCAAAATCCAGCAAGCAATATCCAGTGCCGGATTTGAGTATTGTACTCCAATTCAGGCGTTAAGTCTGCCCGTTGCTCTGTCTAACCGCGATGTTGCTGGTCAGGCTCAGACAGGTACAGGCAAAACCTTGGCATTTCTGCTGGCTACTTTCAACCGCTTAATGCAGAACGAATCGTCCGAAAAAACCGAATCGGGCCCACGCGCGCTGATTATGGCACCGACTCGGGAGCTCGCTATTCAGATAGCTCACGACGCGGATGCCCTCATTGAGCATTGCGGTTTGAAAATGGGCGTAATTTACGGCGGCGAAGGCTACGAAGGTCAAAAAGAACAACTGGCTGCACAACCAGACATACTGGTCGGCACCACGGGTCGTCTTATAGACTTTTATAAGCAGGATCTATTTAGCCTTAAAGATATTGAAGTTGTGGTGCTGGACGAAGCCGACCGCATGTTCGATCTGGGCTTTATTGATGACATTCGTTACCTGTTACAGAAAATGCCGGATCCATCCAAACGTCTGAATCTGCTGTTCTCTGCAACCTTGTCTTATCGTGTGCAGGAACTGGCGTACGAACACATGAATGCACCGACCAAGCTCGAAGTAGAACCGTTACAAAAAACGGCCACACGGGTAACTGAAGAACTGTTTTATCCTTCTAAACCCGAAAAGTTTCCGTTGCTACTGACATTAATAGAAGAAGACTGGCCGGATAAAGCCATTGTTTTCGCCAACACCAAGCACGGTTGCGAGAAAGTGCATGGCTGGCTGGTCGCGAACGAGCACCGTGCGGGTCTGTTAACCGGTGATGTTCCGCAGAAAAAGCGTTTACGCATTTTGGAAGACTTTGCCGAAGGAAAGCTCGACTTTTTAGTTGCTACCGATGTCGCAGCACGTGGTCTGCACATTCCTGAAGTAACCCATGTATATAATTTCGACTTACCGGATGACTGCGAAGACTATGTTCACCGTATAGGCCGCACAGGTCGCGCAGGCGCCAGTGGCGCTGCAATAAGCCTGGCGTGCGAAGAGTACGTATACAACTTACCGGCTATTGAAGACTATATTGGTCACACCATTCCGGTCACCAAATACGATGGCGATGCTTTGCTTTCTGATTTACGACGTCCGCGTCCAATTCAGCGCCGTCGTCGTCATAACTCAGGCGGAGGCAAGGGCAAACCTCGCGGCCGTCGCTCGGGACCTCCGCGCAACGCGTCATAATATGCCAGCCAAAAAGCGCAAACTTGCTGCCATCGACATGGGATCCAACAGTTTTCACCTGTTGATGGCAGAAGTTTCAATGACGGGGTTCTTTCCTAAACCCCGGATTCTTTCCCAGCATAAGCAGAAAGTTCGTTTAGCCGACGGCTTGAACGACAATGACAGCATAGACGACGCTGCCATTTCCCGTGGCATAGATTGCCTTACTCTGTTTGCCGAAGAGCTTAAGCGCTTCCAGCCTTTTGCAGTAAAAGCGGTAGCAACTGCGGCGCTGCGCAAAGCCAGTAATCAGAAAGAACTTCTTGCACGCTTTGAGTCGACATTAGGCTTCCCCATTGAAGTTATTACCGGAGAGAGTGAAGCTGAATTTATTTATGCCGGGGTTTGTAGTGCGTCACAATGCCGGGATAAAGTTCTGGTTATTGATATTGGTGGTGCCAGTACTGAGGTTGTAGCCGGTAATGGAACTCAGGCCAATGTGCTTCATAGTCTGGATATGGGCTGTGTGGTGTTTCAAAACCGTTTCTTTAAAGGTGGAGAAATTAACCCGGATAATGTAGAGCTGGCCATTCAGGCCGCTACCAAACTTATTAGGCCCTACATCGCTGATTATCAGCAGCATGGATGGCTACGAGTTCTTGGCGCCTCAGGTACTTTTCGTGCACTTACTGAAATAGCGGCGGCAGAGAAACAACCGGGGCTTACTCAAATCTGGTTAAGTGAACTGATTCAGCGTTGTATCCGGCAGGGGCAAGTTGAGTGTCTGAATTTTGCCGGATTACGTGATGACCGCCGCACTGTTCTAATGGGCGGAATCACTATACTTTTGGCGGCACTGAAAGCACTTAGTGTGGACGATTTTGAGGTGACTACAGGCGCGTTACGCGAGGGGCTACTCGCGCAACTTGCCAATGAAATAACAGCTTAGCCTTTCTTCGTTGCCAGACGTTCAGCTACCGATTTTGCAAAGTAGGTAAGAATGCCGTCAGCACCTGCCCGCTTGAAACCCAGCAAACTTTCTTCAATAACGTCCTGACCCAGCCAGCCATTTTTAATGGCCGCCTGGAGCATGGCGTATTCACCACTGACCTGGTACGCAAAAGTCGGCACGCCAAAGGTATCTTTTGCACGGCGCACAATGTCTAAATAAGGCATGCCCGGCTTCACCATCACCATGTCAGCGCCCTCCTGAATATCCAGTGCAATTTCCTGCAGAGCTTCGTCTGAATTAGCCGGGTCCATCTGATAGGTCTTTTTGTCAGCTCCCTTCAGATTGCCGGCAGAGCCGACCGCGTCGCGGAATGGGCCGTAAAACGCGCTGGCATATTTAGCCGAATACGCCATAATTTGAGTGTTGATAAAGCCTTCGGCTTCCAGTGCTGAACGAATAGCGCCAATACGCCCGTCCATCATGTCCGACGGAGCCACAACATCTACTCCGGCACGCGCGTGAGACACCGCCTGCTTTACCAGAACCTCAGTGGTAATGTCATTGACTACATACCCGCTGTTATCAAGAATGCCGTCCTGACCATGGATGGTAAAAGGATCCAAAGCAACATCGGTCATTACTCCTAGCTCCGGAAAGTCAGCTTTTATGGCTTTGACTGCACGCTGAGCCAGACCGTTATCGTCATAAGCCGCCTCAGCCATCTCCGACTTAGCCGAAGCAGGAGTCACCGGGAATAAAGCGACCATAGGAATACCTAACTCAACCAACCGAGCGCACTCTTGCAACAACAGGTCAATGCTCACACGGTCAACGCCGGGCATTGAACTGACCTGCTCACGCTGATTCTCACCTTCGAGAACAAACATAGGGTAAATTAAATCGTCCACGCTTAATTGGTTTTCTGCCACCAGCCGGCGGCTAAAGTCATGGCGGCGTAAACGTCTTAGGCGTCTGCCCGGGAAAGCACCCTGATTTGTCATTCTTGACTCCTGATTGATTACTGCACCGCTAATCTGTCACGGCCTTCATGTTTAGCCGCATATAGCGCGTCGTCGGCGGCTTTAAAAAGCTCATCTACATTATCAAAAATACGTACGCTAGTGGAGATCACACCAATACTCAGCGTGATCTTAAGCAAACCAGCATCGGTTTTAAATTCGGTATTACGAACCTTTTCCAGTAACTGACTGGCAAAAGCTTCAGCCTCCTGAAGGTCGGTTTCCGGCAAAATAATGGCAAACTCTTCACCACCATAACGGCAGACAATATCAGCGGCTCGTTTAGCGTGCTGCTGCATCAATTTTGCCAACTGCTGCAGAATCTGGTCTCCGGCAAGATGACCATAGGTATCGTTAACTGGTTTAAAATGGTCGACGTCGACCATCAGTAATGCAAGCGGTAACTCGCGGCGTAATGTGCGCCGCAGTTCACGTTCCAGATGCTGTTGGAAATAACGGCGGTTATACAAACCGGTCAACGGATCTTCCGTATTCTTCTGTTCCAGCTCTGTGTTAACGTCCTGGAGCTCGCGCAGAGCAACTTGTAGCTCGAACGTACGTTCATCAACACTTTCTTCCAGCTCGCGGTTATGACGTTGCTCGGCCTGCAGCCGCTCTTTACGTTGCTCGCTGTAGCGTACGGCCAGAACCCAGGACAACAGCAGAATTTCAATACCTGAACCTATCATAATGGCATGACGCTGAATGAACATGCTGTCGATGATGCCCAGATACCCGAGAGAATTCACAACTACAGAAACGAGCAAGCTACACCAGGCTAAGGTGAAAATGCGGGCGTAAACAAAACCCTTACGCCACATATATACGCCCACAACCAGCAGGAATAAACAACCAGGTACAGCTAAACTCAACAACACATGAATGCTAACTCGATAGTTGGCAAAAATAGCAATTAGCAGACTCAAACCAGCAAGGAATGCCATCACCATTAACCCTCTGCCCCAAGTGTATCGATAACGTTTTAGTTCAAGGAGCTGATAAGCAAACAAGGCAGCGGTCAGAAAGGTTAGACTACCAAATATAGGAATTCCCTTATCCTGCAAATACAGAGAGTCAGGCCATAAATAATGAAAGCCAAGCCCCTCTAATGACAGCATCAATCCGGCAAAAAATAACGTGTAAAGCGAATACACACCAAATTCGGGCTCGCGCGATGCAATAAAACCGAAAAGGTTATAAACCGCCATACAAAGCAGTACGCCAAAGTAAATTCCTTCGGCAATACGACGATTCATTTGTGTCTCAAAAAAACCAACTTCGGTACGCACGGCAATAGGCAAACGCATTGAACTTTGCGTATTGGTCTTGATATAGATTTCACCGCCGATGTCGTTGGGTAAAGGAACCGCAAATTCTGACGTTGGTATTGGACGCTCGTCGAAAGGCAAAGTGTCACCCATTCGATAAGTTCTTACCCCTTCCGGACTCATGATATAAATGGTCAGCTCATCGAGCAAAGGGTAGGCAATATGCAGAATACGGTCGTAAGGCTTAGCCTCGAGTTTAAAGCGAAACCAATATTCATCCGTGGTGTAACCAAAGGAGGCCCGGTCTGTATC
The DNA here is from genome assembly GCF_004362265.1 of Idiomarina sp. 017G. Lineage (NCBI taxonomy): Bacteria > Pseudomonadati > Pseudomonadota > Gammaproteobacteria > Alteromonadales > Idiomarinaceae > Idiomarina > Idiomarina sp. 017G. The sequence goes on along the minus strand of NZ_SNWT01000009.1, from coordinate 98,666 downwards.
CAGCTTACGCCAGTCAGTTGGAGGTAAGCTTTTTGCGGTTTCTAAGTCCAGCTTTTGCTGACTGTTAGTGTATTCAATTGACAGTTCTGACTGGCTCTCAGGAAGTATTTGCGCTGCCGCAGCGGATGCAGAAAAAAGCAGAGCCACTAGAGCTAAAAATAGCCACAGCAGTGCACTTACTCCGGAAGTTTTAGTCACTGTTCTCTCCCAGCCCGAAAAACCGTTCCGTATTAGCATAGGTCAGCTCGGCTAAATGCTTTACCGACACGTCAAGATAATGAGCCAGAGCTTCTCCAACTACTGGTAAAAGCGCAGGCTCATTCATTTTAGGACGCGGCTTCAGCCCCCGCGGTAATAAAAACGGTGCATCCGTTTCAAGTACCAACCTGTTCAGAGGCAAATACGGCAAAGCTGACACCAGTTCCTGGTTACGTCGCTCATCACATACCCAACCGGTAATGCCAAACCAATGGCCTCGCTCGGCATAACGGTTCAGAGCTTCAACGCCACCGGTAAAGCAATGAGTTAAGCAGGGTGTTGAGTCATTACAATACTGGTTTAACAGCTCTATTTGAAGGTCGATTGCATCGCGTTCGTGCAAATACAGCGGAAGGCTTAGCTCGTTAGCCAGCTCAATTTGAGCAACGAATACTTCTTCCTGAACATCGCGGGGAGAAAAGTTCCGGTTGAAATCCAGACCACATTCGCCAATAGCCACAACATAAGGCAACCCGGCCAATTCCCGTAACTGCTCTTTGTAATTTGCTGGCGCCTCGCCGGCGTCGTGTGGGTGAATACCCACGGTCATCAGCAACTTCTCAGGAAACTGCTGACACAATTTAACGGCTTGCTCAGCCTCTTCAATAGAGGTCGATATAATCAGCTGCTTTTTCACATTGTCCTGCTCTGCACGAGCCATAACCCCGTCCAGATCGCTCAACAACCTTTTGTTGGTTAAATTCACTCCGGCATCAAACCACATCGTCGTCTTCCTGCTGGGTGGGTGTATACCAACGGCTAACTTGTAAGCCTAACTCAAACAACAACCACATAGGTATTGCCAATAACGTTTGGGAAATAACATCGGGTGGGGTTAGCAACATACCAATAGCAAACGCACCAACAATAATGTAAGGCCGTTTTTTAGCCAGTGACTCACGGGTACAGGTACCGGTCCAGATCAACAGCATAATGGCAACCGGCGTTTCAAAGGCAATACCAAAAGCAACAAAAATAGCCAGAATAAAGTCCAGATAACGGGAGATGTCGGTGGCAACCGTGACCCCCTCCGGCGCTGCACTGCTGAAAAATGCCATGGCAAGAGGCAGAACCACAAAATAGGCAAAGGCAATACCGGCATAAAACAGCAAAGTGCTGGTAGCCAAAAGCGGAATTACTAAGCGCTTCTCTCGACCATACAAGCCCGGCGCTATAAAGCCCCATATTTGCCACAGTAAATAAGGGACGGTAAGAGCCAGAGCCACGACCAAAGTTAATTTAAAAGGGGTAAAGAACGGCGCCGCAACGTCTGTGGCGATCATTTGCGAACCAACCGGCATGTTCATCAGCAGGGGCTGGGCGACAAAATGATAAATATCATTGGCAAAGTAAGCGAGCGCAGCGAACACAACCAGAATAACCAATACCGAGCGTAATAGTCGGCTTCTGAGCTCCAGCAAATGATTTAATAAAGGGGAGTCACTCATTACCTTTACCCACATCGGTTCCGGGTTTTTCTTTGGGTTCGGAATCTGGCTTAGAATAGGGTCGCTGAACCTCTTCTGCCGCACTTCTTAATTCGACTAGCGAGCGTTGCAGTTCCGGACTTAAATTTTCAAGGTCCTGACTCTCAGCTTGTTTCAAATGTTCGTGCAGCTCTTTAATACGCAGTTCATGGTCAAGCTCATTCTGTACTTTTTGAGAGTACTGCTTAATACTCGACAAGGTTCTCTGAAAGCCACGAATAGCCGAAGGCAGGCGCTCGGGACCAAGCACCAGCAAGCCGACTATCACAATCAGCAATAACTCCCAGAAACCAATATCGAACATTTAAGATTTCCCGGATTTATCCGAATTGGACTTATCGTCATGTTCTTCTTTGTGCTGCAAAGAGTCGTCTTTATCTTTGCTGTCATCTTCGTCGCCCATAGACTTTTTAAAGCCTTTTACCGCATTACCTAAGTCTGAACCCAGGCTACGCAGACGCTTGGTGCCAAACAGCAATACAACAATGACCAACAAGATGAGTAACTGCCAAGGTGATACACCCATGTTATTTCCTACCGTTTAAGTTAAACAAATTCACTATTCTTTGTTTTCGGGCGAGTGCGCCAGGCCATAAGGCCCAGCAGTACAGTGACAATACCCGCTCCAATCGTCACTTCTGAAAGCTCAGTCTGGTTCCAGAGCAGAGTCGTACAAATTAAGCCGCTGCCGGTTAACACAGTCCAGAACAGCGACGTCGATGCTTGTCTTTGTGTTAATAACTGCTGCTTACGTAACTCTCGCTCGCGCTCATCAATATTATGTTGTTGACGAAGGTTTTCATACAACATCATTGGCATTTCCGGCAGTTTTTCCGCCCAGTACGGCGCGTTCTCTTTTACCGACCGCACAATCGCCCGCCAGCCCAGCTGTTCCTTCATCCAGCGTTCAAGGAAGGGTTTTGCCGTTTTCCATAAATCCAGCTCCGGGTACAACTGACGCCCCAAACCTTCAATGTACAACAGGGTTTTCTGCAGTAATACCAGCTGCGGCTGAACTTCCATCTCAAAGCGTCGCGCCGTATTAAATAAGTTAATCAGCACATGCCCGAATGAAATTTCCGCCAACGGCTTCTCAAAAATAGGTTCACAAACCGTTCTTATGGCAGACTCAAACTCTTCAATATTGGTGTGTTTGGGTACCCAGCCTGAATCAACATGCAGCTCCGCAACTTTGCGGTAATCGCGGTTAAAAAATGCCAAAAAGTTTTCAGCTAAATAACGTTTGTCGTCGCGGTTCAGAGTTCCGACAATACCAAAATCAATACCAATGTAGCGCGGATTCAATGGGTCATCTTTCGCCACAAAAATGTTGCCAGGGTGCATATCGGCATGGAAAAAACTGTCGCGGAATACCTGAGTGAAAAAGACTTCAACACCCCGCTCAGCCAGTTTTTTCATATCTACGCCGCGGGCTTTCAGGGTGGCAATATCACTCACCGGAATGCCATCAATGCGTTCCATTACCATCACGTTGTGGCGGCTGTAGTCGCTGTAAACCACCGGAATGTATAACATGTCGGAGTTTTCAAAGTTGCGCTTCAGCTGTATCGCGTTACCGGCTTCGCGCATTAAGTCCAGCTCATCCAGCAGGGTTTTGCGATACTCTTTAACCACTTCTTTAGGTTTTAAACGCCGCCCGTCGGGCAAATGGTGTGCAGCTACCGAAGCCAGGGTTTCCATCAATTCTAAATCCGCATTAATGGTCTCGCGAATATCCGGGCGAATAACTTTTATGACAATATCCGTTAGCTCACCGTCTCTGGTCTTCAGTTTCCCGGTGTGCACCTGAGCAATTGACGCTGACGCTAAAGGCGTTGTGTCAAAATCTGCAAAACAGTCATGGATGCTCTGCAAGCCTAAGGACTTTTCGATAATACGCTGTGCGGCATGACCATCGAAAGGAGGAACTTTGTCCTGCAGGCGTGCCAGTTCAATTGCAATATCGGGCGGTAATAAGTCGCGGCGGGTTGAGAGCATTTGCCCGAACTTGACCCACACCGGGCCCAGCTCTTCCAGTGCCAGTCTTAAACGCACACCGGCAGGCTTGTCTTTATGCTTATTAGGCAACCAGAAAAAAGCATGGCGGCCTAAACGGATAGTCCAGGGCAACCAACCCGCAGGGATAAGATCATCTAACCCGTAACTCAGTAGTGTTTTGGTGATTTTGTAAAAGCGGCGCGTCCGCATCATTAACCCTTCTTCTCACGACACTGGCGTTCAAGGCGCTCGATTTGAGCCCGCAGCTGTTGTAAATCGGTTTTAAACTGGTCAAATTCAGCTCTTACCGGTAATAATTTCTTCTCTTCGGTCAACACACCATGCACCCAGCGCTGCTGCTGTTGCCAATGTGTTTTTACCTGCTCACGGCTACGTCGCCACAGCTTTCCCAGCCAGTAGGCAGGCGCGTCACCAACGGTTTTCGCGAGCTCAGCTTCCCAGTCAACATTCAGCGACTTAAACAAGCTAACCACTTGTTGCGCCAGCATGGGGTCACCATCAATATCCAGTAAGTCCGCTTTTATCAGCCGCGTGAGGTTAGCGGTATCCTGCAACTCCGGCAATACACCCATTTCTGTTGCAATACGGCAGTCTACTTCGCTGTCATCCGAGGTACTAAGCTGAACACCATGGGCATCAACACTCACAGTGACTTCAAAGGGCAGTTCCTTCAGATGAAAACGCAGGCGCTTACCGTCCAGCCGCTGCAAACGTTCCGCCGATTCCGGGTCACGGTGCAGCACATTGTTTGCTAACTTCTCGACCAACAAGATTGGAATAAGCGGTAATAACGTCATCAGAACTTATACCCTCGGTGCAGTGCAACCACGCCACCAGTCATGTTCTGGTAGTCGACTTTTTCGTAACCAGCAGCTTCCATCATTGACTTCAGTGTTTCCTGGTCCGGGTGCATACGGATAGATTCCGCCAAATACTGATAGCTGTCAGAGTCGTTAGCAACAACCTGCCCCATTTTTGGCAAAATGTTGAACGAATAAAAGTCGTACACCTGATTCAATGTAGCCGATACCGGCTTAGAAAATTCAAGAATTAGTACCCGACCGCCAGGTTTCAGTACCCGCAACATAGAGCGAAGAGCTTTGTCTTTGTCGGTGACATTGCGCAAACCAAAAGCAATGGTAATAACATCAAAGGTATTGTCATCAAACGGAAGTTCTTCCGCGTCAGCCTGCACGTAACGAACATTGCCAATAATGCCTCTGTCACGCAGCTTGTCACGACCCACTTTCAGCATAGCATCGTTAATATCGGCCAGCACAACTTCGCCCTCGGCACCAACACGGCGTGAGAACTGAGCCGTTAAGTCGCCAGTTCCGCCGGCAATATCCAATACTTTCATACCACGGCGAACACCACTGCAGTCAATGGTATAACGCTTCCATAAACGATGAATACCAAACGACATTAAGTCGTTCATAACATCGTATTTTGCCGCTACCGATTGAAAGACATCAGCGACCAGGTTTTTTTTCTGATTACGGGCGACTTTTTGATACCCAAAATCAATGGATTCTTCGTTTTTCTCGTTCATTCAACTATCCCGAACTGATTTTGTACTAGTGTACTTGATGATCACACCTGAGCATAGTGGTCACGACGCGGTAACCAACGCTCAATTAGCGCTTCTGCGCTTTGCGGATAATGCTCTAATACGTGCTGAGCAATATTTTGGGCTTCTGGTATTAACGCTTCATCGCGCTCTAAGTCAGCCACTTTTAATTCAGCTAACCCTGTCTGCCGGTGGCCTAGCAATTCACCCGGCCCACGAATTTCCAGATCGCGCTGTGCAATCACAAAACCGTCGTTACTTTCGCGTAAAACGCCCAGCCTCTGCTGTGCAGTTTGCGATAACGGACTGTGATACAGCAGCACGCAATGACTGGCTACAGAGCCCCGGCCAACGCGGCCGCGCAACTGGTGTAACTGAGCTAAGCCCAGCCGTTCCGGGTTTTCAATAATCATGAGCGACGCGTTGGGAACATCCACCCCAACCTCTATGACCGTCGTTGCGACCAATAAGTCAATATCACCCGCTTTAAACGCCTGCATCACCTGTTCTTTCTGCTCATGTTTAAGCCGGCCATGCACCAGGCCAATACTCAAGCCCGGCAATTGCTCCTGCAAGTCATTGGCGGTGTCTTCTGCCGCCTGACATTCAAGTACATCGGACTCTTCAATAAGGGTACAAACCCAATACGCCTGACGGCCTTCAGTGGCACAGACCTCCCGCACACGCTCCACAATTTGTTCCCGACGGGTATCCGGAATGGCAACCGTGGTTACCGGTGTGCGTCCGGGCGGCAATTCATCAATAACTGATGTGGCTAAATCCGCATACGCTGTCATAGCCAAAGTTCGCGGGATGGGTGTTGCAGTCATAATTAACTGGTGAGGATGCACGCCGGCCTGAACGCCTTTTTCGCGTAATTGTAACCGCTGGTGCACACCAAAACGGTGCTGTTCGTCAATAATCACCAATGCCAGGCGCCGATACTCAACATCCGCCTGAAACAACGCGTGGGTACCAACCAGTAAATGAATATCTCCCTGCTTTAACTGTGCCAGCAATTCCCGACGGGACTTACCTTTGGATTTGCCGCTCAACCAAGCGACATTAATACCCAGGGGCATCAGCCACTGGCTAAAAGTAATGGCGTGCTGTTCAGACAAAAGCTCGGTCGGCGCCATTAAAGCCACCTGATATCCAGCTTCAATGGCTGCCAGAGCGCTGAGCGCAGCAACCAGAGTTTTGCCTGAGCCGACATCACCCTGCACCAGTCGCATCATTGGCTGACCTTGCGCCATATCGCTGGTAATTTCTTTCACCACTCTTGTCTGCGCGCCAGTGGGTGAAAACGGCAACTGCTTTAAAAATGCCTCTTGTAACGCACCATTGCCTTTTATGGTAAAGCCCGCCTGAGCCTGTCGAGCCTGGCGTAACTGCAGCAAACTTAACTGGTGAGCAATAAGTTCTTCCGATGCCAGGCGCTGCTGCGCGGGATGCTCGCCTTGCTCCAGCAGTGCCAGGGGAACATCCACCGGCGGCCGGTGCAGAGTCAAAATAGCCTGCTCTAAAGAAAGTTGATGGGGTCTTAAATTTTCAGGCAGCAGTTCAGGTAAAGAGCCGGGCTGAAGGTACGTCAGTGCCTGCTCGATGATCTTGCGCAAAATTCCCTGAGTCACGCCTTCTGTCATGGGGTAGACCGGCGTCAGAGTTTCCTGCATATTCAACGGCTCGCCAGCTTTGACCATTCGGTACTCGGGGTGAATCATCTCCCAGCCGGTCATGCCCCGACGCACTTCGCCAAAGGCTAATAACTGTGTGCCTTGTGCGAATTGCTTTAACTGAGCCGCGCTAAATTGAAAAAACCGCAGACTGATACTGCCGGTTTCGTCACTGGCCTGACAAATCAGCATGCGCTTACGGCCGTACTTAATATCGGCATGCCGCACCGTGACCAAAACATTGGTTGCCACACCGGCACGCAAATTTGCAACGTCGGTCACTTGGGTACGATCTTCGTATCGCAGCGGCAGGTGCAACAGTGCATCACTGACAGAGGCTAAGCCCAGCTTGCGCAGCTTAACCGCAACCTTTTCGCCCACACCTTTAAGTACCGTCAGTGGAATGTGCTGCAGTCCTTTTACCGCCACCTTTGCTCCTTATCTTGCGCGCATCGCCAGCCACCAGGCTTCATCAGCGACAATTTGTCCATTTTCATCCAGCTCCGGGTAAGGCATATTCTTACGTTTACACGCCTTTGCATAAATTGGATGACCACCTTCAAATAACACCCTGTGCCGCTCTTCGGCGCTGATATGTGTTTTATCGTATAAGCCAGCCTGCTCTCGTTGTCGCTGCGCTTCATACAGCATCACCGCGCCAGCAACAGAGACATTCAGTGACTGTACCATGCCTACCATAGGAATCATTACGTGATAATCAGCAATATCCAAAGCTTCATCGGTAACACCATACTTTTCCTGCCCCAACAGAATTGCAGTTGGTTTGGTGTAATCCACTTCACGAAAATCCACCGAGTGTTCCGACAAGTGAGTCACTACAACCTGCATACCCCGACCTTGAGTTGCCTCAAGCGCTTCACCAACCGTTTTATGATTATGGATTTTCACCCAGTTTTGACTGCCCAAAGCTGTACCACCCGACAAACGCGCCTTTTTGGTCAGCCATATGGCGTGCATTTCATGTACACCTATCGCATCTGCTGAGCGAACCACCGCAGACAAGTTATGGTTTTTATGCACGTTCTCCATGACAACGGTAAGGTCTGGCTGACGTTTGTCCAACATTTGGTTAATTCGTTGATATCGTTCAGGACTCATTGCTTTTTTATGAAAATAGGACTAGATATAAGCAGTATACCCGAGAGATTCGGTCAGAACTAACCCTATGCTCCACTCAGGATAATAAGAATAACAATGTCGTACTCCTACATTGCGCGGCAACCTATTTTAACCAGAGACCAAAAAGTTTTTGGTTATGAACTGCTGTTCCGCAACAGTACTGAAAACAGTTTTCCGAATATTGATCCTAACGAGGCCACCTCTAAACTGCTTTTGCAGCAACATTTACTGGGTGACATTCAGACACTTTGTATGGGAAAGCAGGCATTTATCAATTTTCATGCCCGTACTTTGCTAAATGACTTCCCTTCTTTCCTCAACGCCCGCACCGTGTGGGTAGAGCTTCTGGAAACCGTGGGGGTTGATGCGCCTTTATTAGAAGCATGCAGTGCCACTCGCGCCAAAGGTTACCGAATTGCATTGGATGATCATGATTTTGCCGGGCAATGGGAACCTCTCATTCCTATGATCAATATGGTGAAAGTTGATATCCAGGAGCAAGGTTTAGAGCTTGACGAAAAAATTCGCTTCTTTAAAGAAAAGGGCGTTCCACTGCTCGCCGAGCGGGTTGAAACCCGGGACGAGTTCGAGCGTTGCCTGGAGTTAGGCTTTGATTATTTTCAGGGCTTTTTCTTCGAAAAGCCGCAAATAGTCCAGCAAAAATCGCTCGCGCCTAACCGTATTAGTATGCTGACATTGTTGTCTGAGGCGCATAAAAAAGAGCTCGACTTAGATACCATACGACAGGCTATTGAACAGGACTTATCACTCACTTACAGTTTGCTTAAACTGGTCAACAGCGCTCTATACGGCGGCCGTAAAAAGATTGAAAACATTCAGCATGCGCTGGTCTACTTGGGGACAACCGAAATTCGCCGTTTTATTACTCTGGTTGTTTTAGCTAATGTGTCAGCAGGGCAGCCTGAAGAGCTGACCATTAAGTCGGTAACCCGCGCCCGGTTTATGGAGTTAGTTACGGTTGAAATTCTTAACGAAAAGCACCGTTCCAGTGCTTTTTTAACAGGCATGCTCTCTTTACTGGATATCATATTGGGCGTATCTATGCAGGATGTTCTTAAACAGCTTCCGCTTTCTAAAGACATTACCAAAGCGTTGAAAAACCGCGAGGGAGTGTGGGGATATCTGCTGCAAATGACTGAGCTTTATGAGCGCGGCGAGTGGGAAGCTCTGGATAAACACCCGCTAAAACAAAAACTAAACGGCACCGATATTGGCCAGCTCTATATCGATGCCAGCCAATGGTGTCGTTTAGCTCTGTTCTAAATATCCTAGCTCATCCGTTTACGAGATACTTCATAGATATCCGTACGACGATCCTTTTTATTGGTCACCGAGCCTTCGTGGTGTAAATAACGCAGCTCATCCAGATTTAAATCTGAAAACATCAGCATTTCCGTGTTCGGCGTGGTCTCCGACATGATGGCGTCGTGCGGGAAGGCAAAGTCCGAAGGAGAGAATACTGCCGACTGCGCATATTGCACATCCAGACTTTCCACTTCAGGCAAGTTGCCGACACTGCCACAAATCACCACATAACACTCGTTCTCGACCGCACGTGCCTGAGCACAGTGTCGTACACGCAGGTAGGCGTTACGGGTATCTGTCCAGAACGGTACAAACAGAATTTCTAATCCCTCGTCCGCCATTATGCGGCCCAGTTCTGGGAACTCCACGTCATAGCAAATTAAAATGCCAATGCGTCCGGCGTCGGTATCAAAGACTTTAACTTCGTTGCCGCCTTCAATGACCCAGTCGCGCTTTTCGTGCGGAGTAATATGCAATTTGTACTGCTCTTCTACCGAGCCATCGCGACGACACAAATACGAGACGTTATAAATACTATCTCCGTCCTGCACCGGCATCGATCCGGTAATAATATTGACGTTATAGCTGACTGCCATTTGCGACATTTCACGCTTAAACAGATCGGTGTACCCAGCCAGAAAACGAATTGCGTCCATTTGCTGGCTCTGGTCAGTGAGCCCCATTAACGGCGCATTGAAAAACTCCGGAAAGACGGCAAAGTCACTTTGATAACCCGACAGAGCATCAACAAAGTATTCCACTTGCTTCAGCAGTTCTTCTACCGACTCCACCGAGCGCATTTGCCACTGCACGGCACCCACACGCACATTTTGAATACGGGTTGTCAGAATGTTATCTGAAGGCTCGTACAGAAAGTTATTCCACTCCAGTAAAGTGGCAAAGCCGCGTGACTTTTTATCTTCCGGAAGATACTTACCCAACAGGCGTTTTACGCTAAAGTCATTCGCCAGCTGAAAGGTCAGAATGGGATCATAAATTTCACGCCGCTGCACTTTATCCAGATACTGACTTGGCGTCAGCTCATTTGCATATTTGTGGTAATTGACAATACGACCACCGGCCAGAATGGCGCGCAGGTTGGCCTGGCGGCACAACTCTTTACGTGCGTCGTACAAACGGCGTCCCAGACGGTAACCGCGATACTCCGGGTGAATGAGTACATCCAGCCCATAGAGCGCGTCACCTTTTTTATTGTTCAGAATCGCCTCTCTGTGACCAATTAAATCGTCATAGGCGTGAGGGTTAGAAAACTTGGTGTAGGCCACCTTAACCGTTAAGGCGACACCAACAATGCGGCCATTATCCTCCAGACAAAACTGACCTTCAGAAAAATCTTTTATCAGCTTTTCTATGGTGAACTGGCTCCAGGAGCCGCCTATGTCTGTGTAGACAGCATCCATTAATTCTTTTAACTGTTCGTAATCTTCCAGCCGCAAATTTCGTATTTGCAAATGCAGTTCATCGGGGCTCATTATCTCTATCCTGATCTAAAACAACTTTACCGACAGTCTACACGTAATTGGAATAAGGTTGCATCAGGATAATTAGCTGTATAAACTTCTGGACGTCCAAATAAAAATAAGAAGGCTGACACATGACCAATGCTTCGCCACAACCGGCTAGCGCTAAAGCGCTGTTACCTCTCGCTTTATTCTTGATCCTGTTCTTAGGAACCGGATTGTATTTTCAAAGCGAAGGGGTTGAATACGCGTTTTACCAATTACCCAGCCCGGTTGCGATTCTGCCGGCAATAGTCCTTGGTATTTTACTGAGTAAGCAGGCATTTGAAGAGCGCATCGAAACCTTCGTTGGCGGTGTCGGCGACAATAACATTATTACCATGTGCCTCATTTACTTGCTGGCGGGGGCGTTTTCGACGGTGGCAGAAGCAACCGGCGGCGTCGATGCCATGGTGGCACTGGGGCTAAATGTTATTCCGGCTTCTTTCCTGCTGCCCGGGTTGTTTATTATTGCCGGGGTTATCTCTACCGCCATGGGCACCTCTATGGGAACACTGGCAGCGCTTGCTCCGGTGGTTCTGGGCATTGGTGAAGCAACCGATATTAGCTTGCCGCTGCTGGCCGGGGTACTTGTTAGTGGTGCCATGTTTGGCGACAACTTATCTATCATTTCGGACACCACCATTGCCGCAACTCGTACACAGGGCTGTACCATGCGGGACAAGTTCCGCGCGAACTTAAAAATTGCCATACCTGCGGCTATCTTTACCGTCATTTGGTTAGTGACATACGATACCAGCCAGGTGCCTTTGGAAATTCCGGAAGCCAACCTATGGCTGTCATTACCTTATTTCGTCATTATTGTTTTAGCGGTTATGGGGCTTAATGTTTTCGCCGTACTCGGGCTTGGCATTGTCTTAGCCGCCGCTTTTGGCATGTTCACTGTCGACTACGAGTGGGTAGCTTTTAGTCAGGATATCTACGAAGGTTTTGGCAGTATGCAGGAAATCTTCCTGCTGTCGCTGCTCATTGGTGGCTTGTCGGCGTTAATTCGCCAGCAAGGGGGATTGGCTTTCTTAGCGGGTTTTGTCGAAAGCGCAGCCAATAAGGTCAGTAAACACAAACAGCGTGCATCAGCTATTGGTGTTGCCGCACTTACTGCTCTGACAAATTTATGCGTCGCCAACAACACCGTCAGCATCTTATTGGCCGGCGAAGTCAGTAAACGACTGGCCAAAGTGGGCAATTTAGCACCGCGCCAAAGCGCCAGCTTATTGGATATTTTTGCCTGCGTTGTACAGGGAGCTTTGCCTTACGGGGCACAGGCACTGTTGATGGGAGCCAGCTTTAAAATATCGCCACTATCGGTCAGTCTGCATACGGGGTATTGCTTTATTCTGGCAGCCGTGGCTATTGCCATTATCATCTGGCGCCGCCCTCTGGAAGACAGAGAGCCGACACCAGAAACAGTTTAATTAGTAGGTACTGGGCAGTTCCATAATGCCGTCAATTTCAATTTGCGCGCCTTTCGGCAACTGCTTTACGCCGATAGCCGCGCGAGCCGGATACGGTTCTCTGAAATGCTTCGCCATAACTTCATTTACAATGGCAAACTGCCCCAGATCGGTCAGATAAATCTGCACCTTTATCATGTCCTGCAGTTCGCCGCCGGATGCCTCACAAACAGCAGTCAGGTTTTTAAACACCTGCTCGGCCTGGGCCGTGAAGTCTTCGCTGACAAGCTCCATACTTTCAGGAACCAGAGGAATTTGTCCGGAAAGATACACCGTCGTACCAATTTTTACCGCCTGTGAATAAGTGCCGATAGCTGCTGGCGCTTTATCCGTTGAAATAATCACTTTAGACATATTACTTCCTTAAGCGCGTCACGCGCTGAACATCCGGCATCTTACGAATATGACGGATCACATCCGCTAAATGCTTACGGTTTTTTATCGTTAAAGCCACATCAATGAAATAAATGTTGGCATCAATTTCTTCGGTCTGCAGACCATCAATATTACAGCCCGTGGTTGCAATAGCCGATGTTAACTTAGCCAGCACGCCCTGATTATTGACAATTTCAATGCGAATTTCAGAAATAAACTCGGCTTCGGGTTTGTTATCCCACTCAACCGGGAAGTAACGCCCCGGGTCATCTTCGTGCCCGCGAACGTTTTTACACTCACGACGATGAATAACCAAACCTTTACCCGGACTCACATGGGCAATGATATCGTCGCCCGGAATAGGGCGACAGCATTTGGCAAAACTGACCAGCAGGCCTTCGGCGCCTTTAATCGAGAGGCTTTTTTGTGATGCGTTGTCATCTTTTATCGGCTGTAAGTCGCCTAAAAGGCGCTTCGCAATGGCCACCGACATCATATTGCCCAGCCCAATTTGTTTCAGCAAATTCTCACGGCTATCAATTTTCGTTTCCTGCAACACGCGCTTAAATTCCGACTCTGGAATTTCGTCGTAACTGACCTGCCCGAGTGCTGAGCGAAGTAAGCGCTCACCTAATTGCTGCGCTTCATTAGCTTCCTGACTTTTCAGGTACTGGCGAATTTTAGCCCGGGCTTTACCCGTTACCACAAAGTTTAACCAGGCAATATTCGGCCGCGAATTAGGTGCTGTTTTTATCTCAACCGTTTGTCCGGTTTCCAGCGGTTTACTCAACGAATAAGTACGATGGTTAACTCTCGCTCCAATACAGGTGTTACCAACGTCGGTATGAACCGCGTAAGCAAAATCTACCGCCGTAGCGCCCTGAGGTAATTCGGTGATACGCCCGTCGGGACTAAAGACATAAATTTCATCCGGGAATAAGTCAGACTTTACACTTTCAATAAATTCAAAGGAATTACCCGCGCTTTGTTGTAGCTCCAACAAGCTTTGCATCCACTTACGCGCACGCACTTGAGCCGTGGTGCTGGAATCGTCTGATTGTTTGTACATCCAATGCGCGGCGACACCGCGGTCAGCCATCAGATCCATCTCTTCGGTACGAATCTGAATTTCTACCGGCACGCCATGCGGGCCTTTTAAAGAGGTATGCAACGACTGATAACCGTTCGACTTTGGAATAGCAATGTAGTCTTTAAACCGCGTTTCAATGGGCTTATACAAATTGTGCAACGCCCCAAGAACCCGGTAACAGGTATCGACACTGTCCACAATGACGCGGAAAGCGTATATGTCCATGACCTGTTCAAACTTCACTTCTTTGGCCTGCATTTTCCGGTAAATGCTGTGCAGATGCTTTTCACGGCCAGAGACCCGCGCCTGAATATTGTTACCGTCCAGACGCGAACTGATTTCACTTTGCACACGCTCTGTAAACTCGCGACGGTTACCGCGGGCACGTTTTACTTCTGACTCAAGCAATTTCCCACGCCAGGGGTACAGCGCCCAAAAGCCCAGTTGCTCCAGTTCATTTTTAATATCGTGCATACCCAGCCGGTGTGCCAGTGGAGCATAAATTTCTAAGGTTTCACGGGCAATACGGCGGCGTTTATCGGGGCGCAGATGCTGAATGGTGCGCATGTTATGGGTGCGATCAGCAAGTTTAATCAGAATAACCCGAATATCCTGCACCATCGCCATAATCATCTTGCGATAGTTTTCAGCCTGGGCTTCTTCTTTGGAGTTAAACTGCAACTTATCCAGTTTAGAAACACCCTCCACTAAACTGGCAACGGTTGCCCCAAAACGCTCGGCCAAATCTTCACGGCTGGTTTCAGTATCTTCAATAACGTCATGAAGTAAAGCCGCCATTAAGGTTTCGCAATCCAGTCTCATGTCGGCAAGCAGGCTTGCAACCGCAACCGGGTGCGTAATGTAAGGCTCACCGCTACTGCGCTTTTGCGAACTGTGGGCTTCGTTTGCTACAACAAAGGCATCACGAATACGTTCCACCTGCTCGGACGGAAGATACTCACTAACCTGAGCCTTTAAGCCTTCAAATAAGTACACCAGTTAACTCCCCGGGTAATACCGGACTATGAATATACTTTCAGAATAAGGGGATTTGACGGAATTGCCAACGGCATTGATGCCGTTGGCGAACAGAAACTTTTATTCGATACCGCGCAGCGCATCTACCGCACGCAGTTCTTCAGCGTCTTGCTGCTTTTGAGCCGCCTGATCTTCAATATCAAGACGTTCGTTGTCGATAAGGCCTTGCTCTATTTCACGCAAAGCAATAACAGTTGGTTTTTCGTTTTTTGTTTCAACTAATGGCTCTTTACCATTGGCCAACTGACGCGCGCGGCGTGAGGCTAACAAAATTAAATCAAAACGGTTACCAACACGGTCTACAGCATCTTCTACAGTTACGCGAGCCATGGTTTACTCCCAATAAAGCGTGAGTCGTATTTTTCGAAAGGCTAAGAATTATACGGAATTAAGGCCTATTATCCAAGCAATTCCTTCAATACGCTTGAATATCTTATTTGCTGATGCGGCATTTTTTGTCGCTGAGCTAAAACGATATGCTCCAGCGATGCCAGGCTGTTGTTAAAGTCATCATTTACCAATAGGTAGTCAAACTCATGATAATGCGACATTTCTGCCTGAGCTTTTGCCATGCGCTCGGCAATAACTTCGTCGGAATCCTGTCCGCGAAAGCGTAAACGTTCCTCCAGAACTTCCAGGCTGGGCGGAACAATAAAAACCGAACGCACTTCAGGGTGGTGTTCACGAACCTGTTGAGCGCCCTGCCAGTCAATATCCAGAAACACGTCTTTGCCTTCAGCTAACAAAGACTCTACGACTTTGCGGGAGGTGCCGTAATAATTGCCAAATACACGCGCCCATTCGTAAAACTCACCGGCATCAATGCGTTGTTCAAATTCTTCAGTACTGAGGAAGTGGTAATGGACGCCCTGAACCTCTCCCGGACGCGGATTACGCGTAGTAGATGATACAGACACCTGCATTGACTGATCTGGATGCTTTTCCAACAAAGCCCGAATGAGGCTCGACTTCCCTGCGCCACTCGGGGCCGCAATGATAAACAAATTCCCTAACACCGGAGACGCGGTCATAACGGGTTCTCTTTTTAAGAAACGGACGATCACTGTTGGCGCGAAATAATAACACGGTTTCACACCGCGATGAAAATTGAGTAAAGTATGGCTTTTAAGGACTCGTGGTATTACTTTGCAGACTCAATCGGCGCCTGTCGCAAAACCGTCTAAATTCCCCCTGCTGTTCGGCTTGCTCGTACTGGTATTACTGGGGCTTAATCTGCGTCCTTTGCTGACATCCGTAGGGCCACTAACCGATGAGCTACAAACCATCACAGGTCTGTCTTTCAGTGAGATATCGCTGTTAACGACACTGCCCATTCTAATGATTGGCTTAATGGCCTTATTTGCCGGGCGGGTGACAACCGCTTTGGGTTATCGGCAAGGTATTGGGCTGGGCTTGTTGATTCTGTGCGCAGGCCTTACTGCCCGGCTATTTGAGCCGACCAGCACCAGTATGATTACCAGTGCTTTAGTGGGCGGAGTTGGTATTGCGTTACTGCATATCGTTATTCCGGAACTGACCAAACAACAGTATTTGAATCGTTTGGGTATGGTCACTGGCCTTTGGTCTGCGGCACTCATGGGCGGCGCGGCGCTAGGTGCTGTCGCTACGCCATGGGCTGCAAATTTATTACCAGAGCGCTTTCAGGCACTAGGCAGCTGGTCTCTTTTAGCGGCGATAGTGCTGATTATTTGGTACTTACCTTTTAACCGCACACCGGTTGCCAGCATTCCTCCCCGGCACCTGTTATTGCGGGCTCACCGTTACCCCAGGGCTTGGCTCCTGGGTATTTATTTTGCCCTGGTGAATGCAGGATACGCCGGATTTATTGCGTGGATAGCGCCATTTTATGGTGAATTCAGTTGGCCCGCACAAAAAGCAGGGAATTTACTGGCGTTGTTTTCTCTGGTTCAGGTTATTGGAGCTTTGCTGCTACCGGCTCTATCGCGCACACAAGACCGACGGTTGTGGCTAACAGCCGCGGTACTTATTCAAATGGCAGGCTTTGCGGGGTTAAGCTGGTTTCCGACCGAAGCTCCCTGGCTATGGTCGGCACTTTGCGGCTTTGGCTTAGGTGGTGCCTTCCCGCTATGTATTGTTATGGCGCTGGACCATATCGATAACCCTGTGCAGGCAGGGCGCCTGGTTTCTTTTATGCAGGGTATTGGCTTTATGTTTGCCAGCCTGATGCCGTTGTTGACCGGATGGTTCAGAGACGTTTACGGTAATTACAGTTTAGGCTGGCAGTTACATATTATTGTCGGCATTCTTATTTTGCTTATAACCTGGCAATTTAACCCTAACAGCTACCGTGGCCTGTTTAACTTGCGGGAATAATTCTCGCAATTATATCATCGGCCAGGCTTTCCAGCTGCTGCCGCGGAATTTCTCGCCTGGCCATGGTTCGTAAACCAATAATATTCGTCTGTAATAAAAGGCCTAGACGTTCAGGAGACTGCGAACTACCAATTTCTCCTCGCTGCTGCGCCTGCTGAAACGCCTCTGTAAAAAGCTGCTCGAATTTTTCAAGATAACTTTGTACCGGCTCGCTAAACGCTTTGTCTTCCGGCGTAAATTCCAGCAAGGTTTTTACCAGCATACAAGCCTGCGTTGGTGCACAGGTTGCTGTCACTACCGCAATGTTACGAAGGTACAAACTTATTCCCTGCAGCACCGAAGATTTTTGCGCTAAGGCTTGCTTAAACTCTTCCTCTGCGAGAGAGGAATATTCTTCAAGGGTCTCTTTAAACAGGGCTTCTTTATTGCCAAATGCAGCATAAATACTTCCTGGCCTCATATCCATTTCTTCCTCTATGTCTTTCATAGAGGTTGCGTGGTATCCCTTGCGCCAGAAAAGCTTCAGCGCATTGTTAAGCGCTGTTTCCCGGTGAAATTTAGGCGTTCTGGGCATTATCTTTATCCTTAATTATTTACCTGAAGGCAAGTATAGACCTGCTTGTTGTTAATTTCACTTTAAGAAGTGTTAAGAAAACATGATCTAAATATCTCGGGCTCCACTATTAACCCATACATTTCGTACTTAGAGGTAACACAATGGAGATTGTTCAATTCGGTTCTGATGATATCGAAAACACTTTATCTAAAATGTCAGATGACAAGTTAAACGACATTGCTTTTGGCGCTATTCAGTTAGACGCTAGCGGTAAAATTATTCAATACAACGCCGCCGAAGGCGACATTACCGGTCGTGATCCGGGCGCTGTCGTTGGCAAAAACTTCTTTAACGAAGTGGCGCCATGTACCAACAGCCCTGAGTTTAAAGGGCGCTTCGACGAAGGCGTTAAAAGCGGTAATTTAAACACCATGTTTGAATATGTTTTTGATTACGAAATGCAGCCGACCAAAGTTAAAGTTCATATGAAGAAAGCTTTAACCGGCGACACCTACTGGGTATTCGTGAAGCGACTATAAAGTGACAGACTCACTTCAGCAGCACCTTGTTGTTACTGTCATCGGCGATATTATCGCCGATGAACTTGCGCGTATGCGCCCGACTGAAAGTGAGCACTGGAAACGTCGTCAATGGCATGAAGACGACACTTTAGTGGCAAAACACAAATCAACCAAAGACAGTGGCGAGGATGAAGTTCCAGTTGATTCTTTGGAAAGACTGGCTTTAGCTGGTCGTGTAGTTCAGTTCTTTCATATGGGAGACAGCGGAGTTGAAGATTACCTTCTGCGCCGTAACAGTCTGGCCGAATGGGCTGAAGTTGTTCTGAAATCGCGGCAAGTTCACACCCAAAACTTAACAGTTACCACTTCCGGCAGCACCGGCCAACCTAAGGCCTGCGAGCATTCATGGAGTACATTAGTTGAGGAAGTGAGAGAGTTTGTCCGCATCTTTGAAAACGATTATGAGTTATCTCCAGCTCGTATTGTCGCTTTAGTGCCCAGCCATCATATTTACGGCTTCCTGTTTACCATATTGTTGCCGCATCTTGTTGATGCCCCGGTGCTGCGCGGCTTTAAAGCTTATAGCCATGTTCGCAACGGAGGCTTACGTGCCGGAGATGTTGTTGTCGGTTACCCTGAGTTACTCACTCAGTTATCGTCAGAGATGCCACCATTACCGCCCGGAGTACTTTTTCTTAGCTCTGCCGGACCATGCCCGGCCAGTACGGTGCACCAGTTGTATGCTATAGGCGCAGCTCGCGCTGTCGAAATTTATGGTAGTTCAGAGACTGCAGGTATGGGCTACCGGAGTAAACCAGAAAATAACTACCGTCTGTTATCACGCTGGCGCAAAAATACAGAAAACCAACAGCAGCTAATTGATAAAAAAACAAAAGTTAATTACGAAATACCAGATAATACCCGATGGCATACAGAGGATGAATTCCAAATTACCGGACGAGTCGACGAGGCTGTTTCGATACGAGGGATCAATGTGTTCCCGGCTCATATTGCTAAGTGTCTGCGTCAACACCCGGCAGTTGCCGATGCAACGGTACGCCCGATGAGAGCTGATGAAGGCTGTGGGCTGAAGGCCTTTATTGTTTTACAAGAAAGTATTAACGAAACGGTTACCGAGCAAAGTGTTCAAACCTGGTTAAGTGACAACCTCTGTGCCGCGGAAATACCTGAACGAATTAGCTTTGGGGAGCAATTACCCATAAATTCTATGGGTAAGGCGCAAGACTGGAGTATCGATAACTCGCCAACGGGTAAGCCGTTAGATTAATTCAACGCACGCAATAACACATCGTCAAATCTTAGATCCGTTATCTGTGCACACTCTAACGCTATTTTGTGCTCAATTTCGTGCTGCTCTAACAACTGCCGGGTAGCCTTTAGGCAGTTCTTATTTTGCTCAGCCGACAACGTTGACATGAGTACAACGATAATTCCTTTTCCCAAGCAACCCGGAGTGTCGTAATCCTGAATATTCTGACGAACAATTTTACTGACCGCTTTTAAAGTTTCTGCGTTGTTAGCAACTCGCACGACCATCAAATAATACTGATGCTCAGAATGAGCCTGATATAAGCTAAAGCGCCGTTGCAAAGACTGCAGCATCAGCCTGCGATTATAAAACCCGGTGTGTTCGTCATTACCACCAGTTTCTCTGAGCCTGAGTTCCAGCTCTTTATAATCGGTAATATCCTGCGTGGTACCAAAAATAATTTCACGCCCGGCTTCGTCAATATGGTAAATCCCCGAGCGTCTTAACCATCGAATTTCACCGTCACCCAACATAACGCGATGCTCGACATCTCTCGCGCCGGACTGTTTAACGGCATTTATTGCTTCTGTTACAGCTTGCCTATCTTCAGGATGAGTTCTTTCTAAAGTCAGAGCCAAGGAGGGGGTAACTTTGGCCTTGTTCAGTCCATGCAAATTGTACATGGTATCCGACCACTGCGACTGCCCGGTTTCTAAGTCGAGCTGCCAATGGCCTAACCCGGCAACTCGTTCAGCAAGCATTAAATTTCGCTGGTTCTCTTCAACTTTCAGCTCCAGCATTTTTCTCTCAGTAATGTCCAGCATCTGTCCATTCCAGAGTGTACTGCCGTCGGCCTGTTGACTGGTCACTGCGTGCCCGTATATCCAGCTTACTCTTCCATTTTTAATCACTCGATACTCTTTCACCCACAAATATTGATAGCGGGCAGAGTTGTGCATACTGCTCAAAACAGATTGTAAGTCGTCGGGATGAATAATTTCACTCAGCAATGTCACGTCATTTGCCAGTGACTCAGCAGAGCACCCAAAAATGGCCTCAACGCCCTGACTGACATAATTAAATTTCAATTGCCCGTCCGGTGAGCGTTCAAGCTGGTATAGCGCACCCGGTACCGAGTTTGCTAAATGTTCAAGATTAACCAAGCTTTTTTCAAAATCCATAAACTGCAACATGACTCTTTATCGACAACCATAACAGCCATAATCTTAACCTACAGGCCAGAAACTAGACAGCAAATAAATGCAAAGTGACCCATTACAAATCTTTTTAAGTAGTCTATATATAAATAAATCATAATAAAAACAGGAGCTTTTATGTCAGCCGAGAAGCAAAAATGGCATTCTGCAATTTTACTGCCAGTATTTCTTCCTGCGGTTATCGTTATAGCTTTACTGGTTATAGGCACTTTAAGTGCCCCGGAAAAAGCCGGCGAGCTGTTTGACTGGACCCTGGCTGGTATTACCGACAACTTCGGTTGGTTTTATATGTTAGCGGTCGCACTTTTTCTCATGTTCATTATTGGTGTGGCTGTTTCAAGTTGGGGCAAAATTAAATTAGGACCCGACCATTGCGAACCGGAGTACAGTTTTACGTCCTGGTTCGCCATGCTCTTTTCGGCCGGGTACGGTATTGCCTTGCTGTTCTTTGGTGTATCCGAGCCCATACTGCATTACGCGGAACCACCGGCTGGCGCTGCAGAAACCGTGAGTTCAGCCAAGCAGGCCATGCAAATTGCGTATTTCCACTGGGGTTTTCATATCTGGGCGATATACGGCTTAGTCGGTTTAGTACTGGCTTACTTTTCGTTTCGCCACGGGTTACCGCTTTCTATGCGCTCAACGCTCTACCCGCTTATTGGCGACAGAATCAACGGCCCTATTGGACACACAGTCGACACCTTCGCCATCCTCGGTACTATGTTTGGTATTGCAACAACCCTTGGGCTTTCGGTTATTCAAATTAACGCCGGCCTAAATTACTTATGGGAAGACATTCCGGTTGGAACAACGGTTCAGGTTATTACCATTGGACTCATCACGTTAGCAGCCATCGCATCGGTCGTTGCAGGCATGGATAAAGGCATTAAGCGACTCTCCCTAATCAACATTACCTTAGTCATATTCTTGTTGCTGTTTGTTTTTGCGGTTGGACCTACTATCCATATTCTGGAAACTTTCTTGCAAAATACCGGCGCGTACTTAAGCGGCATTGTAGAGCGCACCTTTAATCTACAGGCCTATGAGCGCAGTGACTGGATTGGTAACTGGACATTATTTATCTTTGGCTGGACTATTGCCTGGGCACCTTTTGTCGGGCTGTTTATTGCCAAAATCAGCCGCGGTCGCACCATCCGCCAGTTTGTTTTTGGCGTTATGCTGGTGCCAACCATATTCACTTTCTTCTGGTTTGCCGTGTTCGGTGATACAGCACTGAATATGATCATGAATGAAGGTTACACAACCTTAATTTCAGAAGTTCAGGATAACCAGGCGGTAGCGTTGTTTAAGCTCTACGAGAATCTACCTATGACCAGTGTCCTGAGCTTCCTGACAGTACTGTTAATTATCACCTTCTTTGTAACGTCATCGGATTCTGGCTCATTGGTTATTGATTCATTGTCCTCCGGCGGCATGATGGAAACGCCTGTCTGGCAGCGTGTTTTCTGGGCGAGCACTGAAGGTATTGTTGCATCCGTATTGCTCGTAGCGGGGGGCTTAGGTGCTCTGCAAACCGCCGCTATCACCAGTGCATTACCCTTTGCGGTAATTATCTTAATCTCGGCAGCGGGTATGTGGCGCGCGCTCATAATTGAAGGTCATCAGTCTAAGAGCCTTCAGAGTCATCGCCATTCTCATCGTCGCGGAGTCAATGAGGGAGCCGACTATTGGAAAAAACGTCTGGCTGGGCTGGTCGACTTTCCGAATAAAGAGTCAGTACTTAAGTTTATCAATGGACCAGCTACCGAAAGCATGAAAAAGGTGCGGGACGAATTGAAAGGCCAGGACTGGCCGGCAGAATTCAGGGCTGACGAAGAGCACAACCGCATTATTCTCAGCGTTGAGCGAAAAGGCGACTTAGAATTTGCTTACGAAATTCGCTTAAAAGACTACCTGCTGCCAGAGTATGCTTTAACTAACGATGAAGGCAGAGAAGTTTATTATCGAGCTGAAGTATTCCTCAGACAAGGTGGGCAGTCTTATAATCTATATGGTTATGAGCAGACTGATATCATCAACGATGTGATTAATCAGTTTGAGAACTATCTGCACTTCCGTCATAACAGTCCCGGAGTTCTCCCGTGGGACCTTGAAAAGCATGACGAAGACCTGAATGAAGACCTTGAATCACAAAAGTAAAAGGAACGTAAAGAAGCCGCTCTCCGGAGCGGCTTTTTAGTGGTCGGACTGTTGATAGCAGGAGACATGTGCGAGAATAGCCATATTGTCAGTATGGAGTTTAACTATCACTATGGAACGTGTTGATACAAGCCCGCAAAAGCTAAGCCCGATGCCCAGCATGTTACTGCGTTCTCTGTTAACGTTACAACGCAGCGATGAGTCAGCAGCAGAGTCTGAAACTTTGCTCAAAGAGTATTCTATTCCCGCGCCAACAGCTAAGCATCTGAGCCGTTATCAACAGTCGTTTGGTGGTTTTGTCAGTGATGTTCCTCTGGCCATGCTGTACTGCATTGCGCAAAGAGCTCATTTATCGCAAATGCTCGATGACAGCTTTCCCTGGCCTGCGCCTGGTCTGGTTCATGTCAGCAATAAAATTGAGCGTCATCAGGTCATTTCTGCGCAAGCGCCTTTTCAGCTGGTATCCAGAGTAAAAGTACCTAAGCGCGGCCCTGATGTTTCTCCGCGTCGCCTGCGCCCCCAGTTTGTGGTTGAGTTCTGGCAAAATAATGAGAAAGTGGCAACATGCTCCAGCGTTTATCAGGTGATGAGTGGACAGAATGCTGGAACAACGAAAAAATCGACGCCTCCGATAAAAGTATTTGAGCCGGAAGCCAGCTGGGAAAATCTCAGTCACTGGCAATTAGGCAGTGGTATGGGCCGACGCTATGCACGCATTTCCGGCGACTTTAACCCAATTCACCTGCATCCGCTGGTCTCACGCTGGTTTGGCTTTGAAAAACCAATTATTCATGGCATGTATATGATGGCAAGAGCTCAGGCTGAGCTTGAGCAGCGTCAGCAAAAAGCCGTAACTTATATCGACGTTACCTTTAAGCGCCCGGTTATTTTACCTGCACGGGTGCAGCTATGGGCGTCAGAGCAAGGTGATAAAACCAAATACGAAGTGCGCAGTGCGGATCACAGTTCATTGAAACTGGAAGGGTCAGTTCGTTTCGACTAACCCTTCCGGGTGGTGCATTACTGGTGCTTATAAACCTTGCCGTCTTTCATCACGAAACTCACATTTTGTAATACCGTGATGTCCTCCAGCGGGTTTCCTTTTACAGCAACAATATCGGCCAATTTACCTTCTTCAAGATGCCCAATATTGTCATTCTTCAGTATTTTCGCTGCCGTTTTAGTCGCTGACTGAATTGCCTCAGCTTCTGATACGCCGGCCTCTACCATGTACTGGAATTCAAGCGCGTTATCGCCATGCGCCGAAACACCACTATCGGTGCCAAAGGCGAAATTCACTCCAGCTTTGTACGCTTTAGCAAAAGTATTCTGAATTTTAGGTCCTATGGCACGGGCTTTGGGTCTGACAACATCAGGGAAATAACCGTCAATTTCAGCTTTCTTGGCAACAAATTTACCGGCCATAATTGTCGGAACCAAATACGTGCCATGCTCTTTCATCGCGGCAATTACTTCGTCATCCATGTAAGTGCCGTGTTCCACCGAGGTGATACCTGCTTTCACAGCACGTAGCATACCCGCTTTGCCGTGAGCATGGGCTGCAACGTGAAAGTTATAATCGTTGGCAATATCCACCAGAGCTTTTAACTCATCTTCGGTAAACTGCGGATTATCACCGCTGCTGGCCATACTTAAAACACCGCCGGTCGCGGTAATTTTGATGAAGTCCGCACCATCTTTATAATGCTGTCGTACCGCTTCACGGGCACCTGCGGCACTGTTGATTACGCCATCTTTAGGCGTAGGCCGCCCCATCAATTCCTCTTTCCAACTATTAGTCGGGTCAGCATGGCCGCCGGTTGTTGCCAGTGACTTGCCCGCAGAGTAGATTCGGGGACCGTCAACCACACCTGCATTCACTGCATCACGCAGAGCAATAGTCACGTTATGAGAGTCGCCTGGATTTCTTACTGTGGTAAAGCCCGCGTTCAGAGTCTTCATCCCGTAATGCTGAGCAGTTAAAGCAAGATCAGCCGGATTTTCGGTAAACTGCTTTATATATGAGTTTGGCCCTGACTGACCGTCAAGATGCACGTGCAAGTCAATGAGGCCGGGTAAACAGGTATGAGAACTTAAGTCAGTAACCGAAGCATCGTCACCCGGACTGTTCACTTTTACCGCCGTGATTTTGTTATCAGTGACTTCAATATAGCGTTCGCCGGCCAGCCGACCACTTTCACTATCAAAAACGTTTCCGCAATGCAGCCATTCACCGGCTTGAGCAGAATGACCGGCTAAGGCAACAGTCAATCCGATGGCTATCTTTTTCAGCATAGTTTTCCCTCATCTTCATTTTAGTTATTGTTCTTCTTTGATACTCCGAACTCTAACCAATTGCAACGACAGTGGCTAACATTGAGACAAAAAGTCAGTCTTTGTCGATAGTTACCGGAATAGGGGTACCCCAAAACTCTCGAATTTGTGCGTCGTTACTCACCAATGAAGCAAGCGTATAGTTGGACAGAAAGTCATAGAAGGTCTCTTTGCCCTGGTTAATCACATTTTTCAGCTCGCAAACGGGAAAAATAGCGCACTCGGGTTTATGGCAGTCGACCCAGTACTCATCACCTTCCAGTCGGCGTATGACTCTGTCCAGCCGTATATCAGCCGGTTCAATAGCCAGCAGGAAGCCACCATTTTTGCCGCGCCGCGTTTCAATTAAGCCTTCTTTGCCTAATTGATGAACGACCTTGTTTAAGTGATTGCGTGGCACATTGAATATGCCACTCAACTCATCAATAGTGGCGCGCTTCGTATCTTCTTTTGCAGCCAGATACATAAGAACTCTCAGACCGTAATCTGTGTACTTTTTTAATTGCATGGTGGCGCCCTTATACCTTTATTCGCTCTGTTGCTTAAATGTCATCTGACGACCTCCGCGAGTGCTCAATATCAAGCGTCCTTTATCATCAATATTCACTTGATAAACTCGTTCCAGAACACTGCTGAACTCTTGCGAGAGTTCGTTCGCTTCGCCGCTGCACGCCATTTTTGTGCTTCCGGTAAGCCGAATCTGGGCAAGTTCGCCACCCATGTTGTAATTCCCGAAATAACGATTACAACCATTAAAACCGGCAAGCTGACCGTCTTTTAAAAACTGAATGGTTGCGGGTTTAGAATGAATGGCATGCCCTTCAAATTCTGACAACTCCCAACTGGCCCCCTGAAGTAGCCATTCACTGTCGCCACCGCAGCCAGAATACATGCGGTCGGATTCCTGTAAATCGACCTGATAGGGGTACAAACGTCCACTCATTGAATCACGACAAAGTCTGTCAATGACAATAAGATGTTTGTCGGTTGTCGACTCGATACGCCACTCGTAAGGTTGCTCAGACACAACCTCCGCTGCGGCCAAGTCAATAATCGCTTCGCTTTCAGGGGTTGTCAGTGCCATATGCTGGGGGTTTACCGCCACTTGCCAGAAAGGTTCGTTGCCTTTCGCCGTAAAGTGTTTAGGTAAAGTGCCTTGCTCAACACAAAGTGGCATCTCCTGGCCCCGCCAGATAATATCGGCTTCGTTACCTTTACTCCAAAACTGAGTTAATGGTTCTTTATCATTTGAGTAGCGGGCTCCCGAGCCACTCACCGCCTGAGGTAACTCTTCTTGTTGCGACCCGTAACTTAACAGCACACCCTTTTCTTTTTGCAGCACACTGAGCTCGCTGGCTCCACACTGGTAATATGTCGGCACTTGCTCTTTCGGAGTTAACAGGGCGCAACCTGACAGCAGCATTACAACGAGAATAGAGACACTTCCTTTCATATGTATCGCAGGCATACTTGCCATCCTTATATTTTTAACCGTTAAGTTAGAATTCTATAGATCACGCTGGTAATTGCATTAATTCTTCCAAGTCTTTTTCAAATCTGCCGAACGGGCGCCAGAATAAAGAGTTAGATAAAAACGGTAGAATCTATTATTGCGAATCATTCTTATTTTAATTATCATTCACCTCGAATTTAATTAATCTAAAATAACTTTTTAAAAAAGGTGAAATGAGTCCGTTATGAAGAAAACGATCTTAGCCAGCACCATATTGACCGCTCTTGCAGCTCCCGCTATGGCCAATAATGCAGCAGGCGATACTGATATCGAACAAATCAAAATTATTGGCAGTAAAACAGATGCCCGCAATGTTGCCGGCTCCAGCGCTGTTATTGACGAAGAACAGATGCGCATTGAGGTTCCGAGCGACATTAACCAGTTAATGAAAACCATACCGGGTGTTTATGTCCGTGAAGAAGATGGCGAAGGCCTGCGTCCTAATATCGGTATTCGTGCTGCAACCGCCGGGCGTGTCAGCAAGGTCACTCTGCTGGAAGACGGCGTCATGATGGCCCCGGCACCTTATTCAAATCCGGCCGCCTACTACTTCCCGACGACCTTCCGTATGTCGTCAGTTGAAGTATTAAAAGGTGCACCTTTATTACGTTACGGCCCGCAAACAACAGGCGGCGTTTTAAACCTGGTGACAACACCTATTCCAGAAGACTTTGGTGGGCAGGTTCTGACTCAGTTTGGCGAAAACAGCAGTCGTGACATTCACGCTCACGTGGGCGGCACTGAAGGCCAGTGGGGATTTTTATTAGAAACCGTGCAACGCAGCAGCGACGGCTTCAAAGAAATTGACCGCAGCAGCCGCGATACCGGTTTTGATATTGAGGACTATGTTGCAAAACTGCAGTGGACTGGCGATCGCCAGAGTCTGTTAGCTAAAGTTCAGTACTCCGAAGAAATCTCAAATGAAACCTATCTTGGCCTGACTGATACCGATTTTGCTCAGAATGAAAATCGCCGTTATGGCCTTTCTGAAATTGATCAGATGGATAACTCGCACAAAGGCTACAGTTTAAACTATGCATTTGAAGCAACCGATAACCTGACCGTGAATGTTTTGGGTTACTATAATGAGTTTGCCCGTAACTGGTTCAAGCTGGATGGCGGCAATGCATACGTCAGTGCGGCTAACAACGGTGACGCCGATGCATTGGCTATTTTGCAAGGCACTCAGGATGAAGCCGGTTTGAACTACAAGAACAACAACCGCGCCTATGAATCTAAAGGTATTGAAGCCAATGCTCAGTTTGCTTTAGGGACTCATAACCTGGAAGTCGGTGTTCGTGACCACAGCGACGAGATGGATCGTTTTCAGCCGGTTGAAATTTATGACCAGGTTAACGGTAGTCTCGTATACCAGGGCGAAGTCATGCCAAGCGGCGGCAATAACCGTTTAGAAGGCGCTGACGCCGTCAGCTTCTGGTTAACCGACCAATGGCAGGCAACTGAAAACCTTAACGTACACTTTGCGCTGCGTTATGAAGACGTCGAGTCTTATCGTAATCAGTTTTCTGATACGGCTCGCGAGCAACTGGACAGCACGCGTTCAAACGACAGTGACGAGTGGTTGCCGGGCGTATCCTTCACTTATGACGTGAACGAAAACTGGCAGGTTCTGGCTGGCGCACATAAAGGTTTTTCTCCTTTAGGTGGCGGAGCCAAAGAGTTCCAGGAACCAGAAACCAGCAATAACTACGAAGCCGGTGTTCGTTTTAACCAAGGTTCATTCTTTGCGGAAGCCATTGGTTTCTACAGCGACTTTAGCGACACCACACAACAGTGTTCAATTGCTAACCCGTGTGACAACGGTGCTGAATCGGGCTCTTATGTTCTGGGTGAATCGACCGTAACGGGTCTGGAGTTACAGGCAAGCAATACCTTTGAATTGGGTCAGTTCCTTATGCCAGTTGATTTTGCTTACACCTACACTAAAGGTGAAATCAGTCAGGACAATGTGGTAACAGGTTTGATGGATGGCGATGAACTGAATGACATTCCGCAGAATACCTTCAGCGTTCGTATTGCACTAGACAACAATAAAGGCTGGGTAAACTATGTGGTCGGTAAATACATTGACGAAATGTGCGTCTCTGTTGGCTGTAACCGTGACAACAGCCGTTTCAACAAAACCGAATCACTGTTTGTGACCGACTTTGTCAGCCGTTATGAAGTCGACAACAACATGGCGGTTTATTTCAAAGTTGAGAACCTGTTCGATCAGCAGAAGATTGTTGCTCGCTCACCACATGGTGCGCGTCCGAACAAACCTCAAACAGCCTCTTTAGGTGTGGAATACACTTTCTAAAAAACAATCCCTCCCTGGATTTGTTATGGCCCCATTTTTATGGGGCCATTTTTTCTGGGCCGCCTTATTGCGCTAAGCTAATCAGGTAATCCGCTAACGCGCCCATGCCTGTTTTCTTAACACCCGCTTCGCGTTCTGCACTTTGATTATAATTGGTGTTAGTGTTCACATCGTAAACGTACAGTTCGCCTTTTGCGTCTTCAATAAACTCAATGCCGGCCACATCAATATCATTGGCTTTTAAAAAGGCTTCCAGCGCAAAAATAATTTCATGGTCATTAAAGCGCTGCGTAATAGTGAATTTATTCGGCTGGTCGTCTGCAACAGGCGCTTCACTGGTTGGGCAAAACGCATCATCCACACTGCACACATCGGCAGGGCATAACTCAAAGCCTTGCTCAGTGTTCACGTTAACCGCGTAAACAAATTTCTGCCCGACAAATTCGCTGCGCGTAATATGCGGCTGCTTTGGCTGAATGTATTCTTGTAACAGCCAAATGCCATCTAAAGGCTCTTCATAATCGTCGCTGTTTAGGTAGTTCTTTAAGCCAGCGACATCATCAAACTTAATAACACCTAAACCTTTACCACCGCGGTTAGGCTTTAAAATTAGTGGCCACTCGGCAAACTTTTCAGCCGCTTCTGTCAGCAGTTCTTTTCCCACCACTGCCTGCGTTTTCGGCACGCTAAGGCCGGCTTTCTGTAACGCCGCATACTGCGACAGCTTACACACTTCCAGCGCCAGCACACGGGTACCATTAACCACGGTTCTATTACTGTTTTCCAACCAGGTTAACGCCATGCGAGTCAGCTCCGGTGCAAAACGATGTCCTCTTGTATGCGAGGAGGCACTCATACGATTATAGTAAACCGCATCTTCCGGAAGCTCGGAAAAAGGTATAACCCCCGTATCCAGGAACCATTCTTTGGCTTGCACACCGCGCTTCTCAAACTCTGCTCTTAGTGGCACCAGCCACTCTTCATTTTCGTGCAGAATAACAATATCTCGCATGGTTACCTCTTAGCGTCTCAGCTGATGTATCAGCAGAACTACGACAATAAAAATAAGCCCTGACAACAATACCTGCCAGGGAACAAAAACGGCCAGCCCAAGACAACTGACTAAACCTAGTATGGATACCCATTTAGGCACAAAACGATCACTTTTTGTGACCTTCAGTGCCGCTAAATTCGTGATGCCATAATACACTAAAACCGTGAAGGCACTGAACGACCATGCGGTCTTTATATCACCAATTGCGACCAACACCAGCATGACAAAACAAGTTAACCAGGTTGCCGGTGGCGCCGAGGTTTGTTGGTCATTTAAGTTAGCAAAGCGCATTGGCAAATCGGCTCTGCGCCCCATGGCCAGAACCACCCGCGACACCCCCAAAATTAAGTTGAGAATAACTCCGCCCATAGCGACCACTGCACCCGCGGTGACCAACCATTGTATAGGTCCAGTTGGCAACAAACTCGCCAAAGAGAAGTGCTCCGCCTGGAAGTCCGCTATGCTGGGAAAATGCAAGAGCGCGCTACCAACCCCCAAATACAGAAGCGTCACAACCGCCAGAGTTAAAATAACGGCCAGCGGAATAACCTGACGCGGATTTTGTACCTCTTCCCCCATGGTGGCAATACGTCCGTAACCTGTGTAGGCAACAAAAAGCAGAGCTGCCGCCTGCAAAACGTGCCACCACTCGACCGAAGCCCGCTCAACAACGGCGGTTTGTTGATGACCTGTAATAATAAAAGCCAACAGAGCCACTATGCTCACCGTAACAATGGCTGCATTAACCCAGTTTGTGCGCTTAACGCCCCCCAGTACTAATAACGTAAATAGCACCAATACTGCGGCGGCTATCCACTGTGCTAAATATTCAGGTATTGCCGTGACATTCGTCACATACCAGCCTACCGCCAGCGCAGCGGTTGCCGCTGACGCACTTTTTGCTACTACGAACAAGCTACCCGCCGTTACGCCATAAGCCGGGGTCAGAAACCGATAACCATATTCATAGGTGCCGCCGCCTACTGAATGTGCGGAAGCTAACTGAGCCGAAGACAGGCCATTGCATAAAGCCGTTACTGCCGCAATGAGAATGGCCCATAAAACGGCACCACCGGCAATATCCGCACCAATACCCACACTAACGAACGCACCGGTACCTAAAATGGAACCCAGCCCTAAAACTATAGCTCCGGCCAGCGAGGTGGAACGCACGAGTTGTTGACTCATAGGCTGCCCTTTTTTCTTTCGTTGGTGATTCAGTCACTTCTCTATTATCTTACAGGGTAAAAGATGAACTGGATGTGACAACCACTTAATGAAACATTTAGCACTGGGACCCATAACCGCCCTTATTGTATTACTCACAACACAGCTGGCAAACATGCCGTTACCCGCGGCTCTAACCTTAAGCACCGTTGTCTGGGTGGCCTGGTGGTGGGTAACCGAGTGCATCCCTTTACCTGTCACCTCATTACTGCCTTTTGTGCTGCTTCCAACGTTTGGGGTTATCGACACACAAACCGCCGCAGGCGCTTTAGGTGACAATATTATCCTGTTGTTTATGGGCGCTTTTATGCTGGCCAAAGCCGTTGAAGCCAGCGGTGTTCATAAACGCATGGCTCTGTCTTTGATTGCCCGCATTGGTGCTGACAATGGTCGCAAAGTGGTTATTTCCTTTATGGCAGCAACCGCCTTTCTGTCCATGTGGATATCAAACACAGCGAGTGTTTTAGCACTTTTACCCGTTGCTTTAGCTCTGGCCGATGCCAGCGACGACGAAAATTTCCAGCGGGCTTTGCTGTTAGGCCTGGCCTACGCCGGCTCACTTGGCGGCGTCGCGACGTTAGTAGGAACACCACCAAATCTGATTTTTGCGTCTATTTACCAGAATATTACCGGCGTAGAATTCAGTTTTACCCGTTGGCTGGGCATTGGTTTACCCATGGTTCTGCTGGGGTTACCTATTATCGCACTTTGGTTAACGCGTAACGTCAAACTGTCAAAGCCACTTGAGTTGCCAACCACCAGTGAAATGACAACCTACGAAAAGCGCGTGCTGATGGTATTTGGTACTGTCGTCGTTTTGTGGATAACACGTACCGCTCCCTTTGGCGGCTGGACTGGATTGCTTGGCGTTGGCAGCCTCAATGACGCGACCGTTGCCCTGGCCGGCGTTGTCTCTATGTTTGTTATTCCTACCGGAAATGCGAAAAACGAGAAACTGTTAAACTGGCCGTTGGCTAGAGATATTCCCTGGGGCATTCTGCTATTATTTGCCGGCGGTATTTGCTTAGCCCGCGGCGTTATGGAAAGTGGGCTTGGCGAACTTATTGGTCAGTCTCTCACGGCGTTGGACGCTCTGCCATTGTGGTTACTGATTTTTGTTTTGAGTCTGACCGTATCCTTCGTTACAGAAGTCACCTCCAATACAGCAACTGCCACCTTGCTGATGCCAATTCTGGCTGCCACGGCAACAGCACTTGAGTTACCTATCGAGTTACTCATGATACCGGCGGTTATTGCCTGCAGTTGTGCCTTTTGCATGCCGGTGGCCACACCGCCAAACTCTATTGTTTTTGCCTCTAATAGAGTCACTATAAAAGACATGGCGAAAGAAGGCCTGGTACTGAATATTTTGCTGGCCATTGTCACAACACTAGTGGTATTAATTTTTGTCTAGTGCGCCGACAGCTCTGACAGGCTATAATCGCACGCTTTCATCTCCTCAAAAGGATCTGACATGAGCGACTTCCCAGCCTGCCCTGAGTGTAAATCAAGCTTCACCTACCACGATGGTACCTTATTAGTTTGTCCTGAATGCGGACACGAATGGTCTGAAAACGAGCCAGAAACAACTGACGATGCACCCACTTTTCGCGATGCCAACGGTGCACCACTGGAAGACGGCGATACTGTCACTGTCATTAAAGATCTTAAAATTAAAGGTTCATCATCGGTCGTTAAAGTCGGTACCAAAGTTAAGAATATCCGTTTAATTGATGGTGACCATGACATCGACTGTAAAATTGATGGTATTGGTGCAATGAAACTGAAATCTGAATTTGTTAAAAAGGTCTAAAATCGGATACCGGAAATTACTATGAGAACGCTTTTAGCTGTCTGCCTTGTTCTTTTTTCGTCATTTACTTTCGGGAAAAGTAATGAACAAACTGTGGTGCTTATTTCAATTGATGGCTTTCGTCACGACTATATTGAAAAACATGACGCCAAAAACATTGCAGAATTAGCTAAAAGCGGTGTGCGCAGTAAAGGGCTTATTCCTGTTTATCCGTCAAAGACATTCCCAAATCATCTATCTATTATCACCGGCCGTTATCCCACTAATCACGGCCTGGTGGATAATAATTTTTACGATACCGAACGCCAGCAAAAGTACAGCATGGGCGACGGCTTAGAGGACAGTAGCTGGATTACCGCTTTACCCCTATGGAACCTTGCCGAATTTCAGGGCGTAAAAGCGGCGACCTTTTTCTGGCCTGAGTCTGATGCCCGCATTAATGGCCGGACGCCCAGTTACTTCTATCATTACAGTACACCGGTTCCTAATAGCCAACGAGTAGACCAAATTATTGAATGGTTAAAGTTACCGGAGAAAGCGCGTCCAAGACTGGTTACTGGCTATTTTTCTGTCGTTGACACCATGGGTCATCGGTTTGGCCCGGACGCTAAACAAGTGAAAGGTGCAGTTCAGCACGTTGATAAGCTTATTGGCGAGTTATGGCAGCGAATGCAAACGGAAGTGGATGCGCCGGTTAATCTGGTTCTGGTTTCTGACCACGGCATGGCGCCAATAAAGGCCAACAAGATGATTGATGTTAATGAGCTGAATATTGATGAAGAGCTTTTTAACGTTGTAAATGCACAAACTCGACTGCTTATTTACGCAAATGAGGAGACTTCGGACAAGCAAGTGGACTCACTCCGACAACGCTTGAACCAAATGGCTGATGCCCCCTTTTATACAGAATCGGAAGCAGCGTTGGCTCAACGGCACTTCGTGAATAGCCCACGGGTTCCTGCCATTGTTTTAGCAACGGATGCTCCTACCAGCTTCGCTACACGGCCGCGTGATCAGTGGTCAGACGGCGGCACTCACGGGTATTACGGCACCCGCGATATGGACGGCTTTTTTGTTGCAGCCGGAACCGGTTTTCATCGTGGCCAGCAAATTGAGCGTTTTGAGAACATCCATATATACCCAATGCTGGCAGAATTACTCAATTTAGATCTGCTCACCGAAATTGATGGCCGGGCTGACGTACTCCGGCCAATCTTAAAAGCGAATTAATTATCGTCAAGTTGCGGTGTTTTCATAAATATCGCGACTATTGCTGCCGTGATGGTGCCGACAACAAGGGCAAAAAGCATTGACTGAATAATATAGCTACCTAAAGTAAAATAAACTTCTGCTTGCTCAGCGTCCATCCCACCTTCATTAACAGCAAAGTTACTAACGTTTTCAAAATAATTCGGTGAAATAATAACGTGTGTTATCCACTGGCTAATTGGCGTTAAAACCGCCACCACAATGGCTATAATCAGACCACTGATGAATCCCTGCTTCCAAGTCATTGATCCGTTAAGATCTTTTTCTCGTTTTTCTCTAAGTGCTAATACATAAATGGCGATAGCAATAAGTGCAAAGAAGTTCGAGTAAGTTGAATGGTAAGCAATGTAATTGTCATGAAGACCAACTAGCCTTGCTATTAATACCCACAACATACTGACTATAATAAAAATAACGCCCCACTTTATTTCTGTTGTTCGTGTTTTAAGCATTCTGGATTACCCTTTTGTAAAGATCCCTAAAAACAATAGCACTATTAAGGGATAGTCTGTAATTATAGTCCCGTTTTAAACGAATTAATTCAGGAGGATTCTCGTGGAAATACCCAGCATGCTCGCTATCGTGGCTGCACTGTGGGTTGTTCTGGTGATAGCCGGCGCTTTTGAGGCCGTTCGCCATTGGGCACTTGTCCGTAAAATTCCAGTGCGAGTCCATGTAAATGGTACTCGGGGAAAAACCAGCGTTACCCGGTTAATTGCGGCAGGATTACGCAGTGGTGGTAAACGCATTTGTGCTAAAACAACTGGTTCTGCAGCAGCTATTACCGACCCGGATGGTCGCGAATTTCCTATTTACCGAATAAGCGGTGCAAATATTATTGAACAAATGCGCACACTCAAAAGAATGGCAGCATTAAAGCCTGAAATTGTGGTTATGGAATGTATGGCACTGCAGCCTCAGTATCAGTCTTTGAGTGAATTGCGAATGGTTCGCTCAACTGTTGGTGTTATTACCAATGCCCGTGCCGACCATTTAGATGTTATGGGCCCCGGTGAGAACGATGTCGCCTTAGCTCTGGCAGGTAGCACCCCACTAAAAGGCGACTTATTCACCGCCGAACGCGACTTACTGGATGTGTTTAAACATTCATGTAACGACCGTAAAAGTGAACTGCATGGCGTAACCGAGGACGAAGTTAACGCTATTACCGATGACACCATGAAGCGTTTCCGTTACGCAGAGCACGCCGAAAATGTTGCTTTAGCTCTGAATGTCTGCCAGCACCTTGGTGTTGACCGGGAGAAAGCTCTGGATGGCATGGTTGCATTAGAGCCGGAAGCGGGTGCCATGCAGGTTCTTCACGTTAACTACTTCAAGCGCGAAATTGTATTCGTCAACGCCTTTGCAGCCAATGACCCTGAGTCTACAGGACGCATTTGGGAAAATATGCTGGAAAAACATGGCGAAGAGCGACGTAAAATTGTTTTGATCAACTGCAGGGCTGACCGCCCCCACCGCTCTCAGCAAATGGCCGAAGACATCGTTAAATGGAGTCCCGCAGATAAATACCTGTTAATGGGCTCAGGAACCTTCATTTTCGTCCGTAATGCCGTGAAATACGGCCTTGACCCCGAAAAGCTACTTGTTATGGAAAATGCTGAGATGACCGAAATTACCGAAACTATTTTAGAAGAATCCGGCAGCAGCGCATTAGTTGTCGGTATGTGCAACATTCACGGAGGTGGCGAAGAAGTCGCTCGTTTCTTCCAGAACCGGGCAATCAAGGAGGAAGATTTATGATTGCATTAAACATTCTTGCCGTTGCCATTGGTGTCGGTTTATTTTTTACTTTGTTACTCACACAAACATTAGGTTTAGCCGCCGGCGGCTTGGTTGTTCCGGGTTATGTTGCATTGCAACTGACTGATCCTCTAAGCTTGGCTATCACGCTTGTTGCGGCGCTTATTACCTACCTAATTGTCAGAGTTATTGCCAGCTTCGCTATTATTTATGGGCGTCGCCAAACCATTATCATGATTCTTACCGGTTATCTCATTGCCGGCTTGATGGATTTATTCCTTGGTAACATTGTTAACTGGGTAGATTTGCAAATGATAGCAGGCGGTGGTGATGCACAGGCTCAAGTTGCCACTCTTGAATCTAGCTTTATGATGTCGATTATGGAAAGTAGCATCGTCGGCTACATTATTCCCGGGCTTATCGCTATTTGGTTTGATCGGCAAGGCGTACTGCAGACCTTATGCGGACTCGCAGTAACTGCGGTACTGGTCCGCTTGGCACTTATCATCATTATGCCGGAATCATTACAAATGTACGAAGCAAGCCAAGCATTTCAGATGCCAGGCTGGTAACAGGAGGACGAATCATGAGTAGTTTTACAAAGATTTATTGGCGTTCGTCGGGCGTACCAACCTGGGGACTTATTTTTCTTATCGTACTGTCAGTAATCGTTATGGTTTCTGCGGAAAATATAAAACAACGCGATCCCGTCGTTGATGACAATTACGCAACCATGGTTAATGCGTCAAAAATAATGCGTGAAGGTATGCAGGTTCTTAAACCGTTACGCGCAAAACTGGCTCCAATTAACCCGGAGTTCGACCCCCAACGCTCTGGCATGGTTGGTTTGGAAAACAGTATTGTTACCACTAACCATGGTAGTCGCGAATCCAAACAAACCACGGTTAACCCTAATTGGGCAGCGGTCGCGGTCAAATTAATGGCAGATGCTGGTGTGCAGGAAGGAGATTTAGTTGCAGTTACGGTATCAGGCTCCTTTCCGGCAATGAACCTGGCCGTCTATTCAGCTATCGAAGCGATGGGAGCAGAAGCGATTATTATCGCTTCCGCATCATCCTCGCAGTGGGGCGGAAACGTACCCAACTTTCTATGGCTTGATATGGAGCGAGAACTCCGCGAAGCCGGCGTACTCAGTTCAAAACCCGTTTACGCTTCTATTGGAGGTATTGAAGATCGGGGAATTGGTATTCCCGAAGAAGGCATTACCTCAATACGAAATACAATAGAAAGAGCCGGTATCAATTTTATTGATCCTGCAAGCTACCAGGAAGCCGTCGCTGACCGTATTGCCATATTTCGTGAATATTCAGCTGACCGTCAATACAAAGCCTTCATAAATGTTGGTGGTGGCGCAACTATAGTAGGCCCTCCTGGTATTGATGATATGTTCAAGTCAGGTCTTCAGAGGGACGCTCCTTCACGAGCTTTTGCTGTCGACACCATGATGGGCTATTTCCTGCAAGAAGATATTCCGGGTATTCACTTTAGTGGCATTAAAGATATGGCCACACGACATGGCCTTCCGTTAATGCCACAAGAAGTTGTGCCCGTTGGCAATGGCGGTATCTATTCAGCAACCGTTTATAACCGCTGGTTAGCACTTGGTTTAGGCCTTGGTTTATTCGCCATGACCTGGCTTATCGTCCGCTCTGCACGCATCACTAGCTTGTGGCGCCGAACCGGCGAAAGCGGTAAGAGCACGAAACCGATGGTTTAATAGATACCAACAAAGAGGGAGTTACTCCCTCTTTTAGGCTAGCTTACATACTGGCTAATTTAGTGCTAAAACTAACAGTAATATATTAGCGCTTATTAGTGAGATGAGAGCATGAACAAAAGGAATATTGTCTGGGCGGTGGTCATTATTGGCATCGCCCTTTTCGTTTATCTTAGTATCAACAAAGAGTCGACTAACTATGAAGGCATTGCCAGTGGCAATGGGCGAATAGAAGCCGTCGAAATTAATGTAGCCACGAAAGTTGCCGGTCGCCTCGACAACGTATGGGTTGAAGAGGGTCAGTTCGTGCTCACCGGCGACAAACTGGCAAAAATTGATACCACCACTCTGGAAGCTGAACTGCTTCAAACCCAGGCACAGTTTAAACAGACTCAAAACGCCATCAATACCGCCAAAAGCCAAGTTAACCAACGGCGCGCTGAAAAAGACGCCGCACAGGCCTTATTAAAACAACGAGAATCTGAGTTAGACCTTGCCAAAAAGCGTCTGGCACGCGTACAGAGCTTGTCCCAACAAGGCTCTATGTCGGCCCAGGAGCTTGATGATGCAAAAGCCGCTGTTGTTAGCGCAGAGTCGGCGGTAGCTGCAGCAAAATCTCAAATTGCTTCTACTGAAGCGGCAATTACCACGGCCATCTCACAGCGAGAAGAAGCCGAATCTGCTGCTGAAGCAGCCAAAGCAACCATCGAACGTATCCAAATCCAAATTGATGATAGTACCCTTTTGTCTCCCCGTGATGGCCGCATTCAATACATAGTATCAAGACCTGGCGAAGTTATCGGGAGTGGCGGTCGAGTAGTTAATATGGTCGATCTGAGCGATGTTTACATGACTTTTTTCTTACCAACCCAGATTATTGGAAAGATTTCAGTCGGTAGTGAAGTCCGCATTGTATTAGATGCCCTGCCGGACTACCGCATTCCGGCTAATGTCAGCTTTATTTCAGACGTAGCTCAATTCACACCTAAAACAGTAGAGACCCAGGAAGAACGCGAAAAGTTGATGTTTCGGGTCCGGGCCAGCATTGATAAAAATTTACTAGAACAACATCTGGAACGGGTAAAAACCGGGCTTCCCGGGGTAGCTTATGTCAAACTTGATGGACAGGACAGTTGGCCTATTGAGCTACAATCGGAGCTTGACTGATGTCAACAGACAATGACTCAGTAGTAACACTTAGCGAGATCAATTATTGCTACGGGAAACAACAAGCGCTTGAATCATTATCGCTTACTATTCCTCATGGTAAGCTCTGCGGTTTTATTGGTCCCGACGGAGTAGGGAAGTCCACCTTACTCTCATTGATTTCCGGGGCACGCGCGCTACAAACAGGCCAATTACACGTGCTTGGTGAAGACTTGAGTCAGTCGCGTCAACGCAAACATTTGTATCGTCGTTTGGCTTACATGCCACAGGGGCTCGGCAAAAACCTTTACCCGACTTTATCGGTTGAGGAGAACCTCAGCTTTTTCGCACAACTTTTCGGCATTGACGGTAAACAACGTCGGCGCCGTGTCAGTCGCTTGCTAAAAGCCACTCGCTTATGGGAGTTTCGGGATCGCCCCAGTGCCAAGTTATCCGGTGGTATGAAGCAAAAGCTTGGGCTTTGCTGTGCATTGATTCACGAACCCGAGCTACTTATTCTTGATGAGCCTACCACTGGCGTAGATCCTTTGTCTCGTCGTCAATTCTGGCAACTCATTACTGATATTCGTCAACAGAACCCTGACATGAGCGTTTTAGTCGCTACCGCTTATATGGATGAGGCCGAAGGCTTTGACTGGCTCGCCACTATGAGTGCAGGGAAGTTATTAGCCGCAGGCTCTCCAGACGAATTACTGCAGCAAACGGCAACATCGACTCTTGAAAAAGCCTATATCAAATTGCTGGGTGCGGGATCCAATCAAGGCTTTGATAATACCGCGCGCCTCCCGATAAAAGAAACATCGATTGCTATCGAAGCTCAGGATCTTAGCATGCAATTTGGTGACTTTACCGCCGTAGATAAAGCAAGTTTTCGCATTAAAAAAGGCGAGATTTTTGGCTTCTTAGGCTCTAACGGTTGCGGTAAAACCACTACCATGAAAATGCTGACTGGTTTACTTACCGCAAGCGCGGGTAAGGCCTGGCTCTTTGATCAGCCAATTGAGAATAACCCTCTTGAAACCCGAAAACGTGTAGGCTACATGGCTCAAAGCTTCTCCTTGTATGGAGAATTAACGGTTTACCAAAACTTAAAATTACACGCCCAGTTATTCGATATTCCTAAAAACAGCATAGAAGACAGAATAGACGTCGTTGCTGAGCAATTCGATTTACAGCGACTGTTTCGGCAATTACCGACCCAGCTTCCTGTGGGGGAACGGCAGAGATTATCTTTAGCGGTTGCAATGATCCACCAGCCAGAAATATTAATACTGGATGAACCAACCTCGGGCGTTGACCCTGTTGCGCGGGATAACTTCTGGCAAATTCTGCTAAAACTATCGCGCGATCATGGTGTCACCATATTTATCTCAACGCACTTTATGAACGAAGCTGAGCGCTGTGATCGCATATCCTTAATGCATGCCGGGAAGGTTCTAATAACCGATACCCCCGAAGCTATTACTAAAAGCCGTAATAGTGATTCGCTGGAAGATGCCTTTGTCAATTATTTAGAAGAGGCATCTGACTCTCAGCGAGCTGAACAGTCGATGGAAGACTCACCAGAGCTGCAACATAATGAAAAACTGAAACTCAGTCACGGTTTCAGCATTAAGCGACTGCTCAGCATCAGTCACCGCGAAACCCTGGAGCTTATCCGCGACCCAGTTCGCTTAGTGATGGCCTTAGTCGGTAGCGTTATTCTGATGTTTGTTTTGGGTTACGGCATTAATATGGACGTTGATGAAATTGATTTCGCGGTATTAGACCGTGACCAGACCAGCACCAGCCGGGACTATATTTTAAGCTTATCGGGTTCTCGTTATTTTAATGAAAAAACACCCCTGACAAGCTATGAACAAGTTGACGATGCCTTAAAAGCCGGAGAAATCAGCTTAGCTATAGAAATACCCAGCGGCTTTGCTCGTGATATGCAGCGTGGAGAAAACGTCAGTATAGGAGCGTGGATTGACGGT
Organism: Idiomarina sp. 017G; assembly: GCF_004362265.1. Lineage (NCBI taxonomy): Bacteria > Pseudomonadati > Pseudomonadota > Gammaproteobacteria > Alteromonadales > Idiomarinaceae > Idiomarina > Idiomarina sp. 017G. The sequence goes on along the minus strand of NZ_SNWT01000009.1, from coordinate 57,441 downwards.
GCGATGCCAATGCGCGCAGAGACCGCGCAAGGTTACATTCAGGGCATGCATATTGACTGGTTACAAAAACAGCAACAACAATTAAGTAGCCAGTCAACAAAGCCAGCGACGGTCGATATAGCGTCGAGATACCGCTATAACCCCGACGTTAAAAGCTTGCCAGCCATGGTGCCTGCTGTCATTCCACTGTTGTTAATGCTTTTCCCATCGATATTGACGTCACTGTCGGTAGTGAGAGAGAAAGAACTGGGCTCTATTACGAACTTTTATGTTACCCCAACTCGCAAAAGTGAGTTTTTTATTGGTAAGCAACTCCCCTATGTCGTTCTCGCAATGGCGAACTTCTTAATATTGGTTGCTCAGGCGTTGTTTATTTTTAACGTAGAACTCACCGGAAGTTTTCTGGCCTTCTCACTCGCGACCTTTCTCTATGTTCTGTGTGCAACCGCACTTGGACTTATTATGTCAGCTTTTCTTAACAGTCAAATTGCCGCGCTTTTTGGTACTGCACTTGCCACCATCCTGCCTGCATCGCAGTTCTCAGGAATGATCACACCGGTTACTTCGCTGGAAGGTTTTGCTAAGGTTATCGGCGAAATTTATCCGACAACTTACTATATGATTGTCAGCCGAGGCGTGTTTTCGAAAGCTCTGTCGTTTAATGAGCTGCAGGTCATGTTAGTCGGGCTCAGCATCGCAGCCATTCTCTTCATTGCCATTGGTATTAGCTTAGTCAGGAAACAGGACCAATAAATGCGATCAGTTAAAAATATTGCTCATTTAGGTGTGAAAGAGCTCATTAGCTTGTCGCGTGACCCTATGTTACTGCTGTTTATTATGCTGGCTTTTACCGTATTTATTTATACCGCGGCATCCGCCACGCCACAAACTTTGTACAAAACACCAATAGCCGTTATCGACAATGACCGTTCCCAGCTTTCTAACCAACTGATCAACAGTTTCTTAATGCCTTATTTTTTGCCTCCGGAAGCGGTTTCAGCTCAAGAAGCAGATGAGCTTATGGACGAGGGGCGCTACACCTTTATTATTGATATTCCTGAAGGGCTGCAGCGTGATTTGCTAAGCGGTGAGCAGCCTCAGCTACAGCTCATTGTTGACGCCACTCGAATGAGTCAAGCCTTTACTGGTAACGGTTACATTCAATCTATTATTAATCGCGAAGTCAGCTCCTTCACGCAGTCCGACACTCAGTTACCTGTCGATATAGCCGTAAGGGCGCAGTTTAACCCAGAGCTTGATAGCGGATGGTTCAGTGCCATTATGGAATTGATTAACCAAATTACCATGTTGTCGATTATTTTAACCGGTGCAGCCCTGATAAAAGAACGGGAACACGGCACCATTGAACACCTTATGGTAATGCCGGTCAGCCCTTTTCAAATTATGGTCAGCAAGGTTTGGGCTATGGCCTTAGTGGTATTAGTTGCCTCTGCGTTCTCACTCACTGTGATAATTAAACAGGCGCTTGCTATACCTACCAGCGGTTCCTTAACACTGTTTTTATTCGGTACCGCTCTGCACCTTTTTGCCACCACGTCTATTGGCATTTTCTTAGGAACCTATGCCCGCTCTATGCCTCAGTTCGGGTTACTGTTTTTGCTCATTATTATGCCAATGCAGATACTCTCCGGCGGCATGACACCTTTTGATAGTATGCCGGCTGCAGTTCAGGCTGTGATGTACTTTGCTCCTACCTCTCACTTTACCGAATTTGGTCAAAGCATCTTATTCCGTGGTGCAGGGTTAGGCATTGTTTGGCCACAGCTACTTGCACTAAGCGGTATTGGAGCCTTATTCTTTTGGGTTTCCTGGCGCCACTTTCATGAGCGATTAGCGGATATGGTGTGAACTATTTTTTAAGTCATAACAATGACAAATAGCCTGCCAAGCGTCTTCTGCACTATCCACAATCTGGAACAAATCTAAGTCGTATTCTGCAATAGTGCCTTCTTCTACCAGCAAATCGAAATCGATTGCCCGACGCCAAAATTCAGAGCCCACCAAAACAATAGGAACTGGCTCAGACTTTTTGGTTTGTACCAAGGTTAAAGTTTCGAATAACTCGTCCAGTGTTCCAAAGCCGCCGGGAAAAGCAACCAACGCACGGGCTCGTTGCAGAAAGTGCATTTTGCGAATGGCAAAATAATGAAATTGGAAGCAATATTCCGGGGTTATGTATGGGTTTGGGCGTTGCTCATGAGGCAGTACAATATTCAGTCCAATACTTTCACCTCCGGCTTCCATCGCTCCCCGATTCGCAGCTTCCATGATGCCGGGGCCACCGCCACTGACAATCATCAGGTTTTCATCGTTGTGACGGAGATTGTGTTCGGTCGCTATACGGGCAAACTCCATTGCCTGCTGATAATAAGCGCTATTTTTTAATGCCCGCTGAGCACGCTTTAAGTTACCCTTTAAGCTGTCGTTTCCCGGTTCTTCTGCTAATGCCTGCTCGGCCATGCGAGCATCATGTTGCGCCTGTTCAGGGGATAAGAATCGAGCACTACCGAAGACAACAATGGTTGCGTCTATCTGATGCTTTTCCAGAGTTAACTGAGGCTTTAAATATTCCAGTTGCAAACGTACCGCACGCAAATCGTCCTGAAGTAAAAAATCATGATCGGCAAATGCCAGCTTATACGAACTTTGTCCTTCTATTTTTGCGATAGATTCTTCAGACTGCTTTGCTGAAATTAAGCGGCGTCGATGTAATTCATTTTCTGTCATGGGAAGTCCGTATACATGAATTTAATGGCAATCAATAGCGGCTAGTTTATCTTAAATACAAGGCAAAGCCTTTTGAATTATTCTTTCTCCAGCCGCATAGCAACCATACCGCTATTCTCTCCGGCTTCGTGGAAGCCAAGGCTTTTATAGAGTGACCGCGCCGGCGTATTTTCGGGGTATACATTCAACGTAATAAACCGCGTTTGCTGCTGCGCCCAGGCATTTCCCAGTAAGGCTTTTACAAACAACCGGCCCAGTCCTTTGCCTCTAACTTTCGGGTTAACAATAAGGCAGGCTATGTGAATACCGTTCTCGACTTTTTCATAAGCCTGGGCAAAACCAACCAGCTCTTCATTCTGGTAAAACCCAAAAGTCCCGCGTTCGTTACCTTTAATCTGTTGCCAGATGGCCTCAGCCGGACTGCCATACCGAACTTTATCGCCAAACCACAGCCGGAACTCGGCGGCATTCTCAGGCCAGGTCAGCGCCTCTTTTAACTCGTTGATTTCAGCTTTCTTTAACATCGCTCTTTGTTTTAACAATGGGTTTCCAACTTAAATTAGCACAGAAGAAAACCTAACGTCGCGTTAGTTCGCTAACTAAGGTAATGTAAGGCAAATAAAAAATGACCTCCTAAAAGATGCAACTAACGGCGCCATGCTAAGCAATACCAAACTGCACCAGCAACTCGCTTTACCCTTGATTATTCTCTCTCAATTACTGGGCACGTCCTTGTGGTTCAGCATTAACGGTGTCTGGCTTCCTTTATCGGCAGAGCATCACCTTAACGAAGCAGACTTAGGCGCTTATACCCTGGCTGTGCAGCTGGGCTTTATTATCGGAACTCTAACGCTGGCGTTAACCGGTTTTGCTGATCGTTACCGAGCCAGTCAGATATTTTTACTCTCGAGCATTGCCGGTGCCCTGGTTAATGCCCTATTTATTGTTGCAATTGATCACTCAACTCTCGGCTGGCTATTACGTTTCTTAACCGGACTTTGCCTGGCAGGAATTTACCCAATGGGAATGAAACTGGTGATATCCTGGGTTCCACGCTACGCTGGCAGTGCCCTTTCCTGGTTATTAGCCATGCTAACGCTCGGAACAGCGCTACCACATCTTATGCGTGGCATTACTCTGGACTTTTCCTGGGAAATTCCTCTTTTAACTTCGTCAATACTGGCATTGCTTGGCGGTTTATTAGTGGGCTGGCTTGGTAGTGGGCCTCATTTACCTAGCGTAGCGACACCCCAAACGTTACGTTCCGGATTACGCGCATTAACCCAACCTAAGTTTCGTGCCATAGCAATAGGCTACTTTGGTCATGCCTGGGAACTCTACGCCTTTTGGATGCTGACACCATTGTTGGTATTGCACCCATTAGCGACTCTCAACGTGCCGTTAGGCACAGTGCCATGGCTGGCCTTTAGCATTATTGCTATTGGTAGCCTGGGCTGCATTGGCGGCGGTATCATGAGTAAAAAAATAGGCGGTTTACGCGTTGCCCGACTGGCTTTATTCAGTTCCGGTGCTATTTGCTTACTATACCCTTTAATGACAGAGCTTCCGGCAGGGTTTATTTTCGCTTTATTACTACTGTGGGGACTGACTGTTATCGCCGACTCCCCACAATTTTCGGCACTAGCCGCCCAGTTTGCGCCAAAGGAGAATATTGGTTCGGCACTGGCTATAATGAATGCCATTGGCTTTTCTTTAACACTACCGGCAATATGGCTAACCAGCAATTTGTGGTCTATACATAATGAATGGGTAACCTGGCTTTTACTGCCCGGCCCCGTTATTGGTTTATGGGCAATGCGTAAATTATCAGCATAGAGAAAAAGCATGACGACAGAACGGAAAGACCAGCGTATCTACAAACACGGCATTTTCACCATTGTCGGGGTAATTGCTGCTTTAGCTCTTATTTTTCTTATTGCCAGGTTTGGCTAAGTGAGTACTCGCTACCCCTCACTCACCCTGCAATGTCAAAACTAAAGTACGGGCGCCACCATGATCTCTATGTTCACATAGGTATATACCTTGCCATGTTCCCATATTCAGACCACCTTCGGTAACCGGAACCGTCACGCTACTTCCCAGAATACTGGACTTTAAATGCGCGGGCATGTCGTCAGAACCTTCAAATGTATGCCGGTAATAGGGCGCATTCTCCGGTATCATTTCATTAAAGTGGCTTTCAAAATCCTGCCGCACTGTTGGATCAGCGTTTTCGTTGATGGTCAGGGACGCTGATGTGTGCTTTATAAATACGTGTAATAGCCCCACTTTAACCACGCCGAGTTGCGATAAAGCTTGCTCAACTTCATGAGTAATAAGGTGAAACCCTCGTGTTTTGGGCTTTAACTGAACTTCGGTCTGTTTAGTAAGCATATGTAAACCTATTTGCCGCTTATGAAAGCTTGCCATATGCTGACAGCATACAGAAAATAAAAGTATAACTTAAAGGAAGAATAACCATGCGATACTTAATTATAGTTTTTACCTTGCTATTCAGCAGCGCGGCTTTAGCGCAAGAGAGCGTAGAAGAGGCTACAACGAAAGCTGTCGAGGGCTTTCTTTATGGCGCCAGCATTAACGACCCTCAAGCTCACGACCGTTTCTGGGCAGATGAGTTAACTTATACCAGCTCCAGCGGTAATCGCTTCGATAAAGAGCACCTTATGTCCGGCGTGAAAAGCTCAAAAACCAAAGAACCGGAAAACGTCGAAGTTTGGTACGGTGCCGAAGATATCGAAGTAAAACAATTCGGTGACACGGTGGTTTTTAATTTCACACTAACCGCCGAAGAAGAAGGAAAAGTGACAAAATACTATTACAATACCGGCGTTCTCATTGAGCTGGATGGTCGCTGGCAGGCAGTTAACTGGAACGCGACTGAAGTCCCTGAATAAAACCGACATAAACGCCGGGGGTAAAAATGGCAAGAGCACACGCATTACATATTTTAGTCGAGACTAAAGATGAAGCCGAAAAACTAAAAGAGCAACTGACCAAAGGTGCTAAGTTTGCCGAGCTTGCACGTAAGCATTCACTTTGCCCCTCGGGCAAAAAAGGTGGTGACTTAGGCGAGTTTAGCCGCGGACAAATGGTTCCTGCTTTTGACAAAGTAGTGTTCGGCAAGCCCACTCTTGAAGTGCATGGCCCGGTCAAAACCCAATTTGGCTGGCACTTAATTAAGACGTTGTCTCGCAGCTAGCTAGCCGGGGCGGTGCCGGACTTAATTATTTTGTTCCGGCTCAACGCCTTTCTCGTTTTCAGATTTTACATAAATAGCAATGCCTTCTCCGGTTTTATCAGTCAACCCAAAAGCCTTACCCACACTCACTCCTAAGCCCAAGTTACCAGAGTATTTCCCGGCACCGGTGCCGACATAAACAGAGTTACCTTCTTTTTCACCCGTTTTTTGAAGCAAAATTCCATTCGCCCCAACTTTTGCCGCTTCCTGTTTCAGGCGCTTTAATACAGCATCCATTTTCGCCTGCTCACCAAAGCTCCATGAGGAGTCGCTGGTTGCTTCAATTAAGGCAATTTCCTCATAGTTATCTGGCTTTTCTAAATAGACTTTTACCTGCTCAACCGGAATTTCCGGACGGGCATCACCAATAAGCACGGAAGAAGACGGTGACGCACAGCCCGCCATTAACAACGCCAGACCAAAAACTAAACCATAAGAAATGTTGTGTTTCATAATACGACTCTCGTTTTTAATTCCATCCTTAATCAATAGCACAGAAGTGGAGATTTCACTCAACTCTTTCAATATCTTTAAGGAGCCGTAGAATGCAGTTGGAATAAACGCTGTTCATGCTTTATTAAAAGAGGAGCTTTCAATTGGCGCACCAAAAACCGCACCTGCCCAGTAAGCTATGTTCTGTTTGCCAGCGTCCGTTTATTTGGCGTAAAAAATGGAAGGACTGCTGGGGTGACGTTAAATACTGCTCTGAGCGCTGTCGAAGACAAGGTCGTCAAAACTAGCCACACCTGATGATACCGAGGGTCATCAGCGCCAATAGTCGGGTGGTATTTTCGCCAATATTTCATAAAATTCTTTAGCCGCTTTTCTTCTATGCTAGCGTGGTTTTGTAAAGATTGGAATGTGTATACTGAACCTACGAACATAAAATTACGTACTAAATCGCACAGGAGAAAACCTGCTTAAAACAGTGGACAATGGTTTTGCTTAAGCGTAACCATGTCCATATTCCTATTTACACCAGCCGGGTCTTATATTTTCAATGAATAAAGCCGCGTTCGCCGATCTTGCCGAATACATGGATTTGCTATTAGATGCGATTTGCGTTGTTAATAAGCAGCACCAGTTCAGTTATTTGAGCCCGGGTGCAGCCCGTGTTTTTGGCTATACCCCTGAAGAAATGATTGGTCGTTCAATGTTTGACTTTATGCACCCCGATGACCATCAGGCAACCATGGCTATCGCTCAACAAGTCAACTCAGGTAACGAGGTTGTTCAGTTCGAGAACCGATACATACGTAAAGACGGCTCAATAGTGCATTTGCTATGGTCCGCGCGCTGGTCTGAACGAGACCAGATGCGGGTTGGCGTTGCCCGGGATGTATCTGAGCAAAAGCAACTTGAAGCAGAACGTGAAGCTTTAATAGCGCGCTTAGAGCATATGGCACTGACCGATCCATTAACCCAGCTCCCCAACCGCGCACTATTTTATGACCGGGTTCGTACATCACAAACACGAGCAGAACGCGATGGCGGCGGCCTGGGTCTGTTGTATTTAGATCTCGATAAATTCAAAGTTATCAATGACGCCTATGGGCACGCAACCGGAGACCAGTTACTGAAGGGAGTTGCTGAACGGATTGCAGCTTCAGTTCGTGCAACCGACACGGTAGCGCGCTTAGGTGGCGATGAGTTTGTGGTACTTATTGATGCGGTTCCGACAACAGATGAAGGAGTCGATATAGTGCGAACCGTTGCTGAGAAAATTCGTCAGGCAATGCAGGCACCATTAATACTGCCGCATGGAGAAGAGGTTGTTACCGCCAGTATAGGAATGGCTCTGTGGCCTAAACACGGAGACACCGTAGACGCTCTAATAAACCGGGCAGATCAAGCTATGTATCAGGCCAAGCGCGGCGGTGGGAATCGACTAAGTGAATAGCCAATGAAAGCAGCGCATCACCGCAGAGTTAGTGCGGTGATGCGCTGTATTTAGGGAAAAGATTTAAGAACTTTTCGTTTCGCTAATATAGTCGTTAACGAATTGCTCAAGTACATTAAGTGGTACCGGACCACTACCCAGCACAACGTCATGGAATTCACGAATATCAAACGCATCACCAAGCTCTGATTTAGCTTTTTCGCGCAATTCAAGAATTTTGTTCATACCAATTTTATAGGCTGTTGCCTGGCCTGGCATAACAATATGACGCTCAACCATTTTCACGGCATCGGCTTTCGCGTTCGGCGTATTGTTCACGTAGAAATCGATACCCTCTTCACGAGTCCATTTTTTGTCATGGATACCGGTATCAACAACCAAACGCACTGCACGCCAAAGCTCCATAGCTAAACGACCAAAGTCAGAGTAAGGGTCTTCATAAAGGCCAATCTCTTTTGGAAGTTTTTCGGTATATAGCCCCCAGCCTTCTGTATAAGCCGTGTAACGGCCATACTTTCTGAAACTCGGAATACCTTCTAGCTCCTGCGCCATTGCAATTTGCATATGGTGGCCCGGAATACCCTCATGATAAGCCAAAGCTTCCATCTGATACGTCGGCATAGATGACATATCGTACAGGTTGGCGTAATAGATTCCCGGACGTGAACCGTCCATTGACGGCTGCTGATAGAATGCTTTACCTGCAGACTTCTCGCGGAAAGGCTCTACCGCTTTTACCGTTAACTCAGCTTTTGGTTTATTAAGAAACAATTCATCAAGGCGTCCACGCATGTCATCAATAACCGCAGTGGCTTCATCCAGATAACGTTGACGACCTTCTTCCGTACTCGAATAAGTAAAGTCGTCACTGTTGCGCATATGTACAAAGAACTCCTGAAGCGTGCCGTCAAAGCCAACTTCTTTCATAATGCCGCGCATTTCTTCGTGAATACGCTCTACTTCGTCCAGACCAATTTGATGAATTTCATCGGCAGTCAGGTCGGTCGTGGTGGTGCGTTTTAATGCGTTATTGTAAAAAGCTTCGCCATCAGGAAATTTCCAGGCGCCGTCTTTAGTATCCGCTTGCTCAGCAATGCCCTCTACTGAGGTGATCAAGCTTTCATAGGCCGGTTTTACTGATTCCAGCATCGCTTTTTTCGCCGAATCTAAAAGCTCATCGCGCTGACTGTCATCAATATCTAAGCCGTCTATTTTCTTAGAAAAGTCTGCCCATAACGCGCTGGGTTCACCATCATCAAACGGCGCACCGGTAATGATATTTTCACTGTCGCTAATGACATAAGGGTAAACGAACTTAGGTGCGATAATGCCTTTCTCAGCCCGCAGCTCCAGGTTCTCTGCCAACTGCTCAAATAATTCCGGCAGGCCATTAAGACGCGCAATATAGTCTTCTGCATCATCCACTTCGCTAATACCGTGCTGATTAATTAGCAACGATGCTACGCTGGAGTGCATACCGAACATTTGGTTAACCGGGTAGTTATAGTGACGCCATTTAAAGTCAGCAATGTCGTTTTCCAGCTTCTGCTTCATTAGCGTCCAGCTAATTTTAGTCTGCTCGTTAAGCTTAGATTCATCAATAGCCATTACCCGTTCCAGCTGTGCTTTCTGAAACTCTAAATCTTCTTTTGCGCGCTCTTCAGAAATATCGTCCCATTTATCCTGATCATCTTTAATACCAAGGTAAGACTGATACATAGGGCTGCGCATAACATTTTCCATGAAAATGTCTTCAAACAGCTTATTCGCCTTTTCCGATTCGGTTTGCTCCGCATTTTGGGTAGTGTTTTCAGTCGTCGCAGTTTTCGACTCCACAGTTGCCGTCGTCGCTTCTTCTTTGGAAGCGTCAGAGCAGGCTGTTGTCATTAACACTAGCGAGACCGCCAGCGCTATCTTTTTATATTCAAACACGTGTTCTCTCCTTTCAGTTTTCTAAACTTGATATCTGTTGTAGCACAGTATGTCAACGCAGGCACGACCACAGGGTAAATTGTTAAGGCAGGCAGCTGCTTATTGCAGTCTATGTTCCCGGCAGGCTTCAATTTGCGCCGCAGGCAAGGACTCACCTATTACCGGTTCAAGAGCTAACTGCACTTTTGGGATCAGTGCCTGAAACTCCGCCAGCAAAACCTCTTCGCTTACGCTTTCATTAAACACAAGTGTCACCTTTAAGCTTTGCGGGAAACGCTGATAATTAACCTCGTGCGTCAGCCAGATAAAACCTTCATGATCAAACTTTGCGGCTTCGCACATTTGAGTCAGTTCGCGGATTATCTCGCGCTCAATTTTTTTGTCCGTTTTTCGCATAGAAACCTTTCGTATTCGTTCAACAGAAAGCCTCGGCTATATTGGTATGGAAAGCGTATTTATTACGGTGCTCTATGCTGGTAGCATGTGGTTGTCGATAAGTTAGGTAGAAGCCTTATAACGCGTACTTCGCCCACCGCCTTCTGTTTTATAAAGCAGCCCTTGTGCAACCATATCCGCCAAATGTCGCGTCGCCGTTGCTTTGCTCACCTTAGCCACCGACTTATACTGCGATGCATTAATGCCGTCCGAAAAATCACCATCCAACAACCGGTTAAGCACCTTTTGCTGATTTGGTTGAATATTTTTATCCGCGTGGTGAGCCCAGAATTTTGCCTTAGCGACAACCCTGTCAATTTTTATTAGGGCGGCATCAACAGCCTCAGCAAGTGTTTGTAAAAACCAAACAAGCCATGGCGTTATATCAACCCCATGTTTCTGAGTATATTCCAGTATGTCGTAATAACCCGTACGATTTGCCAGAATCGCTTCAGACATCGCAAATAATCGAATACTTTGTCTGTCCGCCTGAGCCAGAGCTCTGTCGGTAAGCGCTCGAGTTATTCGCCCATTACCATCCTCAAATGGGTGTATTGTCACAAACCACAAATGGGCAATAGCAGCACGTAACAAAGGGTCATAGTGCAAGTCCTGCTGCGTTTCGTTGTACCAATTAACAAAGCTTTCGAGCTCTGTTTCTATATTGGCTCTTGGCGGGGCTTCAAAATGAACGGTCGGCCGTGTAATAGGCCCAGAAACAATTTGCATGGGTGCTTCACCGCGCAAAACGCCAGGCTCTACTTTTTGCATAAGTGATTCATGATGTTCAAACAACCACCTATGCCAGTTTAGTAGCCTTTCTAAGTTAATTGTCTCATCCAGGTCTGTTACTGCAGAGCGCATTAAACTGGCTAACCCTTCCGACGAACCATCTGTCTTTACCGGTGATTTGTCATTGATACCAAGTTGCCGAGCTAAGGAGGAGCGCACCGCGTACACATCAACTTTTTCACTTTCTATCGCCGACGATGCAACAATATTTGCCAAGAGCGTATCCAGACTAAACTCAGCGTCATTCTCAACTAGTGCAGATTTACCCTTTAGCTGACCAAGACGATCATAAACACCACGCAACAAAGGCGTCAGCTGTTGTTGCTGCCACACCATGTTCGGCCAGTCTTTGTGCTGCCAAAGCCACGCGGTCATTTGCTGATTACCTTAGTTGCTTGCGTCGTGAGCTGAATACTAAAGTTATTCGGCTCGATTTATGAGCCAAATAGTAGGTGTATTCGGCTCATTTTGCAAACATTGGTACTTCTGTACCTTTTACCTGCTAAAGCCAATACGGGACTAAATCTACTAAAAGACTACCTGCGATCAGATACATTACCGCACTGATTAATGCATTGATAATACGCCAGGTTCTTGGTTTATTCAGTTTGTTCGCAAGTTTTTTTGCAACAAATACCAGTGTATAGAACCAGGCTGCCGAGGCACATAAAGCTCCGGCAACGAACCACGGTCTATAGACTTGCTCAAAGCCAGCAGTAACACCGCCAACCAGAACAACAGTGTCTATATAAACGTGTGGGTTTAGAAATGTCATTGCAAAAGCCATCAATAATGCGCTTTTAAGCGATGTTCTTTTGCTTTCACCCTTTTCTATCGATAATCGACTTTCACCTTTTATCGCAGCTTTTAGCGCATTACTTCCATACCAGATTAAGAAAATAGCACCCGCTAAGCTCAGCATTTGCCCCCAGATGCTTTCAATCGAAAAGAGCGCGCCAACGCCAAATACGCCCGCACCAATAAGTAGAATATCGCCGATAAAGCAAACGGTCGCCGCTGCAAACGGATGATTATTCGTTAGCCCGGTTTTTAACAGAAAGGCATTCTGGCTACCAATTGCAATAATCAATCCACCAGAAATTACGGCACCCATAACGAATACACTGACAAACTCGAACATTATCACTTCCTGCGTTGTTCTAATCGTTTAAGTCAACGATAATGGAAATTATCGTCAGTTTAATATAAAGAAACAAATAGTCAATATAATGACCGATAAAGATAAAACAGCTATTAACGAAGCTATCGCAAAACGCGTTTACACCTTTCGTAAGCAATACGGAATGTCCCTTGATGAGCTGGCTAAAAATGCCGAAATCAGCAAAGGAATGCTAGTGCAAATAGAGAAAGGGCGTGCAAACCCAAGTATCGGAATTCTATGCAAATTAGCCAATGCACTTGCCGTTTCTGTGGCGGATATAGTAGCTGTATCAGACGACCCTAAAGTAACGATTCGACAGCCTCAGGACATTCCGACACTCTGGAATGGTGATCATGGGGGGGTTGCTCGACTGCTTGCAGGTTCAAAGGGCACAATCATGATCGAGTTATGGCGATGGTCTATGTTTCCCAAAGAACAATTTGTATCTGAGGCGCACTCTAAAGGAACCATTGAACTCATTCACGTTGAGGGGGGTTGTTTAGACGTTTTGGTGAATGAAGAAACTTATACTTTATCGGCAGGTGACTCAATGACCGCCGAAATGGACGTTGCGCACACCTACCAAAACAGCACTAACGAACCCGTTCACTTCACAATGACGGTCTACGAAAAGTCGAGGTAGAGGTCTCATTGAAAGTTTCTCTTCAAATATCAAATCAAATTTTGACCTATGGACCCAAGTATCGTGAATTCCAACAGGCTTTATCTAATAGTCGATCTTGAAGCCACCTGCTGGGACGGCAATGTTGAAGGTTTAGACCGAAAGCAAACCGTCGATGATATGGAAATTATCGAGTTCGGTTGTGTTATCGCGGAAGACAATGGCACCGTAAGAGACTACCGCTCTTTCATGGTGCGCCCACAATCACACCCTAACCTTAGTGAGTTTTGTACACAACTGACCAGCATCGCACAAAGTGATGTTGACGCGGCTCCTGTTTACCAAAGTGTTGTCCCTGAAATAGACCAGTGGTTAAAGAATTATAAGTTAGAGGGTTGGGGGTCATGGGGTAATTACGACAAAAACCAAATTAGCGCGGAGCAAAGACGTCATAACCTGGCGCCAGAGTTTTTCTCACTGTCGCACATGAACATCAAGCAAGAGTGGCGGCGGGGCAAAGTGAATAGTCGTAGCGCTGACTTAGCCAATGCTATGAAATATCATGGTTTATCGTTTGAGGGAACGCACCATCGCGGTATTGATGATGCGTTGAATATTGCCCCGTTGTTGCGGTTTACTGACTTATGAGATCGCACCTGCGATAATAACCGCAGGCTACGTCAAAATGCATTATTCGATGTTCTGGATCTGCTCACGCATCTGCTCAATCAAAACCTTTAATTCCACCGCAGCCGCGGTAATGTCAGAGTTGATAGACTTAGAGGCGAGTGTATTTGCTTCGCGGTTGAACTCTTGCATCATAAAGTCCAGGCGTCGTCCGCAAGGGCCGCCTTTTTTCAGTATTTTGCGGGCTTCTTCCACGTGGGCGTCTAAGCGGTCGAGCTCTTCGGCTACGTCGGTTTTCTGCGCCAGCATCACCATTTCCTGCTCTACGCGCTGCGGCTCTAACTCAACTTTAGCTTCTTCAAAACGGGTTAGTAAGCGCTCACGTTGCCAGGCCATCACTTCCGGCATGCGCTCACGCACAAAAGCCACCTGCGTGGTCACACCGTCGAGGCGTTCCTGCAGCATTTTATCAATGGCTGCGCCTTCGCTTTTGCGGTTCTCGATAAAGTCGTTAGTGGTCTTTTCCAGTGCGGCCAAAACGTCTTTTTGCAGCTCGTCCATGTCCTGGTCCTGAGCAGCAACAACGCCAGGCCACTTTAAAACATCAATAGGGTTTAACTGCCCTGCAGCGGAATGCTGACTCACCCACTTGGCGCTGGCAATCACGCTTTTTGCCAGGTCTTCGTTAATCGACAAAGCGCTTTGCTGCGCTTCGTCTACCTGCAGGCTAAGCTTGCACTCGACTTTGCCGCGCTGCAGCTTTTTACGAAACTGCTCACGTAGTGAATTTTCCAGAGAGCGAAAGGTTTCCGGCAGGCGGAAGTAGGTTTCCAGATACCGTTGGTTAACGGAACGAATTTCCCAAACTGCGGTGCCCCAGTCGGCTTTTTGCTCGTAACGAGCATAACCGGTCATACTTTGAATCATGTCGGTTCCTTTGCTGCTAAGCAGCCGTTGCGGATGACGTTGTGATAACAATGTGCGCTGATATTACCTGTGATCCCGACCAAGGTGAAGTCAAAGCCTCGATAAATAAAGATGTCACACTTATAACGGCCAACCTGACTTTATTACTGAGTACGCAACATTAAGCCACACAGTAAACCGCCGTAGCCGGCCACAACAAAGGAAATAAAAGATGAAATCCACAATAGCCGTTATTTTGTCATTCATAGTCAATGCCAGTATGAACCCCACGTTCGCCAATGAACACTCAGACATTCTTTCAAGTCAGGTGTCGGGTAGCGGACAGGATATGCTGCTAATACCCGGCCTTACCAGCGACAGTCGAGTTTGGCAGGATACTGCACATAAACTTAGTAAAAATTATCGGGTTCATCAGCTCAGTATTGCCGGGTTTGGTGACCAACCACATTACCGGCCACTACGGCAGCAATTTACCCAGCCCGTCATGGCTGCCATAACCAACTATCTAACTGACCATACCTCTGGGAATGCGGTGATTGTAGGTCATAGTCTGGGCGGCTTCCTCGGTTACCAGTTAGCCGTAGCCGATAAGCCTGCCATAAGCTGTGTGGTTGCCGTTGATGGCGTCCCGTTTTTCTCTGCATTGGTGACGAGGAACCCGGCCTTAACTGCAGACCAGGCCAAACCTCAGGCACAGCAATTACTGTCGGTTTATCAGCAAATGTCTGCAGCAACCATGGCGGCTCAAACAGCGCAG
This sequence comes from Idiomarina sp. 017G, assembly GCF_004362265.1. Lineage (NCBI taxonomy): Bacteria > Pseudomonadati > Pseudomonadota > Gammaproteobacteria > Alteromonadales > Idiomarinaceae > Idiomarina > Idiomarina sp. 017G. Next base: position 42,280 of record NZ_SNWT01000009.1, on the reverse strand, counting down.
GGAGTCTCCCGTCACACCGCTTTAACTCAAGGGCAAGAACTTATTGTAGATATGGCTAAATCGTCCGATCCGAAAACGGCAGGGCGTGCTATCTATGAGTTGATGACAACAGATTTAAGGCCTCAATTAACACAACTGGAGATTCCGGTGTTACAGATGGCAGCAACGGGTGCATTTCCGAAAGAGCAACGCGCTGCCGCTATGACGCATTACCAAAAACAAGTCAGTGGTAGCAACCTGATAACCTTGGTAGAGTTTGATCAGGCGCGGCATTTTATTATGTGGGACCAGCCGCAATCCTTTATTCAGCAAACCACCGACTTTATCGAGGAGCGTTGTCATGCACAGTAACATCGCTGCGTTAACTCAACACGTCAAACACGCGCAAGCCGGTGATAAATCAGCTTTTGCTGAAATTGTTCAGTGCACACAAAACCTGGTTGCCAGTGTCGCGCTGGCCATTGTTCAGGACGTTAAAGCTAGTGAAGATGTGGCCCAAGAAGCCTATATACTGGCCTGGCAGAAAATGAACCAGTTGAAACAGGCACAAAGCTTTTTACCCTGGCTGCGGCAAACCACCCGCCATTGTGCTTATCAGTGGCTTGAGAAGGAAAAACACAATCACCGGCAACACCAAAAACCTCTCGACAAAGAGCTGGAACAGCTAATAGCAACTGAACAGCCAGATGAGGACTTTACACAGCAACAGCGGAACCAAATTATTGCACAAGCACTCACTCGCCTGCCCGATGACAGCCGCGATATTGTGCTGCTGTACTACCGAGAGCAACAGTCCAGTGAGCACGTTGCTGAACTGTTGGGTGTTGACGCCGCAACGGTGCGTAAACGCTTGTCACGAGCCCGCAAAACGTTGGCGCAGGATCTTCTCAGCCGAGTCGGGAAAGCTGCCTTACTCAGTGCTCCGTCACTCAGCGTCACCACGATACTCAGCTCGACACTAACATTTGGCAGTCCACCGGCAGCAGCGGCTGGCTTATCCGCTTCCGGCGCACTCGGTAGCGGAATCAAGTGGATCACCTTTTTGGGTATTGCAGCCATTGGTATTTTTGCCGCTTTAGCCGGCTTGTTTATCGGCTCTCGTCAAGCACAGAAGTACGCCCCAACACACCAGGCGAAACAGCATCTGGTTCGTTTGCGAAATCGGGCAGCCGTATTCTTGGTCGTTATAGGCGGTTTGTTTTTTGCCAGTTATGAGCTGGACCCCGGCTGGATTCTTCCGCTTGCGACCTACAGTCTGTTAGTGACTGGCATCATGTACTATCAAGTTCAGGTGCAGCGTCACGTTAATAACCCAAAATCAAAACGCTGGAGCTGCTATTTAGGCGCCATTTTGGGTTTTGGTGGCGGGGGAATATCATTCATTGCGGGTTTAATCATGAGTGGCCGACTCTAGTCGGCCACCACTTTACTCAGTTACCGCTTTGCGTGTTTCTCGCGGTTCTTTTGTTTCTGTTCGGCGTTCTTTTTCATCATTACGTAGGCTGCGCCGCGGCCACCATGTGGTCGCTGTGCGCTATGAAACGCCAGTACAGGTTCCAGCTCGCGCAGCCACTTATTCACGTAACTTTTTATCAGTGCCGGATGCGGCTTTGTGTGCTTGCCCATGCCGTGGATAATTAAAGCCGTACGTACACCGGCGGCGTGACAATCTTTCACAAAGTTAAACAGTGCCGTGCGCGCCTCTGCCAACGTATGGTGGTGCAAGTTCAAACTGGCTTCCATGCTGTAACGCCCCTGTTTAAGGCGTTTATACACTCCAGCCTGAACACCGTCCCGATGAAACTCAATAACGTCATCCGGCTCCACTAAATCCACATATTCGGTCGATAAAAAGTTTTCGTTTTCAGCTTCTTCTGCCTCAGCGGCACGGCGGCGCTCTTTTTGTGCCAGCGTCGGTTCAAAAGCCTGCTTAATATCAGCAACTTCTTCCCCCGCCAAGGGCGTTACGTCAGTCATTTCCTGACGAAACAGCTCAAATTCTTCATCATCTGAACGCGACATACTGCCTCCCGTCCATATTTTTCTAATCGGTCTAGTGTAATACGTTGCTGCGCGAATCGCGATCCATTAATCGTGCAATTCTGCTACAATTGCGCTCAATTTATACATTGCGACATTCACTCAGTAAGGAGATGACATGCGTCCAAGTGGCCGTACGGCACAACAAATTCGACCGGTAACCATTACCCGTAACTTTACCAAACACGCAGAAGGCTCGGTTTTAATCGAGTTTGGCGAAACCAAGGTGCTTTGTAATGCCTCGGTAGAAAGAGGTGTTCCTCGCTTTTTAAAAGGTAAAGGCCAGGGCTGGGTTACCGCTGAATACAGCATGTTACCACGCGCAACTCATACCCGTTCTGCCCGCGAAGCCTCCCGCGGTAAACAAGGCGGTCGTACCTTAGAAATTCAGCGCTTAATTGGCCGTTCACTGCGTACCTGCATCGACATGAGCGCCTTAGGTGAGCACACCATTACTATCGACTGTGACGTGATTCAGGCCGACGGCGGCACACGTACCGCGTCTATTACCGGTGCTTGTGTCGCCTTAGTTGACGCGCTGAACTGGATGCGGGCGCAAGGTATGGTCAAAGTGAACCCGTTAAAAGAAATGGTCGCGGCAATTTCAGTCGGTATTTTAGATGGCGAGCCGGTCAGCGATCTTGAATACATTGAAGACTCAAAAGCCGATACTGACATGAACATAGTGATGACAGAAGCCGGTAAGTTTATCGAAATTCAGGGCACAGCCGAGGGCGAAGCCTTCAGTTTTGACGAAATGAACAGCCTGGTTGAAATGGCGCGTCACAGTATTCGCGAGTTGATTGATATTCAGAAACAAGCTTTAGCATAAATTTGGTGTAACAGTAGGTGAGGAACCCTTCGGCAATGAAAGCGTATCAAAAAGAGTTTATTGAGTTTGCCATAGAGCGTGGCGTATTAAAGTTTGGTGAGTTTACCTTAAAGTCCGGCCGCACCAGCCCGTACTTTTTTAATGCCGGGCTGTTTAATAAAGGTTCTGACTTAGCACGCTTAGGCCGCTTTTATGCCGCCGCGCTGGTCGACTCCGGTATCAATTTTGATGTGCTTTTTGGCCCGGCTTACAAAGGCATTCCTATTGCCACTGCCACAGCGGTCGCCTTATACGACCACCATCAGCAAGACACCCCATATTGCTTTAACCGTAAAGAAAAGAAAGACCACGGCGAAGGCGGTAACCTGGTGGGCTCAGCGCTGGAAGGCAAAGTGATGCTGGTGGATGACGTGATCACCGCAGGCACAGCTATTCGTGAAGCCATGGAGATTGTCGAAGCCAACGGCGCAGAATTGTCCGGTGTTCTGATTGCTCTGGATCGTCAGGAAAAAGGCAAAGGCGAACTATCGGCGATTCAGGAAGTTGAGCGTGATTTTAATGCCCAGGTGGTTAGCATTGTAAGCTTGAATGATGTCATCAACTTTTTGAAAGATGACGACACTTTTAACGAATATCTTCCCAAAGTTGAAGCGTATCGCGCCGAGTTCGGCGTCGCCTGATACGAATGTGCGTAGCCTGACGTTTACGTCAGGTCCAATATCTCACCTGACATGAATGTCAGGCTACCAGGAAAACGGCAATAAGTGATTGCCGTTTTCATTCACGCCAGGTGGAATATCGGGGAATAAGAGTGCGCCTGACGGTTGCGAGGGGTCTTGTGGAGGTGTGCAGCGCCGTGGATGGCGCTGCTCAAGTCCTACAAGGATGTATTCACGGGCGTCCTCCAAAAGACTCCTCGTAACCTCAGCACTCGCTTTCCCAGTTTCCCAGCCGCTACAGCTTTTCCTGTGGCTGCCAGGCAATACCAATGCTGCCGTTTACAATCTGGCATTCGCCACCTGAAGACTGCACGCGACTGGATTCCCCGCGCTGTGCAATTAGGCGGAAGTCTTTATTTAGCAAGCTAACCTGCTTACGCTCGCCACACAAAATGCGCATAGAATCGATTAAGCCACGATCACTGAGAAAGTTTGTTGTTGGCTCTTCCTGAACAACATCATCGCCTTTCGCAAACTCGGCGGTTTGTAATCCATACGGAGAGATAACCCCCGATGCTCCGGCGACCAGATAATGAAACGTAGCAGCTACGGCATTATCGGTTCCTTGTGCATCTTCCACCATAAACGCACCACGCTCACCAATAATGTTGAAAGCGCCGCTTTCTAAATTCACTTCCATTGCGGTGTTTTCGTCAATACCAATAGATAATGGTGTGGAACTCGCAGCCGCCAGACGCATTAAGCGCCCCTGCCGCCCGCGCTCAGAAAACTCAGTATCCAATGTGGCATAGTGAAACAAACTTAAGCCGCCCAGCGGATGGTAAGTCAGGCTATCAGGTCCAACATTCGGCGGACAGGTGGTGTCTAAATTGCAACCAAATGGAGGAGGATCGGAAGCAATCGCTCCCTCTTTTATGGCCTGAGCGGTTGTGCCATTAGAAATCATAGGCTTAGAAGTCATAACCGCAGTGCCGGCACCCGTTCCGCCAATAACCACTTCCTTTTGTTGCACAGCTGCAATAATCGTCTTCAGCACATCGCCGGGTTCATTATTCGCCTTAATAAAGGTTGAACGAGTCAGGTTCTGATCACCATCATTAAAAAACAGTCCATCGGCATCGGCCAGCATCTCTGCGGCCGCATCAGAATCTTTGCAAAAAGCGACTTGCTCCTGATACCGGTCTTTATGCACCCGGTCACGTTCATAAGCACCTAATTGCTTTTGCTGAATTTTTGCCAGTTCATCGCAACGACCTTCCCGCTGAGCTTTTACTACAGCAGAATCCAGTGGCAGCCAATGCACTTCTGCTCCCAGCTGTTCAAATACACTATTGTAAAAATCTATCTTATCGTACGGATTACGTGATGCAGAGGTCAGGAAATACACCTTTGGCTTCCGTTCATCTCCGGCAACTGACTGCGCCATTTCAACAAAGCGCTGAAAAATTGCTTTTGACTCACCTTTGAGGTTTTCATCCAGATTAACCACTTCACGTGCGGAATCCGGAACCGGTAGCTCAATTAAGTCAATAATCCGGTTCCACTCAGCATCTGACAACGAGTTATAAAGCTGTTGTGTCGCCCGCCGGGTAAACTCACGCAGAAAAACGCGCTCAGGAACAATGTCTTCTTTTAAACGCTCGTGAATTAATTCCAGCGCATCAGCAACTTTTTTGCGAGTTTCTTCACGGTAACTAGGCCAAACCGACTCTGCCGTTGCTCTCGAACGAAATTTTTTCGACAGGTTTAAATACCTGTCGGTGCGCATCGTTTCCTTATCAATCCAGTCAACGTCATCACAGTTATCCGACGCGAAACTGGAACAGGCCGTCAGACCGCCACCAGCCAACAATAAATGTCGGTATGTATCGTCATCGGCAGCATTTGACGGCGCCGCAAAAGCTGATGACAATGCCGCCAAAGAGAGCAAGGAAAACAACGACTTAACCATAAATAAAACCCCTAGTTACCGACGGCTTTCACCGCTAGAATATTTCAACTAACAAAATCAACAGGCTGCAACGCTAGAGCGTTAACAACCCAACTGTCAAATATAGGACAATAGATTAACGCATTTATTATAGACAGACCTAAAATTCTCGCAGAATTAACTTATGTGATACGGCATAGTAAACTCACTGTTAATAAGCGTAAACCTATGAAAATAAATAATTTTCAGGGCTCGTGACGAGCATCCGAACACTGCTATACTAATCTCTCTTTTATGAAATAAGATCACACGTGTTGTTATGAAGTCACCGTTACGTTTTTGCGTTCTGTTACTGCTCGCGGGCCTGCTCCCGATGACCAGTTTTGCCTTCTCAGAGCAGAAACTGACTTTCCGTGCTCCCGAGGAAGGTCCCTTTACGCAATATGTAACAGCGGTGCTTGAAGAGGCATACGAAAAACTCGGTATTGAACTCGAGTACATCGAACTTCCCCGCTTACGAGGTGAGCAGTTGGCTGCTGAAGGTACCATCGCCGGGGAGCTGGGAAGAACAGCGCTACTTGAAGACAAGCGCCGGCACCTGCGCCGGGTGCCTTTTCCACTATTCACTTTCGATATTATCGCGGTAGCCGATCGTCGTAACTGTGGTTACTGCCCATTGTCAGAAATGAAAAGTCTGGCCTATGTTAACGGTATGGACTCAATTACCAAATTGGTCGAAAACCTGCCTTACGAACCGTCTATTGTCACCCCTATTGATATTGAGCAAGTGGTAAAATTACTCGATTCGGGGCGCATTCAAATGGCATTTATGGGGGATTTTCAATTTGAAAATTCAGATCTGAAAGATAACCCTCATTTAATTACTCATAAGTTATCGACAGAGGTTGGTTTTCATTATCTGAATGAAGAGCATGCGAGACTGATACCTCAACTGACTTATCACCTGCAAACTATGCGCGACAACGGCCGGATGAAGGCACTGCGCGAGCAGTATGGTGTCACCCTGGAAACACCAATACAGCCCATAAAGCGTCCTGAGCAACTGACGGTTGTAGGAGCCATACACCAGGGCTTACTGAATGCCGACGGCACGGGCAAATTATGGAATTTGGCTAAATCCGTATTTCCGACTTTTACCTCCCGGCTCAATACGGTTGTCAGCAGTTGGCAGCGAAGTATTCAATTACTACAGGAAGGCCGTGCAGATGCGTTAATCGGTGTTCGTCCTGATCAGAAAATAAAAAATATCATTCTGTCTAAATATCATATTGGCTACGACGACAGCATTTTTCTTTTCACCCTTGAACAACCGAATGATGGTCCTATTTGTGTATCCGGCCCTCGCTTCATGCAAACCTTAGTGGATACCGACCGACCCTTTTACCGGGCCTCGAATTCACTGGACTGCTTTGCACTGCTGGATATGGAAAGGGTCAGTGCGGTAATAGACTACAAGGACAACCTGCCTGACTGGACCGAAAAGCCCTACAAGAAACAGAAGCTGTCGGGACCACAACCTTTATTCATGGCCTTTCTCGACAACAACAGAGGCCGTGCACTTCGTCAACTATTTGATAACACGCTGTTCGAACAGACAATTGAAAAAAGGGCTAAACAGCAAATTAACGAGCGCCTGTAAAATCGTTCTGGCGCCAGGCTTCATAAGCAAAAATAGCCACTGAATTGGATAAATTCAGGCTTCGGCTGGTGTCCGCCATTGGCAACCGCAACCAGTTCTCTTGTGGAAAAGTTTCCAGGACCTCCATTGGCAGCCCGCGAGTTTCAGGGCCAAACAACAAAACATCGCCGGCCTCATAAGCCACTGCAGAGTAATTTGTCTTACCTTTGGTTGTGCACGCAAAAATGCGGTTAAACGAGGTACTATTCAGAAAGCTCTGCCAGTCTTTATGGATATTTACAGAAGCTAAATCGTGATAATCAAGACCCGCCCGACGTACTTTTTTTTCATCCAGCTCAAACCCTAAGGGCTCAATTAAATGCAAGGACATGCCCGTGTTCGCCGCCAAACGAATAACGTTGCCGGTATTAGGGGGAATTTCAGGCTCAAACAGTACAAGGTGCAACATGGTCGTTTTCATCACTTGGGTAAAAGCGGTAGAATAGCAGAATATCTTTTATAAATGTGTACCGGTACTGTGGCAAATCAGAAAAACTACCAACAGAATTATGCTTTTTGGGTACGACTGGCTAGTACAGCGTCGGTTATCGTTGCCATAATCCTAATTACCATTAAGCTTTTTGCCTGGTTCCAGACAGAATCCGCCAGTATGCTGGCATCTCTCACCGATTCAATTTTAGACAGCGGCGCTTCCATATTCAGCTTTTTTGCGATTCGCTACGCTTTGCAACCAGCAGATGAAGAGCATCGATTCGGTCACGGTAAAGCCGAATCCCTGGCGGCGTTAGCGCAAAGCGCCTTTATTTCCGGTTCCAGCATGCTGCTTATTTTTCACAGCGTTCAACAGTTTATGCAGGGCGGCAGTGTGCCTAAAGTGGGTTACGGTATCGCGGTTTCTGCCATTGCTATTGTCATTACCTTTGTTTTAATTGTTATACAGCGTATGGCTATTCGTCATACCAACTCTCAGGCCGTGCAGGCCGATAATCTTCACTATCAGTCGGACATACTGCTGAACTTAGCCGTTATTGTGGCGTTAATTTTAAGTAGCTATGGCTGGCTCTGGGCTGACAGTATTTTTGCCATGGGCATTGCCGTTTACCTCATTATTGGCGCAGTTCGTATTGGCTGGGATGCATTTCAGGCACTGATGGATCGTGAGTTGTCAGAAGAGCTGCAAGAGCAGATTGCTAATATCACAATGGCGGTAAACGGCGTTAAAGGCTTTCACGGTCTACGCACACGGGAGGCAGGCCCGGTGCGCTTTATTCAGTTACACATTGAGCTGGCCAACGAATTGTCTTTATTACGGGCTCACGCCATTGCCGATGATGTTGAAGCACAGCTGATGAAAGCTTTCCCGGGCGCCGATATTATTGTCCACATGGATCCTGAAATTGTCGCCGTGGTAGAAGGTTCACTTAAGCGTTAGCAAGTTTCCGGGTTTCTTCAATAAGAGCGTCCAGCACAGGTTGACGAAACTTGTCAGTTTCCATCATAAGCTCGTGCGATGCACCTTTAATGGTCTCAAACCTAAAGTGGTCCCGGGTAACCGCAGCAGCTACTTTCTTTTGTCCTGACGCGGAAACCACTTTATCATTCCCTGCCTGAAACAGAATGACCGAAATGGTAATGTCATTTGCCAGTTTCTGCGCGTTGATAGCGGCACTGATGGCCTCATACAGCCAATTAAATGTGGGCCCGCCTAGCTGAACATCCGAAACATTATCATAAGCATCCCGAAACGCCTTATATCGCTGTCGGCTATGTGTCAGAACGTTCTCTTCAAAAGGCACCGGCTTATAATTTCCCATACCGAGAAAATACCACGGTTTTGCCAGCCAGCGGTTTAACCAGGCTCCCGCAAAAACTATCCAACGCGCGAACCAATAAGGCACTATTCCTGTTTCTATAGAAAACATAGGAGCAGAGAGTATGAGTTTTTTATAAGGATGCTGGTAAGTGGCACAGTAAATGGTCGCTATTGTTCCGCCCATCGAGTGAGAAAACAGTGTTTTGGGTACATCGCCAAATCGTGCCACTAACAGGTTGGTAAAGTCCGAAAAGTCACGTACAAAGTCATTAAAGTTTTCGACATGTCCCTGATGAGGGTTCGCCGTCAGGCGCCCCGACAATCCCTGCCCACGGTGATCCAGTGCCGCAACAGAAAAGCCCTGCTGTGCCAGCTCCCAAAACAGTTCCTGATACTTCAGTGCCGACTCTATTCGCCCCGGAGCAATAACCACTAAGGGTGCGGAGTCACTATGTCGGTAATAGGCAAAATGTAATTTGAGACCATCAAACGCAGCAAAATACTCAGAGGTAACTTGTTGTTCCCAAAAGACTTCGACTTGAGCCTTAAAAAACTCCAGCCATTCGGGCGTGTCGTCTGCAGGGCGTTGTTGTGTAGTAGGCGGTTGCTTCATTCTTTCTGTTCGGGCTGACTTTTGGGTAAGTCTAACACGACTTCAAGTCCCCCTTCAGAGTGATTATGAGCTTTTAATTCACCACCCAGAACAGCCGCCGCGCGATGACTCAAGGCTAAACCAAGACCAACGCCGGCTTTATGGTGTCGCGCCGGATCGCCGCGATAAAAAGGCACAAACAGTTTACTTATGGTGCTCTCATCAACCCCCGGGCCGTGATCCCGAATGCGAATATGACAGCCTTTGCCGTAATCGTCACAGGAAAGCTCTACGTTATCTTCGGTGTAGTGCAGTGCATTACGGACAATATTTTCCAGAACCAGCCGCAGCAATTCAGGGTCAGTATCAATAACCGGCCAGTTGCTACCATGCCGCAGCAAGCGCTCGCGTACTTCTGGATGCTGATAACACATATCATTAATAAGCTGCTGCACCAGTTCACCGCTATCCAGGCTTTCATGGTTCAGATCAACCAGCCCATTCTCCAGTCTCGACAGCGAAAGAATTCGCTCAATAATCACACTGAGACGTTCCGTATCGCGGCGCAATTGTTGCCAATTAGGGTCGTCCTCATTGCAATCGGCTAAATCCAGAGCCACCTGCATACGCGCCATAGGTGAACGTAATTCGTGCGATACATCGCTGAGTAATCGCCGTTGCGCGTCACGCGAAGTTGCTAAGTCGACCGCCCCTTGCGATAAAGCCCGTGCCAGTTCACCAATTTCATCACCACGTTTAGGTAAACGTTTAAGTTCAGGCGTTGCACTACCATCAGCCACTTCGCGCATTGCCAGAATCATTCGTCGTATAGGTCGAATAAGCCAAATACCCAGTAATACTGCGAGTAAACCGCTACCAACCATTAAGGTCAGTATGCGCGCGCGGGTCGATTCTGCTTCCAACCGCTCACGGTCAACCTGCTCTTCAATGCCTAAGGGCTTAGTCACCAGAATTTTATTGCCGTCGAGCTCGAACGGACCCATTAACAAACGCTCGTCCAGAGGAATCTGCTGCGGAGACTCTTGACCCAGCATACGCAATAGCGTGGAACCGTGACTTACGCGCAGCATCTCGTCCATTAATAGCTTTTCGCTGCCCTGCACCGACAACTGTGCGGCAACGCGGTAGTCGCCAGCAATAAGCCGGCCGGGTTGTAGAGAGTGAAAGGTTAACGCATCGCTCAATAAAGGCTGTAACGTCTGATAAATCTCCGGCTCCAGTGGTTTAAGTTCAGCTTTAGGTTTGTTCCAAACCGCCAACAAATAACCACTGGCCGCTGTGACCGAAAGCAGCGCCCAAAAAATGAAAAGTAATCTCAGAGCAAGCGATCGGTACCACCGCGTACGCCGGTTCTTCATAAGCTTGCAATCAGTCGGTAGCCGCGACCTCGTATAGTTTGAATACGATCAGGTTTTGCCGGGAATTTCTTCCGGATGTTACTGATATGCACGTCAAGACTGCGGTCAAAAGGCTCCATTTTTCGTCCCAGTGCCGCAACAGAAAGCTGATCTTTACTGACCATTTGACCGGCTTGCTGCATCAGACAACGCAAAATATCAAACTCAGTTGGTGTCAGAATCAGTTCAGCATCATCGCATTTTACTTCCGTAGTAGCCGGATCCAGCACTATGCCACAAACGTTCAGGCTTTCATTCTGCATGGTTGTGTTTGGCGTGCGACGCAGCAAAGCTCTTACACGGGCAATCAGCTCACGTGGATTAAAAGGCTTTGGCAGATAATCATCTGCGCCAAGCTCCAGCCCCATGACTCTGTCATCATCGTCACCACGAGCCGTCAGCATCAGCACCGCGGTATCACGATGTTGTTGGCGTAACCGCTGCAAAAGCTGCATACCATCAATGCCGGGTAGCATAACGTCCAGCAAAATAAGTTCGTAGTCACCGTTAAGTGCTTTATCAAGACCAGTGACACCATCTTCGGCGACACTTAAATCCACAGATTCACGTTTAAACAATTCTGTCAGCATGACAGACATTTCAGTATCATCGTCAATGAGTAGTACGGAATGTCTCATAACTTGTTGTTCTCTCCAGAAATAAATCCATGATCCAAAATGCCGGGGATGGATACGACCCTCTTTACATAACTTTTACTTTAGCAGAGTTTTCAACTTTCGGGTTAAGGTATTCCTTCCCCAGCCCAGCCATGCGGCTGCTTTTTGTTTATGTCCGGAAAAACGTTTTAAAGCAGTCTGTAACGCAACCTGCTCCAGCTGCTGCTGATAACTTTGCAGAACATCCTGCGAGTTTAACGGCTGCTGTTCCAGCTCAGTTTGCAAAAAGTGTAACCAGGTAAGCTCACCGCCTGGCTCTGTCGAACCTGGCTCTGAAGTCACCAGAATGTCTTCAGGCAAGTCCCGGGGACTTATTTGCTGCCCGGGCGCCATAACGGTTAGCCAGCGACAGGTATTTTCCAGTTGTCGGACGTTACCTGGCCAATTGTAACTCTTTAATGTGCTAAGCGTTTCATTTAACAATGTTTTTGGTGTGACATTCAACTCTTCGGCCGACTTTTTAAGAAAGTGTCTTGCCAGAGTATCGATATCTTCCGCCCGCTCACGCAGAGGCGGCAGCCGCAAACGGATAACGTTAAGACGATGATAAAGGTCATCCCTGAATGTGCCCTGGTTAACCAAGTGTTCTAGTTCCCGGTGGGTGGCGGCAATAACGCGCACATCCACTTTTACCGGTTGCAACGCTCCCACCGGGTAAAACTGTCCTTCGGCCAGAACTCTCAACAGCCGTGTCTGAACTGGTAAAGGCATATCGCCAATTTCATCCAGAAACAAAGTACCACCGTCAGCTTGCTGAAAACGCCCGACGCGTTTACGGTCGGCTCCGGTAAAGGCCCCGCGTTCGTGCCCGAACAGCTCCGACTCAATTAAATCGGCGGGTATTGCTGCCATGTTAAGCGCAATAAAAGGTTTATCCGCCCGTGGGCTGTGTTTATGCAGAGCTCGCGCGACAACTTCTTTGCCAGTACCGGTTTCTCCGGTAAGCAGCACACTAACGCTTGAGCCCGACAAGCGACCGATAGCACGAAACACATCCTGCATAGGCGTGGCTTCACCAATAAGCTCGGGAACTGAATTTGCGTCTATTTGCGCGGGCGCATTTTCACTTTGTCTGGCATGCTGCAGAGCACGGTCAACGGCGGTAATAGCTTCATCAATGTCAAAGGGCTTTGCCAGATACTCAAATGCGCCGCCCTGAAACGCTTTTACCGTTGTCTCGAGATCGGAATGCGCGGTCATAACCACAACAGGCAAATGCGCCTCGGTCTGATGCAGCCGCTCCAGTACAGCCAGGCCGTTTTCTCCCGGCATACGGATATCGGTGAGCACAACGGTTGGTTTATCGCTCTTTAGAGCCATGAAAAAGTCTTCGCCATTGGCAAAACTGCGCACGTGATAACGGCTATCAGCAAAGGCTTTTTCCAGTACCCAGCGAATAGAGTCGTCATCATCAATTATCCATAACTGAGCATTAGTGGTCATCCGTCACCTCATTACCATTTTCTGCTGAAAGATAAGGCAAATACACTGAAAATCGGGTTTTTCCGGGACTGGAATCAAAATCAATTTTCCCTTTATGCTGATGCACTAAATTTTGTGCCAGCGACAAGCCGAGTCCGGTTCCTTCAGCACGGCCGCTTATCAACGGATAAAACAGGGTTTCGCGCAACTCGGCCGGAATACCGGGCCCATTATCGGTCAAAGTAACCACCGCACATTGTCGATAGCGCTGTCCAAACAGAGTCAATTGGTGTTCTACCCGCGTTTTAATTGTAATAGTGCCTTCGCCTGACATAGCTTGTGCTGCATTTTGGGCAATATTCAAAAACACCTGTTCACAAGCTTCCGCAACCACCTGAATATCCGGCAGCGACGGGTCGTAATCCCGAACTAAATTCAGCGAGTCTCCATATTCGTACACCAAAGTTCTGGCAACTCTTTCCAACACTTCATGAATATTGGTTTCCTTCGACTCGCCCCTTTTTACCGGCCCTAATAACCTGTCGACCAAATACCTTAACCGGTCCGACTGGGTGATGATCAAGTCCGTATACTCTGTCAGGCTCTCGTCCGGAAGTTGCCGTGCCAGTAACTGCGCAGCGCCGCGTAAACCTCCCAGAGGGTTCTTTATTTCATGCGCCATACCGCGCAATAAGTGCTGGGTAGCGAATAGCTGATTACGCTGTTGATCTTCCTGATTTATTCGCCGCAACTGGTCTACTTGTTTTAATTCCAGTAGCAAAGCACGTCCAAAAGGTTGCTCTACTGTTTGAATACTGGTTTCCACCCGAATATTGTGCCCGGAATGCAGCGCGAACTGAGCTTCCGCATTCAGCACCGTTTGCTCGCTATTCAGGCACTCCATCAGCGTTTCTGACGCCAGCGAACACTGATAAAAAGCCGCAGTGAAAGGTTCGCCCAACAGGCGTTTTGCACTGTGATCGAGTAAGGATTCAGCAGACGAATTGACGTAACGGATGGTCAGGCGATCATCGAGGATGAGTATGCCTGTGAGTAGTTGGTTAAGTAGCGCGCTATCGTTCACGAAGGCAGGATAAATTACGCACCAAGTTGGTGCAACCGGGTAAGGCAAGACACCTTACCCGGCCAGTAACCATTAAACGCTGTAGTACATATCGAATTCTACCGGGTGGGTAGTCTTCTTCAATGTCTCTACTTCGTTGTACTTAAGATCGATGTAGGCATCAATCATGTCGTCGTCCATAACGCCGCCTTGCTTAAGGAAGTCGCGGTCTTTATCCAGCGCGTCCAGAGCCATTTCCAGTGAGTGACAAACGGTCGGAATGTCTTTCGCTTCTTCAGGAGGCAGATTGTATAAATCTTTGTCCATGGCATCGCCAGGGTGGATCTTGTTACGGATACCGTCAAGGCCAGCCATTAACAGCGCAGTAAAGGCCAGGTACGGGTTCGCACTTGGGTCAGGGAAGCGCACTTCAATACGGCGACCTTTCGCGCTGGAAACCAATGGAATACGGATAGAAGCCGAACGGTTACGGGCGGAATAAGCCAGCATCACCGGTGCTTCAAAACCAGGAACCAGACGCTTGTACGAGTTAGTAGAGGCGTTCGCAAAAGCGTTAATGGCACGTGCGTGCTTAATAATACCGCCAATATAGAACAGCGCGGTTTCGCTCAAGCCTGCGTACTGGTCGCCGGCAAATAAGTTTTCGCCGCCTTTGTTCAGTGACATATGCACGTGCATGCCAGAGCCGTTATCGCCAACCAGTGGCTTCGGCATAAAGGTTGCGGTCATGCCGTAAGAGTGCGCGACGTTATGCACCACATACTTATAAACCTGCAGTTCATCAGCTTTCTTAGTCAGAGTATTGAAGCGTGTAGCCACTTCGTTCTGACCTGCTGTTGCTACTTCGTGGTGATGGGCTTCAACAACCATACCCATGTCTTCCATTACTAAGCTCATGGTGCCACGAATGTCGTGCGCTGAGTCTACCGGAGGTACCGGGAAGTAGCCGCCTTTTACTCCAGGACGGTGAGCCAGGTTACCTTCTGAATATTCACGGCCTGAGTTCCACTTCGCTTCTTCCGCGTCAATCTTGTAGAACGAACCACTCATGTCTGTGTGGAAACGTACGTCGTTGAACAGGAAGAACTCAGGTTCCGGACCGAAGTAAGCGTCGTCTGCAATGCCTGATGAGCGCAGGAAATCTTCCGCACGCTTTGCAATTGAACGAGGGTCACGGCTATAGCCCTGCATAGTTTCCGGCTCAAGAATGTCACAACGTACATTCAATGTGACTTCATCAGTAAAGGGATCAATCACCGCAGACTCGTTGTCTGGCATCAGTACCATGTCTGATTCGTTAATGCCTTTCCAGCCGGAAATAGATGAACCATCAAACATTTTACCTTCTTCAAAGAAGTCTTCATCGATTTGCGACACCGGAATAGTGACGTGTTGCTCTTTACCTTTAGTATCGGTAAAGCGTAAATCGACGAATTTTACGTCGTGTTCTTTGATGGTATCGAAAATCTTATTAGCTGACATGTTGTCCTCCGTAGACAGCGTCTAAAAATACAGCTTGAGTATAGCAAAGCCTGTGCCAACTGACTTTTTTGTTTATATTCATAAAGTTAGTTCATTTAGCACTATAATGCGTAAATTAATACGCACCAGTATAGCGCATAACGCACAAAATTGGTGCAAAAGTAACATTCTAAGATAACGTCATAAAAATATAACGAACAAAAAACAATCAGGTCTTTCTTAATCCAACTCAAAAAGGTAGAATACGCCGCTATTTTTCACAAAACCCCTTGGACGGGTTTCATTCCCGGACAACTACAGGCAGTTCTTAATGACAATTCAGGTATTTGATATAGAAAAATTACGCAACATCGCGATTATCGCGCACGTTGACCATGGTAAAACCACCCTAGTCGACAAGTTGTTGCAACAATCTGGCACTTTAGAAAGCCGTGGCGAAATAGAAGACCGTATTATGGATTCCAACGATCTTGAAAAAGAACGTGGTATTACTATCCTCGCCAAAAACACCGCGGTTAACTGGCAAGATTACCGCATCAACATTCTGGATACTCCGGGACACGCCGATTTCGGTGGCGAAGTTGAACGCGTACTTTCTATGGCAGACTCCGTATTGTTAGTGGTTGATGCCGTTGACGGTCCTATGCCTCAAACTCGATTTGTCACGCAGAAAGCTTTCTCTCATGGTTTGAACCCTATTCTTGTTATTAACAAAGTTGACCGTCCTGGTGCACGCCCTGACTGGGTGATGGATCAGGTATTCGACTTATTTGATAACCTGGGCGCTACTGACGAACAGCTGGACTTTCCGGTAGTTTACGCATCAGCGCTTAACGGCTGGGCATCATTAGACATAGAAGATCAAGACGGCGACATGACGCCATTGTTCGAAACTATCGTTAGTAAGGTAAGCCATCCCGATGCTGACCCTGAAAGCGACCTGCAAATGCAGGTGTCACAGCTTGATTACTCGAGCTACTTAGGCGTTATTGGTATTGGTCGCGTTACCCGCGGTAGCGTTAAAGTGAACCAGCAAGTGACTATTGTTGGTGCCGACGGCAAAGAACGTAACGGAAAAATTGGTAAAGTCTTTAGCTACCTGGGTCTTGACCGCATTGAAGCGGACAAAGCTGCAGCAGGCGACATCTGCGCCATTACCGGTCTGGGCGAGCTAAAAATCTCCGACACCGTGTGTGCAGTTGGTAAAGCTGAAGCTATGAAGCCACTGACCGTTGACGAGCCAACAGTAACTATGACCTTCCAGGTAAACACCTCACCTTTCGCAGGTAAAGAAGGAAAGTTTGTTACTTCTCGTCAAATTCTTGAACGTTTGCAACAAGAGTTGGTTCATAACGTAGCTTTACGTGTTGAAGAAACTGACAACCCGGATCGTTTCCGCGTATCTGGCCGTGGTGAGCTTCACTTAGGTGTTCTTATTGAAAACATGCGTCGTGAAGGTTTTGAATTAGCCGTTTCTCGTCCAGAAGTTATCATCAAGTACGAAGATGGTAAGAAAATGGAACCTTATGAAACCATGACGGTTGATATTGAAGAGCAGCATCAAGGTGCGGTTATGGAAAAATTAGGCTTGCGTAAAGCCGAAATGACCAACATGACACCAGACGGTAAAGGTCGCGTTCGCGTTGATTTTGAAGTACCAAGCCGTGGTTTGATTGGCTTCCAGACAGAATTCATGACACTGACTTCAGGTACTGGCCTTATGTACCATACGTTTGACCACTACGGTCCGCACAAAGGCGGAACCATCGGTCAGCGTAGTAACGGTGTACTGATTTCAAATGCTCAGGGTAAAGCTCTGACTTACTCACTGTTTAACCTGCAGGAGCGCGGTAAGTTATTTGCATCACACGGTGATGAAGTTTATGAAGGCCAGATCATCGGTATTCATAACCGTTCAAACGACCTGACAGTAAACTGCCTGAAAGGTAAACAGCTGACTAACGTACGCGCTTCTGGTACTGACGAAGCACAGACCTTAAGTACACCAATTCGTTTAACGTTGGAGCAAGCACTGGAATTCATCAATGACGATGAACTGGTCGAAGTGACACCTGAGTCTATTCGTATTCGTAAACGCGCACTGACAGAAAACGATCGTAAACGTTTAGGTCGTGAGCCGAAGAACGGTTAAGATTTGCAGAGCTGTTATAAAAAGACGCCCGCTACTTTAGCGGGCGTTTTTTATAACCAAAATTCAGCTTATCAGCTAGTTCGCACTCAGCAACTCCGGTTGCGGCAATACAAAGTAGAAAATCGAGAAGAAATGGAAGACGCTGCCCGCCAATACAAACAAATGCCAGATGGCATGATGATAAGGCAGAGATTTCCAGACATAAAAGATAACACCCAGCGTATAAGCTAAACCGCCGGCGACAAGCAACATCAAGCCACCTGCATCCACATTATCAATCATCGGGTTAATCGCAATAATCGCCATCCAGCCCATTCCAAGGTAGAGAGTAAGCGACAGCCAGGCAATTCGCTTTTTCAGCGTCAGCTCAAGCACGACACCCACCAAAGCAATTCCCCAAGCCACGCCCAATAAGGTCCAGCCCCAGGCATCTCTTAAATTGATTAAAGCAAATGGCGTATAAGTACCAGCAATTAAAATGTAAATAGCGGCATGATCAAGCTGTTGAAACACCGCTTTCATTTTTGGCCAGGGAAACGCATGATAAAGCGTTGAAGCGGTATAAAGCAGAATAAGACTAGCACCGTAGATACTCGCAGCAACAACATGCCAACCATCACCGTAAGCCGCCGCCCAAATCAACATGAAAACTAAAGCAACAATACTTAAAACGGCACCAATGCCATGAGTTAATGCATGAGCCACCTCTTCCTTTACGGTATAGACTTTATGCTGATTGCTCATCCTCGTTCCATTCCCGGCGTCTCATAACCTTTACTGATATTCTTGAGTGCCCTTATAAACTGGTCATACTGTCTTTCATTGTCGTATTTTAAGTTATATGAGTTATGAAACTGCAGGGTTAGCGTGACACCATGCCCTTCCAAAAAAACGGTATAACCGTCATGGTCGGTATAAGCTTCTATTCCGTCCAAGTAGTGACGTCCCTGACGAGCTTCGCCATGAGTGTGGATCTTTTCGTACGCATCCAACATCAGTTTGTTATCAAGTTCGTTTTTCATCACACACCTCAGCGTTTTCTAACTAAATGTATACCCTTATTATTAGGGTCGAATGTCCATTCCACAACCGCTTTTACCTATTTGTTTCAAAAACCTTGTATCAGAATATACATACATAGGTGCATGATTAGGCAAAAGCCGCTATAATAATGAACGGATGTTAAGAAATAGGAGCCGAACATGGTTCGACGCACAAAAGAAGACGCAATGGAGACCCGCGCCAAGTTATTAGACGCTGCTGAGGCTTTATTCAGCGAGAATGGTGTGACTCAAACGTCGATGATGCAAGTGGCTGAAAAAGCGGGTGTCACTCGCGGTGCTATCTATCACCATTTTGAAAATAAAATGGATCTCATTGAATCGTTAATGGGAAGAATTTCTCTTCCGATCGATGAAATGCGGGAACAAATAGCCGAGAGTTTAGAATTCGATGCCTTAGAAGAAGTAAAAGCCCGCTCTAAAGAATTTTTAGCTCGCGTTCAAAATGAGCCCCAGGTACGTTCTATTGCCAGCATCCTTCTTCACAAGTGCGAGTACATTGACGAAGTAAATCCTATAAAATTACGGCATGTTAGCGGTCGTAACGAATGCATTTGTGAAGTCGAAAAGTTGTTTGAATCAGCTATCCAAAAAGGTCAGTTGTCCTCAAAAGCTAGCCCCAGGGTTGCGGTTATTGGCTTGTTTTCATTAGTGGACGGCCTTATTTATAACTGGCTGCTTGCTCCGGATTACTTTCCTTTAGTGGAGTACGGCAACCAGGCTATCGATAGCTATATTAACGGGTTAGCACGCTAAGGCTCGTTGCTGTCTGCACGTCCGCGGCGCCAGCCATTGTATTTTCGGTGCACGCCGCGGGTCAAAGATTGAAAAGTATCTTCCAGTAAGTCGACACCAAGCAATACACCAACAATTACCATCGACAACACAATACTAACCCCGTACATACCAAGACCGACTGCAATGCCAATTGCCGCCAGGGCCCAGATTGTCGCCGCCGATGTGACACCAACTACAACACCGTCCCGAGCCAACATAACGCCTGCACCAAGAAAGCCAATGCCGGTAATAATTTGTCCAATGACGCGGGATGGATCGCCGCCCTGACTGACAACCGAGGAGCCACCAGTTAAAAATAGATAGGTACCTAAGATGATAAGTGCAGCGGTCCTTATACCAACCGGTTTGCCTCTAACCTGTCGCTCGAGCCCGACAATGGCACCACAGAGCAGGGCAGTGCCGATGCCATTCCATGAGTAAGGACCCAGTTCCTGAACAACTTGCCAGTCAATCACTAGCTGGCCTCTCCTTGCTCTAAAAATTGCTTAAGAAAACTTTCATCCATTGCCGCAATGCTTTCGTCATTGGCATTCGGACAGCAGGCAAACAACGGCGCAGTCCATGCCTTCACATTGCCAAGAATGTCCCGCAAGTGGCTTAGCCCCCGAATGCCCCCTAACCCCCCGGGTGAAGCAGCAGCCAATAATACCGTTTTACCGGCCCAGGCCTGCGTCTCAACCCGCGACACCCAGTCAATCGCATTTTTTATCAGTGGAGAGACCGACGAATTATATTCAGGGCTGACTAAAACCACTTTTGAGGCTGACTGAATCTTTTCAGCCAACTTTTTCATCGACTCGGGAACACCATCTGCGGCCTCTAAGTCGCCATGGTAGATCGGCGCGTCCAGCGCATCGGCATCAACGATGTCATGTCGAATGCCATGCTTATCTGCAACTTCAGCCAAACGATGTTTGAGTTTGGCATTAAGCGAGTCTTTACGACGGCTACCACCAATGAATACAACGGTCATACGATTACTATCTCCTGATTATTCGGATTGAGAACTCTTCATTGCTTCAATAAAGCGGTTTGACTCACTTACCGCCGCTTCCATGTCTTTAATTAATGCGGAAATATCATTCTGCAGATTACCAAACTCACCGCGAATAGCATCAATGGCCTTAGCATTCAGGTTATGTTTCAGATAAAGCACGTTATCCTGCATTTTATCCAGCACCGGCTGCATCTTATCTGCCGCGCGCTCCATCACCCTCAGCAACTCGGCATAACGGCGTTCCGTCTGGCGTAACTGTCGCTCACTTTCGCGACGCATAGTGTCGTTACTGTATTCACCCAGCTCTTCGCTCCATTCGTCGAATAAGTCATTAGCTACTTCGTCAACTTCGTCGATACGGCTACGAACGCTCTCTGCTGCAGATTTACTGTCTTCGTAATCATCAAGCAGCGCGTTATATTGCTTTTCCAGATTACCACCATCAATGTTTAGCATAGCGTCCAGACGCTCTAATGCAGAACGGAACTCTTCCTGAGCATCGGTTTGTGAGTCACGTGCATCATCCACTCTATCGACTAAAATATCGCGCTTTTCTACGCCAAATTTTTCCATAGTGCCATAGTAAGCACTTTGACATGCTGACAGCATGAAGACCGTTACCAACGGCAATGTCCATTTTCTCATTTGTCACCTCGTGCAGCTTTAATAATACGTTCGTCGCGTTTGTCACGGTGATAACCATGCACCGCAATAATGGCGTGAAGAATAGCGATAATATAAAGAGCTCCCAGCGCACCAAGCGAGACAATAAAAAGTACTACGCCGACAATAGCGATAACCGCATTAAATATCGCCTGAAAAATTTTACCCGTCAGTAAAATAGCGACGGGGGGAAGTAAAATAGCTAAAATATACAACATTGTGTTCTCCTTGCACTTAACATGCAGCTTACCAATTAAGAGCCATTACTTTAGAAAAAGCAAACTAAATCAGTAAGGTAAACGACTACCATCCCAATGCCATAACGCTCCGGTATTTTCCGGTTTTAAGTTTTTCACTACAGCCACAATCCGCTCTGCAGAGAGTTCAGGCGAATACAGTTTGTCGGTGGATATTCGCTCCTGAAAAGGTTCAGACAAACGAGTGTCCGTTGTCCCCGGATGTATTGCCGCCACGATCAGGTTTTTATGAGTACGCTTTAACTCTATTGACGCCGTTTTCAACAGCATATTTAACCCGGCCTTGCTTGAGCGGTAGGCGTACCAGCCGCCTAAATAGTTATCCTCAATACTGCCGACTTTCGCTGACAACTGTACCCAAAAGCGGGTCTTCTTTCTGTCAAGAATTGGCAAAAACGCCTTAAGCGCCAGCATGGGTTTCACTGCGTTAACGGAAAATAACTTATTCAAGTTGTCTGCCGTAATATCGGTCAACTTTTTCTCCGGAAAGGTTTCTTCGTCATGCAACATACCTATGGTTGAGACGACGCCACTTAACTGTTCACCGTTATTTTTAAACTCACTAACCCAGGCGCCCAGTGCTTTCTCATCGTAGTCTTCTATTCGGCAATAAGTTACATCTGACGAGTCTGTTTCCGGCACCTCAGGCTGCCGCGACAACGCGAATATCCTCTCATCGGGATATTGCTTGCTTAATTCCAGAGTGATGGCCCGACCTAATCCGCCGCCAGCACCTAATACCACCATTGCCATTTGCACGACTCTCTATCATGATAGTTATTACTTCCCTACGTGAATAAAACTGGATTAGCTCAATACACCATGAAGCAAATTGAATGGAAATCGTATTTCAACCACACCTTAGGCTTTCTAAAGTACTTTGGGCAAAGGTTTAATAGCGACAATACCAATATCACCGCCGGTCACCTGACCTACGTCAGCATGCTGTCGCTGGTACCCCTTCTAGTCGTTATGTTTACGGTTTTCTCAGCATTTCCAATGTTTGATGAGCTGAAAGAGAATCTTGAGCAGGCACTTTTTGCGAATCTCTTACCCACTTCCGGTGAACAACTGGAAGAATATCTTAACGAGTTTGTGACTAATGCCTCCAAAATGACTGCAATTGGCGTCGGTTTCCTGTTTATTGTCGCCATTATGCTCATGTCAGCCATCGATAAAGCATTGAACAGCATATGGCGGGATTCCAGCAGCAGACATTGGTTGGTTTCTTTTGCTGTTTACTGGATGCTACTTACCCTAGGTCCGGTGCTTATTGGATCGGGCTTGGCTGCAACCTCTTACTTGATGTCGCTCAGCCAGTTTGCTGATGAATATGTTTCCGGCATACAAAGCTTTGTCTTGTGGTTCGTACCCATTGTGACCTCCTTTGTATTCTTTGTGCTCATGTATCAGTTAGTGCCTAACCGTCAGGTTAAATTCCGCTACGCGGCCTTTGGGGCGGTTATTGCCGCGCTTCTGTTCGAGCTGAGTAAACAACTGTTTTCACTGTACATTACTTTTTTCCCGACTTATCAGGCCATTTACGGCGCACTGGCAACCATCCCAATTCTTATCGTATGGATATATCTGTCATGGTTAATTGTACTCATTGGTGCGGTTTTAACCGTCAGTTTAGAGGAGTACCAGTTACAGCAGCCTGAGCCGAAGTCTGATTGACCTGCTTTGCATTTTCGCCGACCATAGCCGTTCTGTTTTTGAAAGGTATGTACTCATGATCGGACTCATTCAGCGCGTTAGCCGTGCCAAAGTCACTGTTGCCGATGAACTGGTCGGTTCTATCGGGCCCGGGCTGTTAATCTTATTAGGTGTTGAACACAAAGACGACGAAGCCAGTGCTGCCAAATTAGCTCAGCGCATAGCCAATTATCGCGTGTTTAGTGACGTTGAAGACAAAATGAATAATAGTGTTATCGATGCGCAGGGCGAAGTTTTGGTGGTTTCTCAATTCACCTTAGCGGCCGATACTCGTAAAGGACGGCGTCCCAGCTTTTCTTCAGCGGCAACGCCCGACCAGGCACAGCATTTGTATCAGGTTTTTTGTGAGCAAATGGCTGCGCAAGGCTTGCCGGTAAAAACCGGGCGCTTTGCAGCAGATATGCAGGTTGAGTTGGTCAATGACGGCCCGGTCACATTTGAATTGAAGGTATAACACCTATGTATCGCGTTATTACTCCGGAAACAGACGAACAACTCGAGCGTTATTACTACCTTCGCTGGCGGGTTCTGCGCGAGCCTTTTCAACGCCCTTTAGGCTCTGAACAAGACGAATACGATCAAGTTGGTCATCACCGAATGGTAGTCAATGAAGCAGAGGAACCCGTTGCGGTTGGCCGGCTTCACTTTAACAGCCCGGAAGAAGCTCAAATACGCTTTATGGCGGTTGCTCCTGAATACCGGGGGGAAGGGCATGGGGTCGCTATTATCTACGCTCTTGAGCTTGCTGCGCGCAAAGAAGGCGCAACGCATGTGGTGATCAACTCACGCGACAACACCATTGGCTTTTATAAAAAGTGTGGTTACGACGTAGCGGAAGAAGCCGATACCGTAAATAACCCCATGGCAGAACACCATTTACGCAAGTCCTTCACTGAGTACAACCGCATTATTTATCGGCCTGAGTGGTGTACCGAGCTACAGAAAACCTGGCAGGAAGACATACCTATTTCCGACGCCATGGGCATTAAAATCCATCAGTATACCGGTCGCGTATTCGAAACCCGCGCGGTACTCTCGCGAAACATTAATGTGCACGGCACCATGTTTGCCGGCAGCATTTACTCACTGGGTACCTTAACCTGCTGGGGATTGCTGCATTTACAGCTGTTAGAGCGGGAACTGGAAGGAGCCGTGGTATTAGGCGATGGTAACATTCACTATCACAAGCCAGTTACCCAGGAACCCCGGGCAATAGCGCGTTTGAGCGACGTTACCGGTGACTTTTCCGCGTTAAAACAAGGAAAAAATGCGCGTTTAACGATTAAGGCTCAGATACTGGATGAAGAGCAGCCGGTAGCAGAATTTACCGGCCGCTTTGTGGTTCTGGCAAAACGGGACTAGCCCGCAGAATTAAACTTCAGACAAAATATGCGGTAGTTTCACCACTGCCGCCAGCTCACCATTTTGAATCAGGTCACTAGCCGCTTTAATATCCGGCGCGAAGAAGCGGTCTTCAGCATAGTACGCCACTTGCTCACGCAAACAGTTAAACGCCGTTTCAACCGCAGCAGCACCTTTCAACGGGCGACGGAAATCCAGTCCTTGTGCGGCTTCTAACCACTCAATCGCAATAATGTCACTGACGTTTTTAGCGATATCCGTTAACCGACGCGCCGCAAAGGTTGCCATAGACACATGGTCTTCCTGGTTGGCAGACGTTGGCAGACTGTCCACAGACGCCGGATGCGCCAGGGTTTTATTCTCTGACGCCAATGCCGCAGCGGTAACTTGTGCCAGCATAAAGCCCGAGTTAACTCCGCCGTCATTGACCAAAAACGCCGGTAACTTGCTTAAATGGCTGTCTATGAGCAGGGCACTACGACGCTCTGACAAGGCACCAATTTCGCTGGCAGCAATGGCCAGAATATCGGCTGCCATAGCGACAGGCTCTGCGTGGAAGTTACCACCGGAAATAATGTCCTGCTCTTCGCTGAACACCAGTGGGTTGTCAGTAACTCCGTTGGCTTCGCGCACTAAAATACCCGAGGCATGCTCAATTTGGTCTAACACCGCACCCATTACCTGAGGCTGACAACGCAGAGAATACGGGTCCTGCACTTTTTCGCAATTCTCGTGGTCTTTAGCAATTTCAGAACTGTCGGTCAGCACGTGACGAAGCATTTCGGCGGCTTTAATCTGCCCCGGTTGGCCGCGTACTGCGTGAACACGTTCATCAAACGGCGCACGCGAGCCCATAGCGGCTTCCACAGAAGTCGCACCCACCACAATGGCGGCATGGAAATTACGCTCAATGCGGAACAGTCCGGCTAGAGCTAACGCAGTCGATGCTTGAGTGCCGTTCAGTAAAGCCAGACCTTCTTTCGGTGCCAACTCAAACGGCTCAATACCCGCTATTTTCAGACCTTCCTCAGCGTTTAGCACCTTTCCGTTGTGACGAACCGTACCTTCACCCACTAATGGCAATACCATGTGCGCTAACGGCGCTAAATCACCGGATGCGCCCACAGACCCTTTTTCCGGAATGCAGGGGTACACTTCGGCGTTCAATAGCTTGATCAGCGCATCAACCAACACTTGCCGTACGCCAGAAAACCCGCGCGACAGAGAGTTAATTTTCAGTAGCAGCATTAGACGCACAACGGAGTCTTCCATTAAATCGCCGGTTCCCGCAGCGTGCGATAACACAATACGACGCTGGAGATCAGTCAAGCGCTCAGGTGGAATACGGGTATTCGCCAGCAGCCCAAAACCGGTATTAATACCGTAAACTACTCGCCCTTGCTCAAGTACATCTGCAACGGTTTTCGCCGAAGTCGCAATGTTGTCCTTAGCTTCATCAGATAGCTTTAGTGTCTGATGCTGATAAAACCAGTCGCGCAGTTCACTTAACTGCAATTGTCCTGGCTGTAATTCAAAATGACTCATGCAACCTCCTTACTTCGTATCCAGCATAGGTAAATCAAGCCCTTGTTCACGGGCGCAGTTTTTCGCAATATCGTATCCGGCATCAGCGTGGCGCATAACGCCCGTACCCGGGTCGTTCCACAGCACCCGGCCTAACCGCTTGTCAGCTTCTTCGGTACCGTCGGCTACAATCACCACACCGGCGTGCTGTGAGTAACCCATGCCAACGCCACCACCGTGGTGCAGGCTGACCCAGGTCGCGCCGCCTGCTGTATTCAGCAAAGCATTCAGCAGAGGCCAGTCCGATACCGCGTCAGATCCGTCCTGCATCGCTTCGGTTTCACGGTTAGGGCTGGCAACTGAGCCAGAATCCAAGTGGTCACGGCCGATAACAACCGGCGCTTTCAGCTCGCCGCTTTTAACCATGTCGTTAAACGCGCGGGCAATGCGGGCCCGGTCTTTAAGGCCAATCCAGCAAATACGTGACGGCAGGCCCTGGAAGCTAATGCGTTCTTTAGCCATGTCCAGCCAGTTGTGTAAGTGCTCGTTATCCGGAATCAGCTCTTTCACTTTCTCGTCGGTTTTGTAGATGTCTTCCGGGTCACCCGAAAGCGCAACCCAACGGAATGGGCCAATACCTTCACAGAACAGCGGACGAATATAAGCCGGCACAAAGCCCGGGAAGTCAAAGGCGTTATCAACACCTACGTCTTTGGCCATCTGGCGAATGTTGTTACCGTAATCCAGTACTGCCGCGCCTTCTTTCTGGAAGTGCAACATAGCGCGCACCTGCACCGCCATAGATTCTTTCGCAGCATTTACCGTACCAGTGGCATCGCTTTCCTGCTTCGCTTTGTATTCTTCCAGTGTCCAACCCTGTGGCAAATAACCATGCAGAGGGTCGTGGGCTGAGGTCTGGTCAGTCACTACGTCCGGCGTCACGCCTTGCTGCTGCAATTCCGAATAAACGTCAGCGGCATTACCCAGTAAGCCCACTGAAATGGCTTCGCCTTTTGCCATCGCATCATTAATCAGTTTTAACGCATCGTCTAAGTTAGTAGCTTTATGGTCCACATAGCCGGTACGCAGGCGAAAATCGATACGTGACTCGTCACATTCAACAGCCAACATACAAAAACCGGCCATGGTTGCCGCTAATGGCTGAGCTCCACCCATGCCACCAAGGCCACCAGTAAGTACCCACTTACCTTTTGCGTCACCGTTAAAGTGTTGACGCGAAACCGAACCAAAGGTTTCGTAAGTGCCCTGCACAATGCCTTGTGAACCAATGTAAATCCAGGAGCCTGCGGTCATCTGGCCGTACATCATCAGACCTTTTTTATCGAGCTCGTTAAAGTGTTCCCAGTTTGCCCATTCAGGCACCAGGTTAGAGTTTGCAATCAGCACGCGCGGCGCGTTTTCATGGGTAGGAAATACACCTACCGGCTTACCGGATTGAATCAACAGCGATTCGTCTGGTTTTAAACGCTCTAAGGTTTCAATAATTTTGTCATAGCATTCCCAACTGCGCGCTGCACGACCAATGCCGCCGTAAACAACCAGCGCCTGTGGGTGTTCCGCCACTTCATCATCCAGATTGTTCATCAGCATCCGCTTTGCAGCTTCCACCTGCCAGTTGCAGGTGGTTAGCTCGGTTCCATGAGGGGCGCTAATTTTGCGGCTTTTATCCAAACGGGTGAATGACATGACTTACTCCTTAAAGGTTAAATGGCCGCCTAACTTAAAGCGGGAGCCCGGATGGGTCAGCGTGGCGAAAGTCACCACGCCACCTGAGCTCCAGGTGCGGCGCAAAATTCTGAGACAAGGTTCGTGACGGTCGATACTTAAGTATTGGCAGAGAGTATTGACCGGCAGAATAGCTTCAATTTGATGACTGGCTTCGGTGAGCGGACTAACCACACACAAATATTCGTGCGGGGTTACCTTGCTGTAGTCCTGCTTAAGATAATCGGGAACCAGTTTGGGGTTAACAAAACGTTCTTCCAGCTGCACCGGCAAGTCATTTTCATAGTGAGTGATTAGCGAATGAAATACCGGGCTCCCTTCTTCCAGCTCCAGCGCTTCAGCTACCTGAGTCGAGGCGGGTTGTTCTTTCAGCATATGCACTTTGGCGCGGTAATCGTGGCCACGTGAACGCACTTCATCGGCAATATTGCGAATGGCCATGAACGAGGTTTGCGATTTAATTGGCGCAACGTAGGTACCAGAGCCCTGAGTCCGAATGACCAGCCCCTCATCGGCCAGTTCCTGTAGCGCGCGTCTTGCCGTCATTCGACTGACAGAAAACTGCGCCGACAAGGCATTTTCTGAACTGACAGGGTGGTTTTCAGGCCACTCACCGGATTCTATCTTCAGATAAATATGCTGTTTTATCTTTGAGAACTTGTTCATCCCGACCCCAACATGTAAATGACATGATTCGATGTTTTTGAGGCTAAAAGTCTAGTTCAGAATAATTGTATATACAAGCAGATTTTGCTACTCTTTTATCAGAACCAACCTTAAAGGACTGTTATGCAACGCATAGAAAATATCAACGCAGCGACAATGACTGATGATAAGGGTTATGGCCTTATCCAGGACGCTACAGTCATTATTAATAAGGGCAAAATTGAATTTGTGGGTGCCGCTTTTGACGCCCCCGCCACCCCGACTGCAGAAGTCATTGACGGTAACGGTGGTCTGCTGACTCCCGGGTTAATTGATTGCCACACTCACCTGGTATGGGCCGGATCCCGCGCTAACGAATTCGCGCAACGCCTGCATGGCGCCAGCTATCAGGAAATTGCTGAGCAGGGCGGCGGTATCAAAAGTACGGTTAAAGCCACCCGCGAGGCCTCCGCAGAAGAGTTACTGACACTGGCGTTAGAGCGCGCAGAAACGCTCATGTCACAAGGAGTTACCACCATAGAAGTGAAGTCCGGTTACGGCTTGGATCTGGAAAATGAGCGCAAACAATTAACCGTAGCGCGTCAGTTAGCCGAACAGTTACCAGTGAACATTAAAACCACTTTGCTGGCGGCACACGCAGTGCCACCTGAGTTCAAGGATAACGCCGACGGCTATATTGAAGAAATTATTCAAAACATTTTACCGACGCTGGCTAATGAAGGCCTGGTCGACGCGGTTGATGCCTTTTGTGAAAGTATTGGGTTTAGCCCGGCACAAACCGAAAAAGTATTTAAAACGGCAAAAGACTTAGAACTGCCAATTAAGCTTCACGCCGAGCAAATCACCAACCAGAAAGGTGCCAAGCTGGCCGCGGATTATCAGGCATTATCGGCTGATCATCTTGAGCAATTGGATGAAGAAGGTGTTAAGGCCATGGCCGAAAATGGCACGGTGGCGGTGTTATTGCCCGGCGCATTTTACTTCCTGCGCGACACGCAAAAACCGCCAGTTGAGTTACTGCGCAAACACGGTGTTCCCATGGCCATTGCCACCGATGCAAACCCGGGTTCATCACCGATTCATAACTTACCGTTAATGCTGCAAATGGCTGCGACTTTTTTCCACATGACACCGGAAGAGTGTCTGCGGGGCGTTACCGTCAATGCAGCAAAAGCATTAGGCGAAAACCAGCGCGGCGTTATTGCAGAAGGCTGTTACGCAGATTTAGCACTATGGAGTTGCAAAGACGCCGCTGAGCTCACGTACCAGTTTGGTGTGAACCCGTTAAAAACCTTATGGTTTAACGGCGTCGCTCACGACCGTGTAAGTAAGCCGTGGTCAGCTCGCTAAGCAACTGTCCGCATATTTTCATGCCTTCGTCGAAGCCGGTACTGCACAAAGAAGGAGCGGCTTCGGCAAGGTGTAAATAACGCGCTTCGTTCACCTCTGCTAAGCGCTTAACGTACTGAAAACCCTGCCCCAGACTCAAACCAACATAGTTTACAGCGCTGGCTGGTACGGCATTTAATGCATCAACATCAACTTCAATACCTAGCGGCCTCTGCCAGGACACGGCTTTTGCTACCACTTCGTCCATCACCTCAACAAATGGACGCTCATATAAGCGATGCAGGGTATGATAACGCATGCCAGCGTCTTGCAGCTGACGCAGGCTACTGGCAGAGTTTTTGCCCTGATGCAAACCAACAATATGGTAAAACTCCAGCGCACCTTCCATATAAGCGTAACTAAAGCCATTGCCGGAGTGGCGGCCTTCGCGCGGACGAAAGTCTGCATGAGGGTCTAAATTGACCGCACCACAAGCTTCCTCTGTCACTTTATGCAAACTCTTCAGCAGCGGATACGCATTATTGTGACCCCCGCCAATAACAATCACCTCAAAACCCTGCTCGAATAACGGCGTCAGAATTTTCTCGACGCGGGCATCAACCTGCGCGCAAAGTTCACGTAAAGTGGCCAGATCATGGGCGTCTGTAGCATCGAGTTCAGCGGCCTTTTCGTTTAAGTCGTCGCAATTAACCGCTCCAACCAACAACAGTTCGTGCGTAGAAAGTAGCCCCGTTTTTTGCAGGTTTAAGAAGCTTTTCAAAAAAGCCTGCCAACCGTCATCGGCACCGGCGCGACCAAGGTTGGCTCGCACACCGATACTCTCGGGAATACCGACTAATGCTACACGCTGGCCGTCTTCCCAGGCTGCCGCCAGGCTTTCTTCGTAAGTGCCTTGTTCAGAGAGCCCCCGAATGGCCTGGCCAATTTTCGTTTCCTGTTCACGTACCGTGACCCATTTTGCCGGGTCGGTCAGTTCTAAGTAAGAGATGTCACTCATCATTCAATATCTAATGGTTCCGGAGACAAGATAACGCCAGTAGTATCGATATAAAGGTGGTCTTCCGGCAAAAAGGTTACGCCACCAAAGTTTACCGGCACATTCAGTTCACCTACGCCTTCGCTAATAGCGCCAACCGGAATAGAAGCAACGCCCAGAATCCCAATATCCAGCTCTTCCAGCGCGTCAACTTCGCGCACGGCGCCATAACAGACAATGCCTTCCCAGTCGTTATCCATGGCTTGCTCAGCAATGGCTGCATCAACCAGAGCGCGGCGCGATGAACCACCACCATCAATCAATAGAATCTTACCACCACCGTCGGCAGCAATGGTTTCCTCAATAAGCCCTTTATCTTCGTGGCACTTGATAATAACCAAACTTCCGCCAAAAGAGCTGCGGCCTCCGTAAGACTCAAACATGGGTTCAACCACATCGACCATATCGGGGTATAAATCGCAAAGTTCTGAAGTGTTGTATTCCATGATTGTATTCCTGACGTTGCTATAGCAGTAGCTGGCAGTATACCTGCTATCCGGTGCGGACAAAAGCAACCTGATAGCGGCAACGAAACCCTTGAATTATAGGATAAAAACCCGTTTAATCTAACTAACCATAATAATAATAAAGTGAATTGCTATTTTCATGCCCCAGCTTGACCTCATGACCAGTCTGGCTATAGAGACCTTTGCGCATTCAATACAGGCAGTTTTTCTGCTCGGATTTGCCGCTTTACTGATGTATTACCATAGATACTATCAGCGCGATTATCTAGGCTACTGGGCTTTCGCCTGCTGTGCATTTGGTCCCGGAGAAATCATCAGAGCCTTTCTGGCCGGTAGCGCCATGATCGCGCCTGAGTCTGCGCTTAGCTGGTCCAGTGGTTTACAGGGGGTTGCTTTAACCTGCCAGTACCTCGCCATTTCTTTTATTGCCCTGGGTGCCTCTTGCGCCGCTTTTAATAAAAAACCACAAAACTACTGGCAATACATAGCTTATGCGGCATCTTTGCTGGGCGGCATTATTTCATACTTTTGGCTGGAACCAACCATCAGCTACGCTGGTAGCACGCCCAATGCCGGGTTTATGAGGTTTCTGGTCACAGGTTCAGTCTTAGTGGCGGTCAGCTTGTTTATGTGGCGCAAATTAGGGAGCGGTCTCGGCCCTAAACTGGTATCCGGTGGCTTTTTCAGCATTGGTTTTAAAAACTTTATTGTACTCGGTGCTATTTTCTTCTTGCCCGGCAACGCCATTGACTGGATCCTCAGCTTTCAGGCACTGTTCACCGTTATCCTCATTGCAGCTGTCATTGTCGGTATAATTATTTGGCTACTGGAATCTGAACGCAATACTGCCGTGCGCGCCATTCAAAGAGCCGAGTATCTGCATACCCATGACGCACTGACCGGAGTCTCTAACCGTGATCAGCTAGTCAGTAAAATTCCTTTATTCATCGAGTATTGCCGCAGTAATAACCGCCAGTTAACCATTATGCTTATTGGCGTCAGTCGCTTTAAAGTGGTTAACGAAAACATTGGTATTCGCGGTGGTGACCAGGTGTTAAAAGAAATTGCCCGACGCCTGCAGAACTTTCGCAAACAGCCCCTGGCGGTATCCCGTATCAGCGGCGATGTCTTTGCTATTGCCTTTGATCATTTAAAAAGTCGCAGTCTTATAAAAGATTTAGCTGCAGAACTTCAGGACACACTGAGTAAGCCCATTGAAGTGGGTGAAAAAACGTTGAATATTGCCGCTGGTATTGGCATTTCCCGCTACCCTCAGCACGGCAGTCGCTCAGAAGTTCTGCTGAACAAAGCAACCATTGCGCTGACTCAGGCAAAGCAGTCACACCAGCCCAGTGTTACCGTTTATGAGCGGGGCATGGATGAGATGTACTCTTACCTGGTTGATATGGAGCCAATTTTGCGACGCGCGATGCGGGAAAATGAGTTCACCCTGTATCTTCAGCCGCAGTTTGATTTTGACCATCAACAGCTTTGCGGCTTTGAAGCCCTGATCCGCTGGCAACATCCTGATCGCGGCCTACTGAGTCCAGCAGAGTTTCTGCCATATATCGAGCAATTGGGGCTTTCCACCGAACTGGATGACTGGGTGCTGAACCACGCGGCGGCTATCCTTGCCTCCTGGAAACAAAAGTTTGGTCTCTGCTGGCCCATAGCGGTGAATTTATCCGCGCCGCAATTTCAGCATTTTCAATTAATCGAAAAAATGCAGCAACTACTGGAAGACTACAGTATTTCACCTGAATGGCTGGAGCTTGAGATTACCGAAAACGTAGCTATGTCAGATTTACACAACGGCATGAGTGTTATCCAGCGGTTGCGGGAAATGGGTTTTGGCATTTCTATTGATGACTTTGGTACCGGCCATTCTTCACTGGCTTACCTTCGCTCATTACCTATTAACAAAATTAAAATAGACCGCAGCTTTGTCAGCGAACTGCAGCAAAATAATAACGATGTCACCATTTTAAAAGCTATGATCCGTTTGTCTCACGGTCTGGGTAAACGCGTTATTGCCGAAGGCATTGAAACCGAAGAGCAACAGGACATGTTGCAAAAGCTGGGTTGCGACATGATGCAGGGCTACTTCTATTCACCACCAATGCGTCTGCAATTTGCCGAGCAGTTTATTGAACGCCAAATTCAGGGCGACAAAAAGCCGTTGCCACCCGGAGAGTTTGCAACGGCTTTCTAGCTCTACAATTTCTGCAGAGTTTTTTTACAGGATGAACCGGCTTAAGTCTTCGTCCTGTGACAGCTCACCGACATGTTCATTCACGTAGTCGGCATCAATAACCAGTTTCTCACCGCTGTGGTCAGTGGCATGGAACGAAATTTCTTCCATTAAACGCTCCAGCACCGTATGTAAGCGACGCGCACCAATATTTTCTGTGGTTTCGTTTACATGGAAGGCCACTTCAGCAATGCGCTGGATACCTTCTTCAGTAAAGCTTACCTCTACGCCTTCAGTGTTCAGCAGAGCATGATACTGAGTGGTCAGCGACGCGCTTGGCTCTGTCAGAATGCGAACAAAGTCACCACTAGTCAGTGCTTCCAACTCAACCCGAATAGGCAAACGCCCCTGTAATTCAGGGATAAGGTCTGACGGCTTGCTCATCTGGAATGCACCAGAAGCAATAAACAGAATATGATCGGTTTTTATCATACCATGCTTGGTATTCACCGTGGTTCCTTCAACCAAAGGCAGTAAATCGCGCTGTACACCTTCGCGGGAAACGTCTGGCCCGCTGGTATCACCACGCTTACAAATTTTGTCAATTTCATCTAAAAAGACAATGCCGTTCTGCTCAACCGACTCAATAGCGGCTTCTTTAACGTCGTCAGGATTCAGCAGCTTTGCCGCTTCCTCATCAACCAATTGTTTGTAAGCGTCTTTAATGCGCATTTTGCGCGCCTTGGTCTTATCGCTGCCCATGTTCTGGAACATGTTCTGCAATTGCGACGTCATTTCTTCCATTCCCGGCGGCGCCATAATTTCAACACCCATTTGCGGCATGGCTAAATCAATTTCTATTTCTTTGTCGTCCAGCTGGCCTTCACGCAATTTCTTACGGAATACCTGACGCGTGCCACGTTGGTCATCGTTTTCCGGCGTCTCTTCCTGTTGCTGAGCCCAACCAGAAGAAGACGTCTTAGCTGGTGGCAGCAGTACATCCAGAATACGCTCTTCCGCCGCTTCTTCAGCGCGGTAACGTACCTTCTGCATCATTTCTTCGCGCGTTTGTTTCACAGCAACGTCGGTTAAATCCTTAATAATGGATTCAATTTCTTTACCCACATAACCCACTTCTGTGAACTTAGTCGCTTCAACTTTAATAAAAGGCGCTCTCGCTAATTTAGCCAGCCGACGGGCAATTTCCGTTTTGCCCACACCGGTAGGACCTATCATTAAGATATTCTTAGGTGTTACTTCCTGACGCAGCTCGTCATCCAGCTGCATCCGGCGCCAGCGATTACGCAAAGCAACAGCGACAGCGCGTTTGGCTTTATCCTGACCAATAATATGTCGGTTTAATTCGTCTACAATTTCTCTTGGGGTCATCTCAGACATCTTATTTTTTCCCCTGCTTCGTTTTGTCTTCAGCAATAGACTCTTCTTCTTCAATGGTCTGGTTGCCGTTGGTATACACGCAAATATCGCCTGCAATGGTCAGTGCTTTTTGCACAATGTCGCGGGCATTTAAGTCAGTATTTTCCAGCAAAGCTCTTGCTGCCGACTGCGCAAACGGCCCACCGGAGCCAATCGCGATCAAGTCGTTTTCCGGCTGCACGACATCGCCATTACCGGTAATAATTAATGACGTTTCTTTGTCAGCAACCGCAAGCAATGCCTCCAGTCGGCGCAAAGCACGGTCGGTACGCCAGTCTTTTGCCAGCTCCACAGCCGCACGCATCAGGTTCCCCTGATGTTGCTCAAGTTTGGATTCAAAACGTTCGAATAGTGTGAAAGCGTCAGCGGTGCCACCGGCAAAACCTGCCAGCACTTTATCGTGGTATAGACGACGCACTTTGCGCGCGTTGCCTTTCATTACGGTATTACCCAGAGAAACCTGGCCATCACCGCCAATAACAACTTTATCGCCGCGGCGAACAGATACGATAGTAGTCAAATCAAGACCCTCTTTTTTGTCTTAGTGACATCGATGACAAGTATTTGAGGGTCTATATCGTATTTTTCAATGGTGAATGTCGACTAATCGATATTCCAGTTCCAGATTGCGCAGCCAAACACCTGATTACGCTGCAATTTATGGCGATCACGTTCGGCATCGCGTTTGGTTTCATAAGGCCCCAGAATGACTCGGTACCAAAGCCCATTACTGCCTTCAGTCGAGCGCACCTGAGATTCCAGCCCCGCCATCGCAATTTGTGCACGCAACCTTTCGGCGTCCTCCTGCTGACGGAAAGAGCCACATTGCATGAGTTTCGGTGGACCCACTTCACGTTCCGGCACATCCACTTCTACTTCTTTACTTCTTAACTCTTCAATATAACGCCAGCGCTCAGCCGATTTTTTCGGCAATAAATCCGCCGGAGGTGGTTGCACCTGCGGCTGTTCAACCTGTTCAGACTTACCACTAATTTGCACCAGAATATAGGTAAAGAAAGCAATGAGACCAATGGCAACAGCGACCACAAACCAGGGCACCGGTTTTCGCTCAGCAACCGGTTTTGCGCCGCGTTGCTGTTTTTTATTGGTTCCTTTTTTCTTAGTCGGCTTACGTTTCGGCGACTTTGGCTTACGATTCGCGTAATCCATAGTGCGTTACATTTTCTCCAGAGTTGGAATGCCCAGCAATTCCAGACCTTGCTTCAGCACATTAGCCGTTAACATCGACAATTTCAGGCGGCTGTTACGAAGCGCTTCGTCTTCCTGGTTCAAAATTGGGCAGGCTTCGTAAAAACTGGAGAAGCGACCGGCCAAATCAAACAGAAAACCACATAAGAAATGCGGCATCGCTTTATCCTGAACCTGATGCAGTACTTCGTTAAAACGGACCAACTGATTCGCTAGCGCCAGCTCGCGCTCATCACTCAGAATAATATCTGCGTTACGGTCAAAGGCGGTGTCGCCTAAACGGTCAAAAATACTGTTCACGCGGGTGAAAGCATAAAGCAGGTAAGGTGCAGTGTTGCCTTCAAAAGTCAGCATGTGGTTCCAGTCGAAAACGTAGTCGCTGGTACGGTTTTTCGATAAGTCCGCGTATTTAACTGAGCTAATACCCACTACTTCAGCAACTCGTTTCTGCTGCTCTTCGCTAAGGTCGGTAGTTTTTTGCTGCAATAGTTCCAGCGCACGGCGTTCGGCTTCATCCAGTAAGTCAGCCAGCTTGGTTACGCCGCCGTCACGACTTTTATAAGGTTTACCGTCTTTGCCCATTACTGTACCAAAACCGTAATGGTTCAGCTGTATATCGCCTTCCACAAAACCGGCTTTGCGCGCCAGCGTAAAAATTTGGTCAAAATGCAGTGCCTGACGGGCATCCACAAAGTACATCAAATGGTCGCCGCCCAGTTCTTTCTGACGGTACTCAATGGCGGCTAAGTCGGTAGTGGCATAAAGATAACCCCCACCTTTTTTCTGCACAATAATTGGCAGCGGCTC
This sequence comes from Idiomarina sp. 017G, assembly GCF_004362265.1. Lineage (NCBI taxonomy): Bacteria > Pseudomonadati > Pseudomonadota > Gammaproteobacteria > Alteromonadales > Idiomarinaceae > Idiomarina > Idiomarina sp. 017G. The sequence goes on along the minus strand of NZ_SNWT01000009.1, from coordinate 5,211 downwards.
GCCTTCTTTGCCTTTGTATTCTTCAAGGAACACACATTGTGCCCCCTGATCTTCCGTCAACAGGCCTTTTTCTCGCAGGTGCTCAATAACACCCGGTAACTTGTCGTTGTAGGCGCTTTCAGCCATCACATCGTCACGAGTCAGTTTAACGCCTAAACGGTCGTAAACGTCCTGACAATGGCTCAATGACACATCAATAAACTGGTTCCACAGCTTCAGGCAGTATTCGTCGCCCGACTGCAGTTTTACGACTAGCTGACGTGCACGGTCAGCAAACTCTTCGCTTTCGTCAAAACGTTGCTTGGCGGCTTTATAGAAAGTCTCCAGGTTGCTCAGCTCATATTCAGCAGACTGATTATCCAGCGCTTCCATGTACGCTAAGAGCATGCCGAACTGCGTGCCCCAGTCGCCCACGTGGTTCTGGCGAATCACTTTGTGCCCTAAAAATTCACACACACGGGACACGGCATCGCCAATAATGGCTGAACGTAAATGGCCTACGTGCATTTCTTTGGCCAGGTTAGGCGACGAGTAGTCAATAACAATGGTTTTGCTTTCTTCTGCCACATCCACGTTCAGGCTGTCGCTGTTAAGCATTGCGGTTAGCTGGTCTTTCAGCTGGTCCTGCGAAATGGTGAAGTTAATAAAGCCGGGACCCGCAATGTCCATTTTTGACAGTAAAGAGTTTTCCGGAACCGCGGCAACAATGGCTTCTGCCAACTGACGCGGATTCGATTTCGCAGGCTTTGCCAGCATTAATGCCAGGTTTGTCGCAAAGTCACCGTGAGACTTATCGCGGGGTCGGTCCAACTGAATGTTTACTGAATGATCCGCCGGAATTGTGCCCTGTGCTTTAAGTTGACCAATGGCTTCGGCCAGTAACTGTTCAAGTTGTTCTTTCATTAATGCGACTACCTGTATGAAAAATCGAAGAGGAAATTCAAAGCGCTTAGTTTAATCGCTACGCTCGATAAAAAAAACCGCTTAGTTGTTAATCAGCTGAAGTCTTGTGGATCAATGTCCAGTGACCAGCGCACTTTTTTCAATAACGGCAAGGCGTTAATCTGCGGCAACAAGTGTTCGATAAGCTGAAAACGCAATTTACGTGACTGACAATGTAACAGTAATTGATAGCGGTAACGACCAGCTTTACGCTCCATTAAAGCTGGCATCGGCCCCAGTAAAAACGCACCTTCCACCTGCGGCATTAACTGCTGAATTTGGGTCATAGCCTGTACCACCGAGTCTCTGTCGGTTGCTTCGCCACGGAACAACGCCAAATAAGAGAACGGCGGCAGCTCGCTTTGCTGGCGTTCGGCTAAAGCCGTCAACGCGAAATGTGAATAACCGTTGTTGAGTAAGTCCTGAATTAAGTCGTGTTCCGGATGATGGGTTTGCAGCACCACCTTGCCGGCTTTGTGCTCCCGCCCGGCGCGCCCCGCTACCTGAGTATAAAGCTGGCCTAAACGCTCTGCTGCCCGGAAATCCGCACTGTAAAGCGCACCATCAACATCCAACAGCGCCACCAGAGTGACATGGGGAAAGTGATGGCCTTTTGCCAGCATCTGCGTGCCGACCAGCAGCGGATACTCATTGTTGGTGGCCTTTTGCAGGTAATCATCCAGTTGGCCTTTACGGCGGGTGGAGTCCCGGTCAATGCGCAGCACTCCACGACCCGGAAACATCTCCTTCAGGCTGTGCTCTAACTGCTCGGTACCCACACCATGTGAAATTAAGTGCGTGGAGCCGCAGGAACCGCACTGCTTAGGTATTCGCTGCTGACTACCGCAATGATGACACTGCAACTGGTGATGAGCTTTATGTACGGTGTAATAAGCGTCACAACGATGACACTGCGCCAGCCAGCCACATTCATGACACATTAACGCCGGTGCAAAACCGCGACGGTTAAGAAACAGCAATACCTGATTACCGCGTTCAATTTCTACCTGAATCTGTTCCTGCAACGCTTTGGAAACACCGGCTTTAATGGGCTGCTGCTTCAGGTCAATAAGCTCGTGTTTAACCATTTGCGCACCACCAGCTCGCTGCCCCAGCTTAAGCCAGTGAAAACGCTTGCTGACCGCGTTATTCAGCGTTTCCAGCGAGGCCGTTGCACTACCCAGTACCAGCGGAATATTCAGTAAAGACGCCCGTTTAATGGCAATATCCCGAGCGTGGTAGCGAAAGCCGTCCTGTTGCTTGTAAGACAAGTCATGTTCTTCATCGACCACGATAAGTCCGAGCTTCTGGCAGGGTGTGAACACCGCCGAACGGGTACCGATAATGATTGCCGCATGTCCGTGCTTCGCGTCCAGCCAGGTATTCAAACGTTCTCTGTCACTCATACCGGAGTGCAGCATGACCACCGGCGCGTCAAAACGCTCTTTAAAGCGCTGTAAAGTCTGTGGAGTCAGGCCTATTTCCGGTACCAGCACCAACACCTGCTCTCCACGCTCCAGCACCGGTTCCATGGCTTGCAAATACACTTCGGTTTTGCCACTACCAGTAACCCCTTCCAGCAACAACGTACTGTGCTTCTGCTGTTGGTTAATGGTCGAAACCGCCACTGCCTGCTCGGTATTTAGTGCATGCCCCTGCTCTTTTAGCACCGATGACTGCTTTTGCCAGCCCTGATTCTTAGTCGGTGCCTGCTCGCGCACTTCAATCCAGCCTTTATCCTGTAAGGTACGAAGCACGGCTGAGGTGACGCCTATATCGGTCAAGTCGCTGCGCCTGAGCGGCTGATATTTAAGCGCCGCCAGCACCTGCTGCTGTCTTGCAGCCCCTTTTAAATCATTAATGGACTGCGCCCGGCCTAAGTCGGTCAACGCATAAAAAGTTTCGGTCAGATATTCCGGCGCATCGCCTTTGCGCAACAGAACCGGCAGGCTATTAGCGGCTACATCCCCCAATGAATGATGGTAGTAGTCGGAAGACCAGCGCACCAGCTGCCAGATATCATCCGGCCACAGTCGCTGCTCATCGAGAACCGAAGCAACCGACTTCAGTTCAAATGTTGGCGGTTCGTCACTGGCTTCGGCAACCACGTAACCCACTAGCTGACGCTGGCCAAAAGGCACGCGCACGCGGACTCCCTGCGGCAGTGGCTCGGCACTTTTGCACAGATAATCATAGGTTTGTCGAAGAGGTAGCGGCAGTGCGACTTTATAACGTCGTTCGCTACCGGTGCTGGCTTGCTTCATGGCTCTATTCTGGAACGCTACCGCGCAGAATACAAGGCAGCAGATTCTACTTGATCACAGGCTCAGGATCACATAAAATGCGCGGCTCTTAATTCATTGATGTTTTTTTGCGCATGGTGTTCGGCTTTGGATCGAATGGCGATGCGGCCCATAACTGAGGTAACCCCATGAAACAAGGTATTCATCCTAAGTACGAGACTTTAAAAGTCAGCTGTTCTTGCGGTCACACGTTCGAAACGCGTTCAACCCGCTCAGAAGATCTTCACCTGGACGTCTGTTCAGAGTGCCACCCGTTCTACACTGGTAAGCAACGTGTAATGGACACTGGTGGTCGTGTTGATAAATTTAAGAAGCGTTTTGGTGCTCTGGGCAAGAAAGACTCCTAAGAAAACCTATAGAAAACGCTGCTTAATAGCAGATCTTAAGAGAAAGGCGCTAAACAGCGCCTTTTTTTGTGCCCGCTTGCCTAAACCTCCTATTGTTAACGAAAAGTTAACTGGTGTACTTTTGAACACTCATTAAATTTAGTTCTCGTCATTCGGCATAAAGACGGAGGTAAGATTTGTTTCTTAGCATAAAAGCGATAGACTGACTGGCATTCTGATAACCAGACTCAGGTATCACCGCATGACAGATTTTCGCCAACAGGCACTGGATTACCACGAATACCCGACCCCGGGTAAAATTTCGGTTGAACTCACCACTCCCGCAGAAACCAGCAAAGATTTAGCTTTGGCCTACAGTCCGGGCGTCGCAGAGCCGGTTAGGGAAATTGCTCAGGACCCGGACGCGGCTTACCGTTATACGGCCAAAGGCAATATGGTTGCGGTTATTACTAACGGAACTGCCATTCTTGGCTTAGGAAACCTGGGACCGCTGGCATCAAAACCGGTCATGGAAGGTAAAGCTCTTCTATTTAAACGCTTCGCCGGACTCGACTCTATTGATATTGAAGTGAATCATCGTACTACTCAGGACTTTATCAATACCGTTGCTAACATTGCCGATACCTTTGGTGGTATTAACTTAGAAGACATTAAAGCCCCTGAGTGCTTTGAAATTGAACAAGCCTTAATAGAGCGCTGCAATGTACCGGTATTCCATGATGATCAGCACGGTACTGCCATTGTGACGGCCGCCGGTATGCTGAATGCGTTAGAAATTCAGGGTAAAAACCTGGCAGAATCTCGCATTGTTTGCCTTGGTGCCGGTGCTGCCGCCATTGCCTGTATGGAGCTTTTAATTAAATGTGGCGCACAACGCGAGCACATTTATATGCTCGACTCAAAAGGCGTTATTCACACCCGTCGCGATGACTTAAACGAATACAAACAGCTGTTTGCCAACAATACTGACAAACGTACGCTAAAAGACGTTATTGAAGGTGCCGATATCTTTGTTGGGGTTTCAGGACCAAACTTACTCAGCGCAGAAGAGCTAAAACTTATGGCACCTAACCCGGTTCTGTTTGCCTGCTCTAACCCAGACCCGGAGATTAAGCCGGAAACCGCTATGGCCGCACGTGATGACCTGATTATGGGCACCGGACGCTCAGACTACCCGAACCAGGTGAACAACGTTTTATGCTTCCCGTTTATGTTCCGCGGTGCATTAGATGTGCGTGCTACTGCGATTAACGACGAAATGAAAGTTGCAGCAGTGGAAGCTATTCGTCAGCTGGCGAAAGAGCCAGTGCCGGAATCGGTATTGAAAGCGGCCGGTGTCAAAGAATTAACCTTCGGCCGTGATTATATTATTCCTAAGCCAATTGACCCGCGCTTGTGTCCACGCGTATCGCGCGCCGTTGCCGAAGCCGCGGTGAAGTCCGGCGCAGCTAAAATCGATTTACCAAAAAATTATATGCAGGATTAATCACGTAGCCTGACATTTATGTCAGGTGAGGTGCCATTCCTGACGTGAACGTCATATATGGTCCCCTCCCGTTTTGCAACGGCAACTCGTGGTAAATGTCGGGGCGCTCGCATATATACGGCCTGTTTATGGT